>NZ_CP076562.1:372500-745000 GCF_022174665.1 Eubacterium sp. MSJ-33
GCAGGCAGTAAAAAGCGGGGATGCATCCGCAATGCAGCTTGCGTATTCCAAGGATGTGATGGAGATTATGACGAAGCTTCGGAAAGACTGGAACATGAAATATCCGGGCGAAGCGTGGTAGCGTGATTAAAAGAAAGAAACAAAGGGTAACATAAATCAAAAGATAAGGAGTGAATGAAAATGGCAGAAGTAATTTTAAATAACGATAATTTTAAGGCAGAAGTACTCGATGCAAAGGGACTCGTGCTCGTTGATTTCTGGGCAACATGGTGTGGTCCGTGTAAGATGCTGGCACCAACGGTTTCTGAGATTGCGGACGAATATAAAGGAAAAGTCAAGGTCTGCAAGCTCGATGTGGATCAGGCAATGGATATTGCGATGTCCTATGGCGTGGCAAGTATCCCGACTTTGATTTTGTTCAAAGATGGCGAGATCGTGAAGAAGAGTGTCGGTGTGGTATCCAAGACTGAGATCGAGGCAATGTGGAGCTAGAACATAGCAGATACAAAGGAAGGCAGGGCTTATGATGAAGATAGAACATATTGCGATGTATGTGCGCAAAGTCCAATGCCATGTATCACAATCCAAATACAGATTTTTAATCTTATTTCCTGTCCTTTGATGATGGTACAAAATAGACAATATATGATCTGTTTTGTACCATTTTTGGAATATATGTATAATATTTTATCTATAGAAAATCTCATTTTGCACATACTATCGGAAACGAAACAGATAGGAGATGTGGAAGATGGAACGGACAGCAACACAGTGTATCACCTATGGGTTATACATGTTATCGACGGTGTGGGAGAAAAAAGCAAATGGCTGTATCATTGATACATGTATGCAGATCAGCCACGAGCCGGTACAGATCGCAATCGCGGTTTCCAATCAGAGTTATACATGTGAATTACTCAAAAAGAGCGGGATATTTGCAGTCAGCATCTTAGATGAGACATGCACTTTCGAGACAATTATGCATTTTGGATATCAGTCTGGAAGAGATGTTGACAAAATGAAAACACTGGAGCTTCCGGTCAATGAACAGGGAATCCCGTATCTCGGATGGCAGAGCGTGGCGATGCTTGGAGCGACGGTGACAGAGAAGATATCTTGTGGTTCTCATACGTTATTTATCGGAACTGTGATCAAATCAAAGATACTGAGTGAGAAAGAACCGCTCACGTATGCGGAGTATCAGAGAAGAGTGAAGATGTACACATGACAAAGGGGAGTGGCTTTACAGCCATTCCCCTTTTGTCAGGTATTGATTTCGTTCCGCACCGACGGAGATAAATTGTATCTCGTGATCAAGCAGTTTTTCAATCGTTTCTATATATCGTTTTGCATTGTCCGGCAGTTCATCATAAGAACGGCAATGCGAGATATCCTGCTGCCAGCCAGGAACGATATCGATGACGGGCAGGAGATTCTCCATATTATCTGTTGGGTCAAAATCCTTAATATGTTTCGTGTGCTGCAGGTATTCTGTGATAATCGGAATTTCCTTCATGGAGCTTAATACATCCAGTTTTGTCAGGGCAATCCGGTCTGCGTTCTGACATTGGAGTCCGTAACGGCTGGCAACGGCATCAAAAGGACCGACACGTCTTGGACGTCCGGTTGCAGCACCGTATTCATTGCCGGCACGGCGTAGATCATCCTTCCATGATTCGGACATTGCTTTCTCTGCGGTAAATGGACCAGCACCGACACAGGTCGAGTATGCTTTCAGAACACCGACGACATGGGAGAGCGGAGCACCGGGGATTCCGGCACCGATCGGACCATAGGCTGAGATCGTGGATGAGCTGGATGTATATGGGAATATGCCATAGTCAATATCACGCATGGCGCCAAGCTGTGCCTCCAAAAGCACCTTTTTATGGTCTGCAAGGGCATCTCTTAAGAATGCACCGGTGTCGCAGATGTATGCGGAGAATGCTGCCGCTTGTTTTTCACACCAGGAGAGCAGTGCCGGATAGGACATTGGCTCCTGATGATAACAGCCGGAAAGCTCCATGTTTTTGGCATCCAGCATCATGTGCAGCCGGTTGTGTATATAGCCATCGTTCAGATGAAGCAGATCACCAAGCCGGAGCGTTTTCTTTCTATATTTGTCGCTGTAAGCATAGGCGATACCGCGACGTGTGGAACCGAAGGCGGAACCATCTTTTTCCAGTCGGGCTTCCTCTAGTTCATCCTGCACCCGGTGCCAAGGCATAGAGATTGTGGCACGCTTGGAAAGCTTTAGATTTTCTGGTGTGATAGGAATTCCTTTCCCTCGCAGCGCCTCGATTTCCTTCGTGAGATGCTCTAAGTCAATGACCATTCCATCTCCTAAGACACATGTGACATCCGGATGCAGAATCCCGGATGGAAGCAGATTTAATACATATTTATCACGACCAACAACGACGGTGTGACCGGCGTTATTTCCGCCTTGATAGCGGACGACGATATCCGCCTGCTCTGCTAATAGATCGATGACACGACCTTTTCCTTCGTCACCCCAGTTGATACCTGTTACGGCTGTAAGCATTTGTTTGTCCTCCTTTGTTTGGTAAGGTAATTTATGTTATGTGCAGTACCGGAATGTACGGTCAGTCAGAATTCTTGCAAAGATCAGACCGAGTGGAAGTGCAATGATGATCATGATTGCAGATGTAAACCACGAGACCGCTTCGGTAAGAGACATAATGCCAAAGTTATAAATTGCACGATATAAGTAAAGTCCCGGAACCATAATAACGATGGAAGGAACCGTAAGTGAAATTCTTGGGTATCCATGATTCTGTTTTATAAAGGATGCAAGCAGTCCTGCTGTCAGTGCCCCAAGAAATGCAGCTACAGCGGCAGGAATTCCACAATGGTCTACGAGCTCCAGACGGAGTGTATTTGCGACAGCACCAATCATTGCAGCCGTACATGCCATTGAAACAGAACTGTTGAACATCAGGGAAAATCCGAATACACCACAGAAGCTGGTAATCATCCGGAGTATAAAATGTACCCATACATTGATATGCATGTCTGCGAAAGACAGTGGCTGTAAATGTAACAACAAAGCCATGATCCATGCAGACATGGTTGCAACCAAAACGATAATAATGGAATAAGTCAGTCGTTCCAGACCGGATCGGAGATCCAGCTTTGCAAGGTCAATGCCGCTTGTAATAAATGGAAATCCTGGGATGATAAACAGGATAGAGCATATATAACCCGCTTCGTTCACCGCGGCTACATGGAACAGCATTTCGGCAAGCTTCAGACAGATCGTGTAGATCAGACAGGCAGCCGAGATAGAAGCAGCAATGTTTAGAAATAAGGTAAAATGATGCTTGATCAGTTTTGCTCGTATGATATTGCCAACACCTGCAGCAATAAATGCAAGAATCATTTCCACGGGACCGCCGCCGAGCAGAAATGTAAAAGCACAGCAGGCGAGTGCTGCCGCCAGTCCTAATTTGACAGGAGAGTAAAGCGCATGGATTCTCTCGATTTCATCGAGCCTTTTATGGATTTCTTCACCGGTCAGATGGGCTTCGATATTCGGAAAGCTGTCGACGAAACGCTCCATTCGGTAAAGCTTGGATGTGTTTACGCCTGTATTTGCAATACTTAAAGATTGGGACACACAATCATTTCCATCAAAACAGTTAAACTCAATGGACATCAGACCGACATCGACCGTGCATGTTACACCGAGTTCTTTGGAAAGCTTATTCATGGATGTACGGACACGCCATGCTCCGGTTCCGCAGGAAAGCAGGATCAGACCGACACGACCGATAACGGAAGCTTTTTCAATCAATCCCGCATCGGAGATAAGCACGTTGCTGTCATCACCGGTATAATCATGCCAGGGGATTTCCATATGATTTTTTTCCATAATATCAACATAGGAAGTTGAGATCGAATCAGTGTTCTTCTTCATATAATATCGCCTCTGCTTTTGTAATATGCCGTTTCAGATTATTCAAAAAAACGGAATTTGGCAGGAAGATTCCAAGCTCATCAAACCGCTCATTGTGTTCGAGCAGAGTATCCTGTCCGTAAAATACAAATGCCATCGGGAGTTCCTTCTCCAGCTTTACCATCAGATCCCAGACTGCGGAATAGGCTTCTGCTTCGGTTTCTTTTTGCTTGATCGTGTCTGGAAGCTCGCGGATCAGGAGAACGCCGGTGCAGGATTCCAGATTTTTCTGCTTGAGGTCCATAGAATCAGATGCATATGCGTGGCTGTACCGATAAGCCTGTGCTAAGAACATATTTTGTGTTGAACCGATTTCTTTGCATACGTTCTGAAAATGATGATATTCTTTCTCATGAACTGTTTTTTTATATTCGGGTAACAGATTTCCATCTGTATCTGTCATGATAATCGGGTTTTGCTTCCCATCAGCATTGAACCGGTATGGAATCAGATAAGAATTCCGCAGCAAATCAAACAGTGTATTCTGACAGATTGCCATTAGAAATGCAGACAAATCCCGGTTGTGGTATGCATCAAACAGGACATTGGCAAATGTGGATGCAGAAGGGGAATTATCTGTATCGTCATTCAGCGCAAGAGAATTACAAAAGGTCTCCTGCAGTTTTTCACATGCCCATGGATCATTTAATATTTTCTGGAACAAAACATCTGCATGTTCTTCTCTTGGAAACATCGTTGTATTTTTCATAATATGCACATCCCTTCTTGCTTTTTCTTTTCGGACAGATTATACTATGCATACAGAAATAAGTAAAAAGTATAATTGATATATCAAAGATATTACTTTGACATATCAGGATAAGGAGAAGCATGAACGTAAATTTTGAATATTACAAAATCTTTTATTATGTGGCAAAATATGAGAATTTTACAAAAGCGGCCCGTGTATTGGGAAACAGCCAGCCGAATATTACACGTGCGATGAATAGCTTAGAACAGCAGATTCATAGTACACTGTTTGTGAGAACGAACCGTGGTGTGCAGCTGACGCCGGAGGGACAGCGTCTGTATACGCATGTATCTGCGGCAATGCAGCAGTTATGGGCGGCAGAGGAGGAGCTGACCGACAGTACGGGACTGACACATGGAAGTATTGCAATCGGCGCGAGTGAAACCGCCTTGAATATCTATCTGCTGGATAAGCTGAAAGAGTTTCATATGAAATATCCGGGTATACGTCTGAAAATCTATAATCACTCAACTCCACAGGCAATCGAGGCAGTGAAAAGTGGAATGATTGATTTTGCGGTCGTGTCAACCCCGGCGGCGGTGGAAGCCCCGCTCAAGGAAATTGTATTGGAGTCTTTTCAGGAGGTATTAGTCGGAGGAAGAACGTTCATGGCACTAGGAAGCCAGGAGATATCGCTGTGGGAATTAAAAAATTATCCGCTGATATGTCTTGGACGTGAGACGATGACATTTCAATTTTATAATCAGTTGTTTTTATCATATGGACTGGAACTGTCCCCGGATACGGAGGTTGCAACGACCGATCAGATCCTGCCACTGGTACGGCATGAACTTGGACTTGCATTCGTTCCAAAAGCGATGGCAAGAGAATCTATAATGGAAAGAGAAATCGTGCAGATTCCGTTAAAAGAAGAAATTCCGAAACGGGATATCTGTATGGTATTGGATAACCAACATCCACTCAGCGCTGCCGCAAGACAGCTTAAGAACATGATATTGCAGGCAGTGGAGGAAGAGAAAGGGGAGTAAACGATGACACTACAACAGTTAAGATATGCAACGATGGTTGCACAGACCGGAACAATCACAGAAGCAGCGAAGAAGCTGTATATCACGCAACCAAGCCTGACAAATGCGATTCATGATCTGGAAAAGGAAATGAATATTGTGATATTCAACCGGACGAACAAAGGCATTACCTTATCTAAGGAGGGGGAGGATTTCCTTGGATATGCAAGACAGGTGCTGGAGCAGGCAGATATTCTTGAAGACAAATATAAGAACGGTGCCATTGGAAAAAAACAGTTTTGTATCTCCACGCAGCATTATTCCTTTGCGGTCAATGCATTTGTCGATCTGATCAAGGAATATGGACAGGATGAATATGATTTCAGCATCCGTGAGACACAGACGTATGAGATCATTGAGGATGTGGCGCGTATGCGGAGTGAGATTGGAATCCTGTTTTTCAATGATTTCAATGAGGTTGTGCTCACCAAGATCCTGAAGTCCTATGATCTGGAATTTCATCAGCTCTTTGTGGCAAAACCGCATGTTTTTATTAGCCGGAAGCATCCGCTTGCGGAAAATAAGGTCATCACGAACGAAGAACTGCAAAGCTATCCGTATCTGTCATTTGAGCAGGGTGAACATAATTCGTTTTATTTCTCCGAGGAGATCTTCTCTGAGACGGAACGAAAAAAGAATATCCGTGTGCGTGACCGAGCAACCTTGTTCAATCTTCTGATTGGCTTAAATGGCTACACTGTATGCAGCGGTGTGATTGATAAGAAATTAAATGGCAAAGATATCATTTCCGTGCCACTTGCGGATGAAAGTGATATGCGGATCGGCTATATCACGCACAAGAAGGAAATGCTGAGTCATCTGGCTCAGACATATCTGACAGCAATAAAGAAATATTTATCTTAGAAGAAAATGCCGGGATGTCTGTCCCGGCATTTCGTGTTACTTTGTTTAGTTTTTACTACTTGTATCTGCGTTGCCTGCAGCAGATGTTTCATCTGTTAGATCCTTATCCTTTCTGTGATCCACCCAGAAGCCCCAGACTCCGGCGAGAATTGCAATTGCAGCCATAATACCAACAAGAATATTCATAAACATAGATTAAGTCCTCCATTTTTCAATTTTTAAGTACGCAAAGAAAACTATGTGCATCCATAGTCCCACGTTTAGTCTTGATTAAACTGAAAAATGGTTGGATTTTTTTCCATCCTGTGCATGGATATAGCATAGGATCTTCTGTTGACTGATAATTGTTTTCGACAGAATCGGCTCTGAAAAAATAGCATAGCGGGAGGAAGAAAGCTCCCGTGTATCCGGAAGTGCTGCGATAAAACGGACAGATGTTTCCGCCTGTGCAGGTCCCTGTTTTATTTCTTTTATATAAGAGGTTCTCGAAGCAAGGAGAAGCTCCGTTGTATTGATCTGTGTATTTGCAGAGATTGGAAGCTCGACACCGCTGACCGTCGACTGGGCGGTAGGGTTTGCCGTATCAAAAAAAACATCTGCCTCCGTCTGGTTAAAGTATAGACCAGAGAACAGAATTACGATGGAAATAATGAAATTAAGCAATCTGCGATATGATTTTTGACAGTTCATATAAGTCCTATCCTATCTTACAAATACATCCAATAATTCTGTAGTTCATCATAGCAGATATGTGATAAAATGTGAAGTAGGTAATTGCAGTTGACAGGCAGAGATTGATGTATGGAAAATGTCTGTGGATATACAGATATAGTGTCGGTTTATATATGACATAGTAAGAAAAAGATAGAGGAAAAATAAAAATAATGAATCATTTTAACAACAGAAAAAGTCAGAAAAAAATCGTCGTGGCGATGGATTCGTTCAAGGGAAGCCTTACTTCGCTGGAAGCCGGAAATGCAGTCAGAGACGGAATCTTAGAGAAGTATCCGGACGTTGATGTGCAGATATTCCCGGTTGCCGATGGCGGCGAGGGCACGGTGGAAGCACTTAGCTTCGGAAAGGAGCATGTGCAGACGCGGACAATCTCTGTGACCGGACCGATTGGAACAAAAGTTTCGGCGGAATACACAATCTACGAGCAGGCAGGAGAAAAGACGGCAGTTTTGGAGATGGCGCAGGCAGCCGGGCTACCGCTAGTTCCGGAAGAAAGAAGAAATCCGATGCATACAACGACCTATGGAGTTGGAGAGATGATACGTGATGCCATTGCATGTGGCTGCCGGAGATTTATCCTTGGAATCGGCGGAAGTGCAACAAATGATGCAGGAATCGGAATGCTGCAGGCACTTGGATTTCATTTCTTGGATGCAGCAGGAAGAGAAGTTGGCTATGGCGCGGAAGGGCTGGCACAGGTGCGGTCGATTACGACAGAGGATGTGTTGCCGGAGCTTGCTTTGTGTATGTTCCAGATTGCGTGCGATGTGACGAATCCACTGGTCGGTGCACAGGGGTGCAGTGCTGTCTTTGCCCCACAAAAGGGTGCGGATGCGAAGATGGTACAGGCGATGGATGCGGCGATGAACCGGTATGCTGATATTGTGGAAGAGATGTACCGGAAAGATCCTGCTTTGATGGAAAATCAGCAGATTGGTAATGATGAAGCGGGCAAGAACGTTGAAAAAAACGACAGGCAGAGTCAAGTAAAAAACCGCATGATACCCGGTGCAGGTGCGGCTGGAGGTCTAGGCTATGCATGTCTGATGTTCTTACATGCAGTATTAAAACCAGGCATAGACATCGTATTAGATGAGATACAGATTGCGCAGGCAATTAAAACAGCAGACGAAGTTATTACTGGAGAGGGAAAATTAGACGCGCAGACGTTGATGGGGAAGACACCGATTGGCGTAGCGCGGATAGCGAAGTCGTATAAAGTGCCCGTCTATGCATTTGCAGGATGTTTTGGTGCAGATGTACAAGTGTGTATCGACAGTGGTGTATTTGCCGGGTGCTATGCGGCAAGCGCTGCCTGCACAGAGGAAGAAAAGCGGCTTGCAATGGAGAAAACGCATGCGTATGCGAATCTTAGAAATTGTGTGAAAAATAATCTGACTGGACTGTAGAATATGTAGGAAAGCGTTGTTTTCTTATATTCCATTTGCTAAAATGAACTTGTGCATTTTCTGCACAAGTTTATTTTATGTGGGTATATCAGTTTGTGCAAATTATGCACAAACTGGATGGAGATAAAATACAAAGAAAGGTACAAGGGCAGGGGTTATGAACATATGGACGATACTTGGAATCGGGCAGACAGACGATAAGGGTGCAATCAAGCAGGCATATCGCGAGCAGTTAAAATCTGTAAATCCGGAGGAGGATGCAGATGGTTTTATGGAGCTTCGGAATGCCTACGAGGAGGCGATTGCAAGCTGTGACAGCCAGGAAGCATTGCCGGATGATATGGATGACGAAGATTCAGAAGGGTTACAGCCGCCACGGACGGAGCTTACCGATAAGTTAGAACAACTGTATAATGATTATCCGAACCGTATCCGTGTGGATGCGTGGAGAGAGCTGTTTCGTGAGGATGCATTTGTATCGCTTGACACAGAGGCAGAAGCACTAGAGGAACTTCTTGTATTCATGATGGATCATTACCGGATGCCGGATGTGGTTTTTCGTGAGATTGTGGAGCGGTTTGATATCGCACTGCGCAAAGAAGATCTGCTGGTGAAATTCCCGGAGGATTACATTTCTTATATTCTTGGGATAGCAGCGCGGAAACAGGATGACTTTGCCTATGAATATCTGACCGGAGATTATACATATGCCGATGACTATATTGAGCAGTATATGAAGATTGAACGGATGGACAAGCAGGATGAGCTGACACCGGAGAACCGGAAAGCACTCCACAAGGAATTAGAACGACTGAAACAGCTTCCTCTTACACATCCACATGGCGATGTGCTGGAGATCTATGTGCAGATGAAGGATACGCGTTTTCAGGAAAAGGATGCGGAACAGCCACTTCCAAGAGCGGAAGCGGAGGCTGTATATGAGGC
This sequence comes from Eubacterium sp. MSJ-33, assembly GCF_022174665.1. Classification (NCBI taxonomy): domain Bacteria; kingdom Bacillati; phylum Bacillota; class Clostridia; order Eubacteriales; family Eubacteriaceae; genus Eubacterium; species Eubacterium sp. MSJ-33. The sequence goes on from NZ_CP076562.1 coordinate 382,212, forward strand.
GCTTTTAAGCAGGATCAATGCGAACCTTGAGCGATACCCAAAGGACGAGATGACGCAGTTTATCAAGAGCGAGATGTTGTACCGTCTGGAACGATATGAGGAGGCGAAGCAGACCGCAGAAGAGATTCTTGCGGAGAATCCGGATTATGAAGACGCACAGTATTGTTTAGGAGATATTTATTATGCGATGGGCGCCCTGGAGAAGGCAAAGGATATCTTCGAGGAGCTGATGCATAACAATTATGGGGATATGGCGTACCTTACCCGGCTGCAGCAGGTAAATGAAGCAATCATTGCCAAATGGAAGCAGGATGTAGTAGAGAATCCGGAAGACCATCAGAAGAAGTTAGATCTGGCATGGTGCTATTATCAGAATCAGCGGGAGCCGGAAGCGTTGGAGGTGTTCGATACATTTGAACCGGAGGGCGATGAGATCTTCTTCTATTGTAATGCGAAGGGCAGATGTTATCTGGCAACCGGACAGACGGAGAAGGCACTGCCATTGTTCTTAAAATGGAAGAAGGCAATTGAGGATATACAGCCGGAAGAAGGCGGCTATACAGAGGAACAGAACAAGCGCAGAAAGCGGTATCCGTATGCACATACACTGATCGCAAGCTGTTACTATAACCTGAAAGAGTACGAGAAAGCGAAGGAATATATACAGCTTCCGGTCGAGACGGAGCATGAGGAACAGATCACCGGACTCATCCTGAATCTTCGGATTCTCTATGAACTGCAGGAGTATGGCAACTGTATGAAGGCGTGCGATGCGATGTTAGAGCATATTGATTATGAATCTATGGTCTATGAGGATGAATACTGGGCGCATTGCTACCGGGCAAAATGCTGTTATATGTTAGATTATCTGCAGGAATGCATCTATTCGGCGGAGAAGGCGATACGGATCTATCCATATGGTGTGGAGCCGTACATACAGGAGATACTGACCTTCCAGCAGGCAGAACAGTATGAGGATGCCGAAAATGTAATGGCACAGTACCGGGAGTTCCGTCCGGAGAGCGATGCGATGGATTATTATGAGGCATTAAGCCTTCGTGCACAGGAAAAATCAGAGGAAGCGTTGAAGCTTTTGGAGAAGGTGGAAGCAAATTACAAGGCGGATGAATCCGATCTGCCGAATTATGAGGATCTGTTATTAGAGCTGGCAGACCTCTATGATGAAGCAAACCGAAATGAGGATTCGATTGCAATGTATAACAAAGTTGTGTCCATCAATCCGAAGAACCCGGATGTATTTGGATATCTGGGATATATGTACCGGAAGGTCCATGAGACGGAGCTTGCAATCAAGGCGTATGAGGATCAGATTAAAGTACGGCCACATGCGGCATATTATACGAATCTTGGATTTATCTACTGGGAGCGGCGGGATTACGGGAAAGCGCTGGAGAATTTTGATCAGGCACTGGCAATCGCTCCGGAGAGATCGGACCGGGATATACAGAGAAAGACAGAGGTCATCCGCTTCAAATCCCGTGTTCTGCTCTGCTTGAACCGGATTACGGAGGGGTGTCAGATTCTGTTGGATGCGATTCAAAAATACGGAGATGACATGGATCCACAGCTTCGCATTGAGGCAGGATTGGGGCTCACAAGAGCGGATCGCTATCTGGAGGCAGAGCAGATGTTGGAAAGCTATGCGGAGGAAGGCACAGATGAGAAGCTGCGGTTTGACTGCGCGAGTCTTCTGATGGAGCTTGCCGGGGAAGAGGACGATACCCTGATGATGGATCAGATGTATCAGCTTGGTATGAAGTTAAAGCCGGATAATACAAGCATCTACAGCAAGTACGGCAGAGTGCTTATCATGAATGGCAGGTATGCGGACGCAGTCGATGCATACAAAAAGGCAGTCAACTTAAATAAAGAAACCAATTATTATGGGGAACTGTTGCAGGCGCTCTATCTGCGGGATGGAGAAATCAAGTCTGAGTATGCGGAGTATTTAAGTAAAGCAGTGATACCGGAGGAAGACCGGAAGGCACCGCTTGATTATATCAAGCTTGCAAGGTACTGCCGGGTGATCGGTGATTATGCAGATGCGGAGAAATATTTGAAGCAGGCAGTTACGATGAAGCTTTGTTCAAGCTGTGGGTATCATGGCTGCGAGGAAGGCTATTATGAGCTTGGAATCCTGTATGAGGTAATGGGAGAGCGGGAGATGGCCATTGAAGCCTATGAGAAGGCGATCGAGGCGCATGGACACTGCTATGTCTATGAGAAACGGCTGCAGGATCTGCTTGAAAATAGTTAAAAGATATGAATAGCATAGTTTAAATATATCACGCACATGAAATTGGTACTTGTACATTTCGTGTGCGTGTGTTATTATTGCGACGAATTGAATTCATAATATACGGTGCCGTGGAGCTTTTTTGTTTGAAAAGCAGACATGTGTTAAAAGGGAAGCAGGTGGAAGTCCTGCACGATCTCGTCACTGTAAGCCGGGAGTATACATTCGATATCGGAAGATAACCACTGGCCGCAAGGCTGGGAAGGGGAATGTGTATGCGGATCGGTAAGTCAGGAAACCTGCCGTGTATTGGTACAGGAAGGATTTCCAGATCACGAGTAATTGGTCGTACCGTTGTAGATTAAGTTCTATGGCCTGTTACTCCGTCAGTTTGTGATTTCGCTGGCGGTTTTTTTCTGTGCGTCTGAATTGATTCTTAACAAGTGACTGGATAAAAAACAAAAGGAAAGAGGTACAGAAAATGAAGAAATCGAAATTAAGCGTAGCATTCCTTACAGCATGTATGGCAGCAACTCTGCTTGCAGGATGTGGAGACAAGAAGACAGAGACAACAGAGGCAACGACGGAAGCAACCACAGAGGCAACTACAGAAGCTGCAACGACAACAGAGGCAACAGTTGCAGATGCAACTGCATCTGAGGCAGAGGACGATGAGAATTATGAGACAGGAGATGCATCATTGGATAATGTTCGTAATCAGGATGAAATTGGTGACAACGAACTGCTTGTTGTAAGCTTTGGTACAAGCTTTAACGACAGCCGTCGTCTGACAATCGGCGCAATCGAGGATAAGCTTGATGAAGAATTCGGTAAAGATTATTCCGTCAGAAGAGGCTTTACAAGCCAGATCATCATTGATCATGTAAAGAGCAGAGATGGCATTACCATTGATAATATGACAGAAGCGCTTGACCGTGCGGTTGATAACGGCGTTAAGAATCTTGTAATCCAGCCGACACATCTGATGAACGGCCTGGAGTATACAGATGTTGTAAATGAAGTAGGCGATTATGCAGATGCATTTGATCAGGTTGTAATCGGTGATCCGCTTCTTACAAGTGATGAGGACTTCGATGAGGTTGTGAAGGCTATCACAGATGCAACAGCTGAGTATGATGATGGTGAGACAGCCATCTGCTTCATGGGACATGGTACAGAGGCAGACAGCAACGAAGTATACCAGAAGATGCAGGATAAGCTGACAGACGCCGGCTTTGAGAACTATTTCGTAGGTACGGTTGAGGCAACTCCTTCTGTGGATGATGTACTTGCGAAGGTACAGGCAGGCGATTACAAGAAGGTTGTTCTTGAGCCTTTGATGATTGTAGCCGGTGACCATGCAAACAACGATATGGCTGGTGATGAGGAAGGTTCCTGGAAGACAACATTCGAGGATGCAGGTTATGATGTAACATGTCTCGTTCGTGGTCTTGGTGAGCTTCCGGCAATTCAGGATATCTTTGTAAAGCATGCACAGGCAGCTATTGACAAATTAAACAAATAATAGAATAAACGCGAGGAATCAATCGTGAAGAAATGGAATGTAAGTCTTGCAGCAGGCGTGGTACTTGCCTGCCTGCTTGCAGGATGCGGAAAAAATGATACAACACAGGAGACAACTGCCGCGGCTGCGACGGAGGCCGTGACAACAGAGCAGGTGGCTACAGCAGATGCACAGATTGCAACCGGTTCGGATCTGGCATCGGCAAGTGACGTGGTAGAGGATTGGATGGTTCCGATTCCGGCAGAAAATGTCGCAGATGGTGAATATGACATCGAGGTTGATTCAAGTTCTTCGATGTTCAACATTACTGCCTGCAAGCTCACGGTAGCAGACGGCAAGATGACCGCCGTTATGACGATGGGCGGAAAAGGCTATCGGTATCTGTATATGGGTACCGGGGAAGATGCAGTTGCTGCAGATGAGTCAGAGTATATCCCATATGTAGAGGATGCAGATGGCGCGCATACATTTACAGTTCCTGTGGATGCGCTGGATGAAGGCGTTGCATGTGCCGCATTCAGCAACAAAAAAGAAAAATGGTATGAGCGGACGCTGGTGTTCCGTTCCGATTCACTTCCGGCTGGAACCATAGATAATCCATCGATGAAAACGGCAGAGGATTTAGGAATCGCCGATGGCGAATATACAGTTGAGGTAACCCTGTCCGGAGGCTCCGGCCGTGCAACGGTGGAAAGCCCAACAACGATCAAGGTGGAAAATGGAATCGCGACTGCAACGATTATCATGAGTTCTTCAAACTATGATTATGTGATTGTCGGTGAGGAGAAGTATCTGCCGGTCAATACGGAAGGAAATTCTACATTTGAGATTCCGGTTACCGGATTTGACTACAATATGCCGATTTCAGCAGATACGACTGCGATGAGTACGCCACATGAGATCGACTATACATTATATTTTGATTCTAAAACAATAAAGTAAGGGTGTTGGATTTGAGACGAGGAAGAAGAATTCTTTTTTTACTCCTGTTCGCCCTGTTATGTACGTTCCCCTGTGCTTGTGCAACACAGGGGAATGTTGCATATACAGAGGATGAAGGACCAAAAGAGACAGTGACAGATGCATCCGCATTGGATGCAGATATCCGATGGGATGACTTGAAAATAGAAAATAGTATGGAATTAAGCTATGCGACACAGTTTTCCGTGGATTATTATACAGGTGGGTATAAACTTATTTCCGTTTCTGATATCGGCGATTACCTGCTTGTGCCGGATGGTAAGAATGTACCGGAGGGGCTTCCTTCGGATATTTCAGTGATTGATGGAACACCGAAGCATGCATATCTGGCTGCAACGTCCGGCATGGATTTTATTGTGAAGATTGGGTGTCTGAATCACCTTTCGTTCTCCGGTACGAAGGAAGATGGCTGGTATATCCCGGAGGCAAAGCAGGCGATGCAGGCAAAGACGCTTGCCTACGCAGGCAAATACAATGCGCCGGATGTGGAGCAGATGCTTGCCGGGGATTGTGATCTTGCTATCGAGTCGACGATGATCTTGCACAATCCGGAGGTAAAGGAGCAGTTAGAGGCGTGTGGAATCCCTGTGATCGTGGAACATTCAAGCTATGAGACGGATCCGCTTGGCAGACTGGAATGGGTGAAATTCTATGGCGCATTGTTCGATGCGGAGGATGCTGCAGAGCAGTTATTTGAGACAGAGACAGCGAAGACCGCTGACATTCTGACCGAGACCCCGACCGGAAAGACGGTTGCATTTTTCTACGTGACAACAAACGGTGGTGTCAATGTGCGTAAGTCCGGTGATTATGTATCAAAGATGATCGAGCTTGCAGGTGGAACCTGTATTACCTTTGATGATTCGGACGAGAAAAATGCGCTTTCAACTATGACAATCCAGATGGAGACATTCTATGAGCAGGCGAAGGATGCCGACTATATCATCTACAACAGTACGATTGACAGCGAGCTTACGAGCGTATCAGAGCTTTTGCAGAAAAATGCACTATTTTCGGATTTCAAAGCCGTTAAGGAAGGACATGTGTACGGAACCGGAAAAAATATGTTTCAGGAGACGACCGGATATGGTACGATGATCGCAGATATGCATGCGATATTTAACGGACAGGAGATAAAGAGCGATTATTTTTATAAGCTGACAGAGAAATAAGTGGAATCGTGAAATCGATGCATGGAACATATACTATATGAGTTGAAAATGGAATACAGATGAAGACAAAAAAGACACATATTGTAATTACATATATCGTATTATTTGCACTGCTGCTCGGTGCGATCCTGCTATCGCTTTATATCGGCAGCGTATCGATCGCCCCGCGGCAGGTATTCTCCGTATTAACCGGACATGGAACCGATGCGAAGGCGATGCAGATTATTCTGTCGATCCGTCTGCCACGCGTGCTTGCGGCAGCAATCTTAGGAGGTGCACTTGCGGTATCGGGATTTTTGCTGCAGACATTTTTTAGAAATCCGATTGCAGGTCCGTTTGTGCTCGGTATCTCTTCCGGGGCAAAGTTGGTTGTTGCACTTGCGATGATTGTAGGCGTCTCAAATGGTATTACAATGAGTTCGTGGTTTATGATCGCGATGGCATTTATCGGATCGCTTCTTTCGATGTTTTTCGTACTAGCAGTGTCGAAGAAGGTGCAGGAGATGTCTATGCTGGTTGTATGTGGCGTGATGATTGGTTATATCTGTTCGGCAATCACGGATATTGCGGTGACCTTTGCAGATGATTCGAATATCGTGAATCTGCATAACTGGTCACTTGGCAGCTTCGCGGGAATATCCATGGCGCATGTAGAGATCATGACAATCGTTATTGTAGTGGCTGTAGCTGGTTCGTTTCTGTTATCCAAGCCGATCGGGGCATATCAGATGGGAGAAAGCTATGCGCAAAATGTCGGTGTATCCATCCGCCCACTGCGTGTGATGCTGATTTTATTATCCAGTTTATTATCCGCCTGTGTGACGGCATTTGCGGGACCGATTTCGTTTGTCGGAATCGCGGTGCCGCATCTTGTAAAGAGCATGGTAAAAACAACAAAGCCGATCGTGATGATACCGGTCAGTTTTCTTGGCGGTGGTGTGTTCTGCGTGCTGTGCGACTTGCTGGCACGGACAATATTTGCACCGGTTGAGCTATCCATTAGCTCTGTGACAGCGGTCTTTTTAGCTCCGGTTGTGATCTACATGATGGTGAAGGAGAGGGGGCGAAGACATGGCTATGCACAGTGATAATGATTATATGATAACGGAAGAAGCAAGTGTAGGCTATCAGAAGCGCACACTCATAGATCATGTGAATCTCCATGTGAAAAAAGGAGAGATCCTGACCCTGATTGGACCAAACGGCGTCGGCAAATCGACGATCCTGAAAAGTATCATCCGGCAGCTTTCCTTGATTGCAGGAACGGTCAGCGTTGATGGGAAAGAACTGTCTGCTTATGCACTGAAGGAACTGGCGAAGAAGATGGCAATCGTGATGACCGAGCGGATTCACCCGGAACGATATACCTGTTATGATGTTGTGGCGACCGGCCGGTATCCGTATACCGGGAAGATGGGGATGCTGCAAAAGGAAGATGAAGAAAAAATCGAAGAAGCGATGCGGCAGGTGCAGGTCGAAGCGCTTCGGGATCAGGATTTTGAACGGATCAGTGATGGACAGCGTCAGCGTGTGATGCTGGCAAGAGCAATCTGTCAGGAACCGGAGATTTTAGTGTTGGATGAACCAACCTCGTATCTGGATATCCGCTATAAGACAGATTTCCTGTGGCTGCTTCGGACACTTGCGCGGAAACGACAGATGGCAGTTGTGATGTCCCTGCATGAGATCGACCTGGCTCAGAAGATCTCGGACCGTGTTGTCTGTGTGAAGGAACACCGCGTTGACCGGATCGGAACACCGGAAGAGGTCATGACAACCGAATATATACGGGAGCTTTATGCGATGCAGGATGGCGTCTATGATGCGGCGTATGGCAGTGTGGAGTTCCCGAAGCAAAAGGGGGCGGTTCGAACCTTTGTGATTGGTGGGGGCGGATATGGAATCCCGCTTTACCGGAAGCTGCAGCGGCAGGGCATCCCGTGTGCGGCTGGGATTTTACCTGTACATGACCGGGACTATCCGGTTGCGAAGGCGCTCTGCGAGAAGGTATTGGAAATCCCAGTCTTTACGATGCCGGAGGATACGATGATGGCACAGGCAAAAGCGTTGATCGATGCCTGTGAGACGGTGTATTGTCCGTGTACGGAGTTTGGTGTGTGCAATTCGTACAATCAGGAGCTGTATTTTTATGCAAAAAAGCAAAATAAGTTGAAAAATCTTTCAGATTAGACTTTGAAAGCCATCTCTAAAATGCTATAATAACATGAAGTGAGTTTAAAGGTGGAGGAACAGATGGGAGCATCATTAGAAGAAGAGATTAAGAAGAGAAGAACATTTGCAATCATATCCCACCCGGATGCCGGTAAGACAACTCTGACAGAGAAGTTTCTGCTCTATGGTGGTGCAATCAATACAGCCGGTTCGGTAAAGGGAAAAGCAAATTCCAAATATGCGGTTTCCGATTGGATGGAGATTGAGAAGGAGAGAGGTATTTCCGTTACCTCATCCGTACTGCAGTTTAATTATGACGGATATTGCATCAATATCCTGGATACGCCGGGACACCAGGATTTCTCGGAGGATACCTACCGTACTTTGATGGCGGCAGACTCTGCGGTCATGGTGATTGATGCATCAAAAGGTGTGGAGGCGCAGACAATCAAGCTGTTCAAGGTTTGTGTGATGCGTCATATTCCGATTTTTACATTTATCAATAAGATGGATCTTGAATCAAGAGATTCGTTTGAGCTTTTAGATGAGATTGAGAATGTCCTTGGAATCCGGACATGCCCGATCAACTGGCCAATCGGTGCCGGAAAGCGTTTTAAGGGTGTTTACGACCGGGATACAAAGAAAGTATCGATGTTTCAGGCGGTGTCTGTCGGTGGTGCGAAGTCGGCGGCAGAGACCGATTATGATGTGAAAGATCCGGCTTTAAAGGATGCAGTCGGAGATGAGCTTTATGCACAGCTGATGGATGAGATTGAGCTTTTGGATGGCGCAAGCGATGAGTTCGATCAGGAGCTGGTGGATAAGGGAGAGTTATCTCCGGTGTTTTTCGGTTCTGCGCTTACAACCTTTGGTGTGCAGACATTTCTGGAGCATTTCCTGAAGATGACACAAAGTCCGCTTCCGCGTATGTCGGATGCAGGGTTGATTGATCCGATCACAGAGCCATTTTCCGGTTTCGTGTTCAAAATCCAGGCGAACATGAACAAGGCGCATCACGATCGTATCGCATTTATGCGGATCAGCTCCGGTAAGTTTGATGCGACAAAGGAAGTCTATCATGTGCAGAGTGGCAGAAAGCTCCGCTTATCCCAGCCACAGCAGATCATGGCACAGGATCGTAAGGTTATTGATGAAGCATATGCCGGTGATGTCATCGGCGTATTCGATCCGGGGATTTTTTCTATCGGAGATACATTATGTACACCGGGAAAGAAATTTCAGTACGAGGGAATCCCGACCTTTGCACCGGAACATTTCTGCAGACTGGTGCACTTGGATTCGATGAAGCGTAAGCAGTTTATCAAGGGTGTTACACAGATTGCACAGGAAGGTGCAATCCAGATGTTCCAGGATTATACACTTGGAATGTCCGAGATTATCGTTGGTGTAGTTGGCGTACTGCAGTTTGATGTATTAAAATACAGACTGGAAAATGAATATGGATGTGACATCCGCTTAGAGCCGCTTCCATATAATTATATTCGATGGGTAAAGGATCCTTCCACGGATCTGAATAAGCTGTCGAGAATCAGCGACTGCAAGAAGGTCAAGGATATGAAAGACAATCCGCTTTTGCTGTTTGCAAATGAATGGTCTATCCGCCTGATGCTGGAGCATAACGAAGGATTGGAATTAGAAGAATTCCGTAAGAACTAGAGAATCAATAAATTGTGAATCCGGGGTTAATAGTTGTATCAATATTGGGAGAAGCGTTGATATAAAAGGAGAAGGTAACATGATTTTAATCGACACGCAAAAAGAGGAATTTACAAAATTAAAGGACATTCGTATCTTCGAGAAGCTGGATAACGAGCAGAGATACAATGGTGATCTGCTTGTGATCGGGCTGGGAGGCATGGGAAGCCAGGTCGTCTGTGACATGAAGGGTATGCTGATGGGAGAGATCACACCGGAAGATAATATTCATTATCTGATGGTAGATTCGGATATTCCGGCAATGGAGAATATGATCGAGGCAAGCCGGGATGGGATTGGTCTGAATGCAACAGAGATTATCAGTATCTATCGTCCAAATCTGGAGAATCTTCTTGTAAAGGGCATCAAAGAGAATCCGGTGCATCCGAATCTTGCAAACTGGATGCGTGAAGATTTTCCACAGATTAACATTGATACGGATGGTGCAAAGGGGAATCGTCAGATTGGACGGTTGATGTTTTCAAACGCTTATGAAGATATGCGTATGCTGTTATTTGATAAGCTTGAAGAGGCGCATACCCGTTCAAAAACAGGAAAACTGGATATCATTATCGTATCTGGTGTAGCCGGAGGTACAAGTGGCGGCATTCTGACAGATTTAACCTACAATATCCGAGCGTATATTCGTTCTAAGAAATGGAAAGATATCCGTGTCGGAGCCTGCCTGTTGATGCCGGATGTACTTTACAGTAAAAGGGAGATTGTATCGAATCCGGATCTGCTTGCAAACTTAAATGCAAATGGATATGCAACCTTGAAAGAGATTGATTACTATATGCGTTTGACAAGCAAGGATAAGGACGAACGATATACATTTGAGAGTACAACGCATAAGCTTACAATCCGTGAGAATATATTTGATGCCTGTCTGCTTATATCGGGTAAGAAGGATGAGCAGGGCTATATTCCGGATGGAGTTATCTACAGTGATGTAGCTTATTTCCTGACAAAACTTGCTTCCGTCAAACATGTTGGACAGGGTGACGGTGGTGAAAAGGGCAAATTGCTGCGAGATGTATTCTTTGATGGGGAAGATCGGGGATATTATAAGATCATTAATGAATCCGATTATAGGATTCCTATCAAACAGATTGAAAATATTTGTGAATATGAGATTTTCACTGAGGCATATAAGAAGCTTCATGAACTTGCAGAGGATGATCCGCAGGCAAAGGAAGCCAGACAGAAGGTGTTTGGAGAGTTAGATGCTTTCCTGTCTGGAAAACCGGGCGATGAGATCATGCTTTCTGTAAATGGAATCATCCCGATCAAGCAGTTTGAAAAGCCTGTTTACAAGATGATTAAGAAGAACCAGGATGGCCTTCGTGAGAACATGGGACGTCAGCTTACTTCGATGAAGGATCGTATTCCAATTATGATCAAGTCCCTGAAGAATCATGTGCTTGATACGTTAAATGCAGAGCTGGAGTGGTTTATGCAGAAAAAGGGACCATATGCAGTTATGGATATCATCGGCTGTGGCGGTATTGGAAGCAGTGAGAAAGACCGTGGTATGATTGCAGATATTGATCGTCTTTCCGAACTGATGAAACAGTATCAGCCGACCGGGGAATATAGCCGTATTATTGAATCAATCAAGGATATCGTAGCAAAGCGTTTCTTTACCTTTCCATCGGCAAAGCGTGAGACAGAGAATGGATATTATGATGCGTGTGTCAAGGAATGTCTGACTTTGCAGCGAAATATGTTGATAGAGGGTATGAGTGATCAGGATATGTTTGGAGATATTATCCGGTTCTTGCGGGCAAAAGCAGAACGACTGGAAGAACTGTATGCACAGTTCAACGAAGATCTGAAGAATGCAGTAGAGGATCTGGCGGCAAACGGAAAGCGGATTACCGGATTCTTATTAAAAGATGCGAAGCAACAGGAATATCTGCCATCTGATTATATCACAGAGGATCGAGTTGATGAGTTGTACAAGGGCATCGTAAAGCTGCTTGCGGACAATGAAGCAAATATTGACAATGGTCGTATCGTACCTGTAAAACAGGAGATGGAGCGTGTCTATAAAAATATTCTGATTGGTGTGGGAATGTATGCACCGGAAAAGATGATTTCCGTTGCATTTGCAGATAATCGTCCGACTCTGGCAGAACTTAATATGATGTTTGTGTCTCCGACGAATGAGACACGGGCAGAGATTATGGATCGTGCTGCAAAAGCATTTGTGGAAGGAGCCAGTGAGAAGACAGCTAAGAAGAAGTTGTGTATCCTAAAACCTGGATTTAAGGTAAATATCACAAATCATAAGTATATTTCCCTTCCTGCGATTATGCCGTTCTTCAGTGAGGCGGTAACGAAGCTTCTGACAGCACCACCATATAAGGAACAACGCAGTAACATCTCTTTAAATGCCGGTGATGTGGCAATCTCTGTGGATGATATGTATATTGGTGTTCCGCTTTCGATGATTGCGTGTATTGATGATATGCGGAAAGCATATGAAGTTGTTCCGGACAGCTATCTGGGCTTACATATTGATGAAGTAAATAAAGATATGAAGGTAGAGTTCCCGGGTGTTGCATAGACATAGAATAGATGCATGGACATAGAATTAAAGAGTCCATTTTATAAAACTGTAACGGGAACCGGAATCTTCGGAATAAATAAAAAGGATGCTGTAATTTGTAAGAAATTGCAGCATCCTTTTTCTGCTTAAATGTATGTGGTTTACATGTCTGTAAAAGGATTATCCTGTTGTTTTACTATTCTGTTTTGCTATTGTATAGAAGCCTTACTCTTTGGAAAATATTTCCTGCAAGTGATTACGAACAGGATGACCGCAAGTGCGGTAGCAAGGTAATCCGTAACCGGCTGTGCCAATGCAAGCAGTCTGGCGGAATCCGTCGTTGCGTTGATGATAAACAGGATTGGCAGATATAAAAGCCCCTGCCGGCTGATCGACAAAATCAGGGAAGGAAGTGCAGCACCTGTGGACTGGATTGCGTTGATAAATACAAATAACTGTCCAAGGATCGGACCGGATAAAATGTAAATCCGGGAGAAACGGAAACCAAAATCATAGGCGTCAGCATCTTCCAGAAAAGCACTGACTAATCCGTCTGCACCGAAATAGCAGACACACGTCATAATGGCACTTAATATAAATGCAAGTAAAATTGAAAATTTCAGTACGGCAAAATACCGTTTCCGGTTTCCGGCACCGAAGCAGTAGCCAAGTAGTGGCTGGATTCCGGTTCCAAGTCCGATTAACAGCATGACAACGATCATGTTAACCTTCATGGCAACACCAAGTCCGGCAACTGCCATGTCTCCATAGTGAGCCATCAGATTGTTGATGAAGATATTGCTGACACTCATAAGCACGCTGTTCAGCGATGCCGGAATACCAATGGCAAATACGGAACCGGCAATGTTATCTCCGGCTTTGTAATCCTGTAATCGAATCGATAACTGCGATTTTTTTGACAGAAGATGTGATACATAAAACATCGCGGATAATATGTTTCCGATGACGGTTGCAATCGCGGCACCGGCAACATTCCAGCCGAGAAGTAAGATCATGATTGGATCTAATATTACATTTGCCATATTTCCGATAATCATACCGGACATTGCGGTTTTCGCACGTCCTTCGGAACGAATGATATTACTGAATGCGTTACTTATAATCAGAAACGGGATTCCGATGGCGACAATCCGGAGATACTGGGTTGCATATTCTACTGTATCTGCACTTGCTCCGATTGCTTTGCAGACCGGCTTTGCAAAAATTACAATCAAAATCATGGATATAATACCCACAACCAGTCCTGTCCAGAAGCAGAACGCGGAGGCATGCTTCGCACGATCTTCCTGCCCTTCTCCAAGCATACGTGAGATAAAAGATGTTCCGCCGATACCGAATAACATGCCGACAGCCATAAATAATAAGAAAGCAGGAGTTGCGACAGACACTGCCGCAACCATCAGTGCATTTTTTGTCTGTCCAATAAAAAATGTATCAGCGAGATTATAAATCAGAACCATAATCATGCTGATGATCGAAGGGATGACATTGTTTAACACGGCTTTTGGAACCGGAGCATCCCTGAAAATGTCAGTTGTATTCTGTTGCATAATCGTTCTCCTTAGTCTTTGTATTTATTTTAATAGTCAAATACATATGCTAACATATGGATAAACGAGATTCAATGAAAAGATTGAATTTGTGCATTTTTTTTCGTGCATAGTAAAAAATATGTGCATTTATTATGAAAATGTACTATAATATTAAAGACTGTGAATAACTATAGGTCAGAAAGGTAACAAAATGGCAAAGAAATTTTATGCTGTGAAAAGAGGTGTTCGACCGGGAGTATATGAAACATGGTCTGCCTGCGAACCGCTTGTGAAAGGGTTTCCGGGAGCAATCTATAAGAGCTTTCCGACAAGACGGGAAGCGGAGGCATTTGTAGGCGGAGAATGTGTGAAGGAAGAATCAAAGAATACCGATGTGAATATCGCATATGCATTTGTGGATGGTTCTTTCAACAGTGCCACACAGGTATATGGGTATGGTGGATTTCTGATGGATCATGGCATGCGGTATGTCTTACAGGGACATGGCAATGATTCAGAGATGGCATCCATGCGGAATGTGGCAGGTGAGATACTGGGTGCGATGGCGGCAGTGAAGCTTGCAGTGGAAAAAGGATTACCAGAATTGGCAATTTATTATGATTATCTTGGAATCGAGATGTGGGCAACCGGAGGTTGGAAGCGGAACAAGATCGGAACGATTGCATATTATGAATATATGCAACAGGTGAGGGACAAGATCCGTATCACATTTATAAAAGTAAAAGGGCATTCCGGGGTGGATGGAAACGAAGAAGCAGACCGTCTGGCAAAACAGGCAGTTGGTATCACCGAATAGTGTGTGTGAGAGGTTAAATAAAGATAAAAAGATAAAGAAAAGTGGAGATGAAAGATGAAATTTCAGGTGAGTAATTTATTTCGGAAGAAAGATGAATCAGAAGGAAATAATGCGGTTGAGACAGAGACACAGGTAGCAGAAGACGCATCGAAAAAAGAAGCTGAGGCTGCACCGGAGCAGACAGCAGTTACTGCAGAGGAAGAAGTAACGGTGTGTCCAAAGTGTAAGCAGGAATTCAAGAAGTCTGCGATTAAGGACAACTACAATGTATGTATCGCGTGTGGATATCATTATGTGGTTTCCGCAGAGAAGCGTGTGCGTCTGCTGGTAGATCCGGGTACGTTTAAGCCGCTTCGCTGTAAGGTTGCATTTTCCAATCCGTTAGACATGCCGGAGTATGAGGAGAAAATCGAGCGTCTGCAGGAAAAGACAGGACTTGAAGAGGCAGTCTATACCGGCGTTGGTAAGATTGATGGAAACGAAGCAGTCATCGCTGTCATGAGCAGCAAGTTCCTGATGGGAAGTATGGGTATGGCTGTCGGTGAGAAAGTTACGAATGCGGTGGAATATGCAGACAAAAAACATCTTCCGCTTATTATATTTACCGCAAGTGGCGGGGCCCGTATGCAGGAGGGAATTTTATCCCTGATGCAGATGGCGAAGACAAGTGCGGCAATCGAGAAGTTCAGTGAACATGGTGGATTATATATTTCTTATCTGACACATCCGACGACCGGAGGCGTAACTGCCAGCTTCGCAACATTAGGAGATATCACACTGGCAGAGCCGGATGCTTTGATCGGATTTGCCGGACCGCGTGTAATCGAGCAGACGATCGGTCAGAAGCTTCCGGATGGGTTTCAGCGTTCGGAGTTCCAGATGGCACATGGATTTGTAGATCAGATTGTGCCGAGAGACAAGATGCGGGAAGTCATCTCCCATATTTTACGTTTGCATGCGAAGAAAGGAAGATAATCATGATTAAAGAGATAGATGAGAGAATTACGGAAATCGATAAAGAAATCGAAGAGATCATGTCAAGTGATCTCGTAGATGAGGCAAAGGTATATGTCCTCAAGCGGGAACGTCATGATCTGATACATATGTGTAAAAATCTGAACAGCCATGACAAGGTATATCTTGCGCGTCATAAGAAACGTCCGAAGATCACGGAGTATGTTGATGCAATTTTTGATGATTTCTTCGAGCAAAAAGGGGATGCACTTGGCAAGGAGGATGCTAGTATCTATGGAGGTATTGCAACCTATCATGGAATCCCTGTGACGGTCATCGGACATCGTAAGGGAAATGATCTTGCAGAGAATATGAAATGTAATTTCGGTATGCCGGGACCGGAAGGGTACCGCAAGGCACTGCGTCTGATGAAACAGGCAGAGAAGTTTGGAAGACCAATCATTACATTTATCGATACACCGGGTGCGTATCCGGGATTAGAAGCAGAGAACAATGGACAGGGTAGTGCCATTGCAGTAAATCTTGCGAAGATGAGTGCACTGAAGGTGCCGGTAATCGCAGTTGTAACTGGAGAGGGAAGCTCCGGCGGTGCGCTTGCCATCGGTGTGGCAAACAGTGTGTTGATGCTTGAAAATGCGGTGTATTCCATTCTTTCCCCGGAAGGTTATGCTTCGATTCTGTGGAAAGATTCTTCGCGGAGCGAGGAAGCTGCGGAGATGATGAAGCTTACTGCACAGGATCTGAAGGAGTTCGGCGTAATCGATGATATCATTCCGGAGCCAATCGGCGGTGCACATCTGAATCATAAGGTTGTATTCAAGGCAACTGATCGTGCAATCAAGAAAGAGCTTGACAAATACATCAAGATGAACCCGGATGAAGTTGCGAAGCATCGTTATAAGAAATTCAGAACGATCGACAATAAATATCTGCATGTAATCTAAGAGAAATCTGCAGAAAGAGAGTGACAGAGAGTAAGAGGAAAAAAAGATGAAAGAAGGCTTACATATTGTAGGTATGGGACATTATGCCCCGGAACACGTAGTGACAAATGATGATTTAAGTAAGATTGTAGATACAAATGATGAGTGGATCTCCAGCCGTACCGGTATCCGCAGAAGACATTTTATTACCGAAGAGAAGAATCAGGATATGGCGATTGCTGCTGCAAAGATGGCAATCGAGGATGCAGGCATTGACAAGTCTGAGATCGGTGTTGTGATTGTAGCGACGATTCGTCCGGATCATATGACACCTTCGATGGCATGTATGGTACAAAAGGAATTAGAACTTCCGCAGGATATTCCTTGTTTTGATATCAATGCAGCATGCTCGGGATTTATGTATGGTGTACAGATTGCAAGAGGTATGTTGCTTCAGAGTGACAAGAAATATGGCGTGGTTATCGGTAGTGAGACCTTATCCAAGATTCTTGATATGAATGACAGAAGTACTTGTATTCTGTTTGGAGATGGTGCGGGTGCTGCCGTTGTTGAGCTTTCGGATACACACCGGTATTTCGGAATTCTTGGCGCAAAGGGGGATGATTCTGTCCTTGAGTGCAGCAACGAGGATTTACAGCCTCGTCATGTCAGCATGCTTGGAAGTGAAGTATTTAAGTTTGCAGTCAGCACAGTTCCAAAGACCGTCATGCAGCTTTTAGATAAGGCTGGTGTGACAGCGGATGATATTGATCTGTATGTCTGTCATCAGGCGAATAAGCGTATCATTGAGTCTGTGGCAAAGAAATGTAAACAGAGCATGGACAAGTTCTATATCAATCTGGATGAGTATGGAAATACAAGTTCTGCAAGTATTCCAATCGCACTTTCCGAGATGAACCAGAAGGGCATGATCAAACCGGGCATGAAGATGATCTGCGTAGGATTTGGCGGCGGCCTTACCTGGGGCGGTGCGTATCTGGAATTTTGATAAAATTTGTTCAGATCAATTATAGAAGCTACTGTGCTTATGCGTAGCACAATTATGAAATAGAAAATTGGGCATAGTGTGAGGAGGATAAAGATGAGATTAAATGAATTCCTTGGAATCAAGTATCCGATTATTCAGGGTGGAATGGCGAATATCGCACTTGGCGAGTTTGCGGCCGCTGTCAGCAATGCCGGTGGACTCGGACTGATTGCATCCGGTGGATTTGACGCAGAGCGTATCCGTGAGGAGATTAAGAAGTGCCGTGCTTTGACAGATAAGCCGTTCGGTGTAAATCTGATGCTGATGAATCCGGATGTCGACAATATCGCGAAGATGTTGGTCGAGGAGAAGGTAGATGTGATCACAACCGGAGCCGGAAGCCCGGAGAAATATGTGGCTGACTGGAAAGCGGTTGGCACAAAGGTGATTCCAGTTGTCAGCGGCGTGGCTCTTGCAAAGCGTATGGAGCGTATGGGTGTAGATGCCCTGATTGCGGAAGGCGGCGAGAGTGGCGGACATGTCGGTGAGATGACAACAATGACACTTGTACCGATGGTTGTTGATGCAGTCAATATCCCGGTTATTGCAGCCGGTGGTATCGCAGATGGCAGAGGCATGGTTGCAGCATTTGCGCTTGGTGCAATCGGTGTACAGATCGGAACCGTGCTGCTTGCCAGTGAAGAGTGTCCAATTCATATCAACTACAAGGAAGCAGTCATCAAAGCAAAAGATAACGGAACAGCAGTGACCGGTAGATCCAGTGGAGCACCGGTACGTGTAATCAAAAACCAGATGGCACGGGAATATCTGAAGATGGAAGGCAAGGGCGTTCCTAGAGAAGAGTTAGAACAGCTTACTCTTGGTTCTCTCCGTAAGGCTGTCTTAGATGGCGATACAAAGAATGGTTCCCTGATGGCTGGTCAGGTGTGCGGTCTTGTAAAGGAGATCAAGCCGGTAGCTGAGATTCTGAAGGGATTGTACGAGGATTCTCTTGCAGAGCTTGCAAAGCTTGCAAAGGAGGGAATCTAATAAAAATATGAAAAGAGGGACAAATGTTATGTCCCGCACGATCTTATAAAATATGAATCTGAATTAGTCAGAATTGTGAAAGATAAGTAGGAGGAAATTATGAAAATCGGTTTTTTATATGCTGGCCAGGGTGCACAACATGTCGGAATGGGAAAAGATCTCTATGAGGCATATCCGGAGTTCCGCGAAGTATTTGACAATGTAAAGCTGGATTTTGATGTGAAGGAGTGTTGTTTTGACGGTCCAATCGAGAAGCTTGGACAGACAAGATACACACAGCCATGTATGGTAGCCTTTGCGGTTGGCGTGACAAAGATTCTTGCAGCAAAGGGCATCGTACCGGAGATTGCAGCCGGACTTTCGCTTGGTGAGTATTCTGCACTCTATGCGGCAGGTGTATTCGAGGAACAGCAGGTAATCAATCTTGTTGCATACCGTGGTAAAGCGATGGAAGAGGCAGTTACCGGTAGAGATACCGGTATGATCGCTGTTATGAGTCTCGACCGTGATACTATTAAGGCATGCTGCAAGCAGGCTGAGGAAGAATTTGCAGACAGCGAGTTCCATATCGCTGAGGTTGCAAACTATAACACACCGGTTCAGGTAACTGTATCCGGTGATACACCGGTTATCACAAGAGCCGGAGAGCTGATGATGGAGAAGGGTGCAAGAAGAATCGTGCCTATCGCAGTCAGCGGACCATTCCATACATCCTTGATGAAGCCGGCGGGGGATAAACTTGCGGAGCGTTTTAAGAACGAGCATTTCGGAGAGATGAAGTTCCCGGTACTGTTTAATGCAACCGGTAAGGAGCTTGCAGCAGATAAGACAATTCCTCAGATGCTTGAGACACAGGTACAGAGCAGTGTATATTTTGAGGATTCTATCAAGTATATGATTGAGCAGGGTGTCGACACTTTCATCGAGGTTGGTCCGGGAAAGACGCTTTCCGGATTCGTGAAGAAGATCGACCGCAGCTTTGCTACGTATTCTGTAGAAGATATTGATTCATTAAATGCGGTACTTGAAGCACTTGGGAAGTAAAATTGGAGGGAATCTATGACATTAGAGAATAAAACAGCCATTGTCACAGGCGGCAGCCGTGGAATCGGACGTGCAATCTGTGTTGCACTTGCACAGGCAGGTGCCAATGTTGTAACGTGTTATGCACATGGCGCAGCCGGTGCGGAAGAGACGGTAAAACAGTGCGAGGCATATGGTGTAAAGGCATCTGCGATTCATGCAGATGTTGCAAATAATGAAGACGTACAGGCACTTGTTGCAAAGGTGAAGGAAGAATACGGAAGTATTGATATCTTAGTGAACAACGCAGGTATCACGAAGGATAACCTGATGTTGAAAATGACAGAGGAAGATTTCGAGCAGGTCATTGATACGAACTTAAAGGGTGCATTTTTGTGCATCAAGCATGTATCTAAGATTATGCTCAAGCAGAAGCGCGGACATATCATCAACATCAGCAGCGTGGTCGGTGTCCGTGGAAATGCCGGACAGGTGAACTACGCATCCAGCAAGGCAGGTTTGATCGGTATGACAAAATCTGTTGCGAAGGAGATCGGTTCTCGTGGCATCACCGTAAATGCGGTGGCACCGGGATTTATTGAGACAGATATGACAGCAAAGCTTCCGGAGACGGTCGTGGAAGAGAACTTAAAGAGTATTCCGATGAAGAAGCTTGGCAAGGTAGAAGATGTTGCAAATCTTGTCCGGTTTTTAGCAAGTGATGATGCAAGTTATATTACCGGTCAGGTCATCTGTGTAGATGGCGGTATGGCAATGTAGGAGGGAAAAATGAGCAGAAGAGTTGTGATTACAGGTTTAGGAACTGTAAACCCTTTGGGAAATAACGTAGAGACCACATGGGAAAATGTAAAAAAAGGTGTCTGCGGAATTGATGAGATTACAAGAATTGATACGACAAACCATGCAGTGAAGCTTGCCGGAGAGGTAAAGGATCTGGATGTAACAGCCGTAATTGACAAGAAGGATGCCAGACGTATGGACCGCTATGCGCAGTACGCTGTTGTTGCGGCGGATGAGGCATTTAAACAGAGCGGACTGGATATGGAGAAGGAAGATGCGGAACGTTGTGGAGTCATCTTCTCCAGCGGTATCGGTGGCATGGAAGTCACAGAGAAAAACTACCAGACTGGCGAGAGACGTGGTTTCGACAAGATCTCCCCATTCTATATTCCGATGACAATCGCGAACATGGGTGCCGGAAATATCGCAATCCGTTTTGGATTTAAAGGTATCTGTACTTGCGTTGTAACTGCCTGTGCATCCGGCAATAATGCAGTTGGTGACAGCTTCCATTATATTCGTGATGGATATGCAGATGTCATGATCTGTGGCGGTTCTGAGGCAGCAATCACGGATATGGCAATCGGTGGATTTACAGCTATGCAGGCATTGAATACTACAACCGATAAGAACCGTGCTTCGATTCCGTTTGATAAGGAACGGGCAGGTTTTGTTATGGGTGAAGGTGCAGGTGCACTTGTATTGGAGGAGTATGAGCATGCAAAGGCACGTGGTGCCCAGATCTATGGTGAGGTCGTTGGATATGGCGCAACGTGTGATGCATACCATATCACAGCACCATGTCCGGATGGAGCAGGCGGAGCAGCGTGTATGGCAATGGCAGTAAAGGATGCAGGAATCAAGCCGGAGCAGGTTGGCTATATCAATGCACATGGTACATCCACACACTTAAATGATGCCGGTGAGACGATGGCAATCAAGACAACATTTGGTGAGCATGCATATAAGCTGATGGTAAGCTCTACAAAGTCTATGACCGGACATCTGCTTGGCGGTAGTGGCGCGGTAGAAGCGGTTATTACAACTCTTGCATTGCATGATGGATTTATTCCTGCAACGATTAACTATCAGGTGCCGGATGAAGAATGTGATCTGGATATCGTTCCAAATGAAGGCAGAAACGTACAGGTAGAATATGCACTTTCAAACTCTCTTGGATTTGGTGGACACAACGCAAGTATTCTGCTGAAGAAGTTTGAGGCGTAGATTGCAGGACAAAGGAGAAGAAGATGGAATTAAATTCAAATCAGATACAGGAGATTTTGCCACATCGTTATCCGTTCCAGTTAGTTGACCGAATCACGGATTTTGAACCGGGCAAATGGGCGAAGGGTGTGAAATGCGTATCCGTGAATGAGATGCAGTTTCTGGGACATTTTCCAACACAGCATGTTATGCCGGGCGTACTCGTGATTGAGGCACTCGCACAGGTTGGTGCGATTGCGATTTTATCTGAGGAAGAACACAAAGGAAAGACCGCATTTTTCGGTGGTATAAAGAATGCGAGATTCAAGAAACAGATTACACCAGGCGATGTAATCGAGATGGAATGTGAGATTATAGACCAGAAGGGACCGATTGGTTCCGGAAAGGCTGTCGCAAAGGTAGATGGAAAAGTTGCAGTAACGGCAGAACTTACATTTGTCGTAGGCGCATAAAGCGTGTATAATAATAGGGCTGTCACAGACAGCTCTATTTTTTAAGGAGTAAAATAATAGATGGGAGAAAAGAAATTAACGAATCGGAGTCTTGTTCCGGTGCTTTCTGTTGCAGGTTCAGATTGTTCCGGTGGCGCCGGCATACAGGCAGATCTTAAAACGATGCTTGCAAATGACTGCTATGGTATGTCAGTCATCACTGCATTGACTGCGCAAAACACGATGGGAGTGGCCGGTATTATGGATGTGACACCGGAGTTCCTGCGGAAACAGATTGATGCAGTGTTTTTGGATATTCCGCCGAAAGCTGTGAAGATTGGCATGGTATCGGATAAAACCCTGATAAAAACGATTGCAGAAGCAATGAATGATTGGCATGCAGAAAATATTGTTGTGGACCCGGTGATGGTTGCAACAAGCGGAAGCCGGTTGTTAAAGGAGGATGCGATTTCCTGTCTGACAGAAAGACTTCTTCCGCTTGCTACACTGATTACACCGAATATCCCGGAAGCAGAGCTGCTTACCGGAATGCCGATTCAGTCCAAATCGGATATGGAACAGGCGGGAAGATGTCTGTATGACAGATTTCATTCGCAGGTGCTGATCAAGGGTGGACATGCAGTTGAAGATGCCAGTGATGTGTTAGTTGGAAAAGAAGTGGTCTGGTTTCATGGTTTACGCATCGACAATCCAAATACACATGGAACCGGATGTACCTTATCCTCTGCGATTGCATGTGGACTAGCAAAAGGATATTCGGTTGCGCAGAGTATCGGTCATGCAAAAAGTTATCTTAGTGGAGCGCTTTCGTCGGACCTTGATCTTGGCAGAGGGAGTGGACCAATCGACCATGGATGGCAGATACAGGAAATCATCTGCTCCATATAGATTGTTTTGCCCCAAAATGACATGAGAATAAAAGAGAAAAGTCAGGTTAAAATCTGGAGAATAAACAGAATATGAAGATAAAAAAAGAACAGTTACAGGTCTATGCTGTAACAGATACAAAATCAATCAGAAAAGAACGATATGCAACCCTGTATGATGCTGTGGAAGCGGCAATCAGGGGTGGAGCAACGATTGTGCAGCTGCGGGAAAAGGAACTTTCCGAAGATGCATTTCTTGCAGAGGCAACGGAGATTAAGAAACTGACGCAGAGATATGGTGTTCCGCTTATTATCAACGATAATGTGGCACTCGCAAAAGCCTGTCAGGCAGATGGCGTACATTTGGGACAGGGCGATATGCAGGTAGAAGAGGCGCGTGCTATCCTTGGAGATGCGGCAATCATCGGTGTATCCGCACACAATGTAGAGGAAGCGCTGCTTGCCGAAAGACAGGGTGCCGATTACCTTGGCTCCGGTTCAGTATTTGTGACAACGACAAAGAGGAATGTAACAGCACTCCCTTTGAAGACGTTGCGGGACATCTGTCGTGCTGTGCAGATTCCGGTTGTGGCAATCGGAGGTGTCAGTGCGGAGAATATCGATCAATTAGTTGGCTGTGACGTGGCAGGTGTCGCGGTGGTATCCGCAATCTTCGCACAGGAAGAGATTGAGACAGCGACCAAAGCGCTTAAGGCACAAGTGCAGGAGATGCTTGCCAAGACAGAACAGTTTGATGTTTTATACAAGAAACTGACACCACTCTTACAAGGGAAGAAGGGTGTGCTTTTTGATATGGACGGAACACTGATTGACAGTATGCCGATGTGGCGGACGCTGGATGTGGAATATATCGGTCGATATGGTATCTGCCCGGATACGGAGTTCCATCACCAGGTGGCAACGATGACACTTATTCAGGCGGCGCATTTTATTAAAGAACGGTTTGATATTCCGAAGACCGCAGAGGAAATCTTTGATGATTTCCAGAATATGGTAATAGAGGAATACAGGGATACGATTCCCCTAAAGCCATATGCCCGTGAACTTGTTAAGTGGATGAAACGGGATGGCTATAAGGTGGCGGTTGCAACGGCAAACGAGATTCATTTAAGTGCGTCAATTGTAATCTGAGATTCCATACCCGCCATCTCAGACTTCTTTAAAAGTTAATAGTAATAAGTGTAAAGGAAGGGTATGGATTTTCCTTTACAAATTCAAGAGACTGACTGGATTGTTGGTCTCTTTTTTGTTATGCTTTGATTTCTGGCGGCTGGAAAGGAGCTACCATGTCAAAGTTTTTAACATATGAAGATCGATTAGTTATTGCACAACTCCTTCAGGAGAATGTCTCTTTTGGAGTTATAGGAAAGAAGTTAGGCAAGGATCGTACCACGATTGCAAAGGAAATAAAAAAGCATTCCTATGATAAGAAAAGTGGTCGCCCAGGATATCCTTACAATCCATGTAAACATCGCAGTACATGCAAAGCTAAAAAGCTGTGCGGAAACAGTTGTACGCATCAATCAGCGTATAAATGCAGTCTGTGTTCCGAGTGTACATTACATTGTCCGGATTTTGCAGAGGATATCTGCTCCGTTAAAACCAAACCTCCATATGTATGTAATGGTTGTAGCCAGCTTCCCCAATGTACCTTGTTAAAACGCATTTATGGCCCGGCAGATGCTCATGAAATGGCACATCAGTCTATTTCGGAATCCAGGACAGGTATTTTATCCAATGAGGATGATATAGCAAGAATCAACGGAATCATCAGCCCCTTGGTTAAAAATGGACAGTCTCTTCATCAGATTTATATAGAGCATGTTGATGAAATCATGTGCAGTGAAAAAACATTGTATAACTATGTTGATGCCCAGCTTTTTGATATCCGTAACATTGATCTGCCTCGTAAAGTAAAGTATCGCCCGCGATACAAACAGCCTGAATTCAAGGTAGACAGAGGATGTCGTATTGGTAGAAGCTATACTGATTTCCAGAAGTTTCTTGAAGCAAAGCCGGAGTCTGCTGTTGTACAGATGGATAGTGTTATCGGACGTGTGGGAGGCAAATGCCTGCTTACTATACATTTCGTTGAAACAAGTTTAATGCTTGCATTTCTGCGAGATTCAAATACTTCAGCATCTGTCATACAGATTATAAATCTGTTGGATAAAGTCCTTGGAAATGAAGATTTTTCACGGTTGTTTCCGGTTATTCTTACGGATAATGGAAGTGAGTTTTCAAATCCAAAAGCAATTGAAAAACGAGATACGATTCCATGCAGCAGAACGAATGTATTTTACTGCGATCCAAGTGCACCTTACCAAAAGGGAGCCTGTGAAGTGAATCATGAGCTGATACGTCGTATCCTGCCAAAGGGAAGCAGCTTTGATGATTTGACACAGAAGGATATTTTTCTGATGATGGATCATATCAATTCTTATAAAAGAAAAAAGCTGAACAACCGTAGCCCATACGAAACGTTCAGCTTTTATTACGGAGAAGATATACTTAAGAAACTTGGATGTAAACCGGTTGCCGCCGAAAACATCATCTTAAAGCCTAAACTTCTCAAAAAGTAACAGATAAATTTGCAAAGTGCCGCCAGAACAAAGACAGCAGAATGACTTCAAAACAGGGATGGATTCTCCGAATACAAAAATTTCGAGCGGGAATTGATCTCTTATTGTCGTGTGCAAATTTATTGCTGAACATATTATAACATGTCAATGTACAAATGAAAATCCGGGAAATTCGCTTACAAAACGGGATTTTCGTTTACAAAGTGGGAATCTCGTTTACAAAATGAGATTTTCATTTACAAAGAGGGACTCTTGCGTTACAAACGGGACTCTCGTTCTACATTTCACCATTCATTTAAGTGAGATGGTACTAGAACGGACCGGACTTATGGCGGATGTTGATACGATTGTCAGCTGTACGATGGCAGGAGCGAGTAAGGAATCACCGGCAGTATATGAGCTTGCCTGTGCGAATATGCAGATTGCTCCGGAAAAGTGTGTGATATTTGAGGACAGCCTGCGGGCTATGTATACAACGAAGAAAGCCGGATTCGTGACGGTTGCGGTTTATGATGATGTGGCAAAGGACAGCTGGGAAGAGATCTGCCGGATTACAGATGAACAGGTGGTGCTTGAATAATGGATAAAAAGAAAAAAACAGAGATACAGACAAGTTGTGATACATGTGCATATCTGATCTATGACGATGAATATGAGGAGTATGTCTGTGACGTGAGCATGGATGAGGATGAGATTGCACGGTTGTATGGGGACAGCCATTACACCTGCCCATATTATAAGAACGGTGACGAGTATAGGGTAGTACGTCACCAGATGTGATATTCAGGCAAGCAAATAAGCAGCGAGACTGCTTGAAGGCAGAGCTGCTTATTTATTTGCCGGATAAATCGTTATTATTCTAATGAAAGTGAAAGGAAAAACAAGATGAAGAAAAATATAGTATTGATCGGTATGCCGGGAAGCGGAAAAAGCACGATCGGCGTACTGCTTGCCAAAGCAATCAATTATCATTTTATTGATGGAGACCTGTTGATCCAGAGACAGGAAGGAAAAACATTGGTTGATATTATCAATGAGAAAGGCATCGATGAATTTTTATCTATAGAAAATCAGGTATTGCGGGATATCAACACGGAAGCATCTGTCATTGCAACCGGCGGAAGTGCGATTTTCTCGGAAGAGGCTATGAATCATTTAGGTAAGCAGGGGTTGATCGTATATCTTGATGTAAGCTGCGAGGAGATCATCCGGCGTGTCAACAATATTTCAACACGTGGTATCGCGATGAAGCCGGGAAAGACACTGGCAGATCTGTATGCAGAGCGCAAACCATATTATGAGAAATATGCGCAGCTCACAATTCCTTGCGATGGAAAGACAATGGAAGAGTGTGTACAGGCGATTAAGGTGATGGTGGATAATCCGGTGCATGCATGTTAGTACATACACATAAAAAAAACATTTCGGGAAATACTACTTCGGAAAGGAGTAGTATTTTTTATGCTTGAAAATTATGTGAGAACCGACCTTGCGTTGGAATTAAAAGATGATATTTCTGAGAAAAATGATATTGCAGGTGTCAGTGTGCAGACATATGAAGATACAGAGTATAATCTGATCAAAACACATATTCGCGTTTTGAATCAGGAAGGTGCAAAACGATTAGGAAAACCGATTGGTAATTATATTACGTTGGAGAGCAATCGGTTGAGTTCGGATGATGAAGATATTCATATGCCATGCGTACTCGCATTGCATGAGGTATTACGGGAATTGCTGAAGGGAGCAAAACGTGTTTTTGTGATTGGGCTAGGAAATCGGAATATTACACCGGATGCACTTGGACCAAGTGTTGTGGATCATTTATATATTACGAGACATCTGTTACGGGAAGGTGTTGTTTATAATTCTATGGAGATTTCTGCACTTTGCCCTGGGGTAATGGCACAGACAGGAATTGAAACAAGCACGATCATACAATCACTATGCAGTGAAGTGGATCCGGATGTGGTGATATGTATTGATGCGCTAGCAGCACGGGAAGCGGAACGATTGAATACAACGATACAGGTATGCGATACCGGAATCACACCGGGGGCAGGAGTTGGAAATCGTCGGTTATCGTTAAATGAAGAGACTTTGGGAGTTCCGGTTGTTGCAATCGGTGTGCCAACAGTTATTTCCATGCCGGCTATGATCAGCCATGCAGTCGAGGGATTGTTAGAAAAACTACCATTATCCGTACTTCGTCAGTACGAAAAAGAAATAGGGGAGTTTGTTCAGACACCGGCGGTATCATCCATGTTTGTGACTCCGAAAAATATTGATGAATTAATTAGGCGTGTCAGCTATACGATCTCAGAGGCAATCAACCGGTTTCTAACATAATACATGTATCTGTGCATATATTATGGTATGGAGAAAAAGTATATAAAAATTGGATTAATCAGCATCATCATTTTGTCTGGGATAGGAATATGGCTTGGAAGACAGGACAATGCTGTTTCAGCACAGGTGAAGCATCTTCTGAAAGAAGGAGTAGTTCCATCGCTTTATTCGGGAAATACAGATCCGAATCTGCAGACAGCCTTTTTTCCTGTGCTTACAAACATTATGGATGAGTCAGAGGATGCATCCTGGGACAGAGTTGCAATCGCGGCACCGGTTGATACAAGTGATGTATTTTCGGATGAGAGTTCCCAGGCAAGTGCGGAAGAGGTCATTGAAGATCAGAATCCTGCTACTTCATCCGATGCAATTATGGAAACGATTAACACAGAACCATTATCGGTTCCGCATGCAATTACATATTCTATGGAACAGCTACAAAATTTTAATTTTCTTGTGCAGAATTGCTATATAATTGATAGTTCAACGAATGTCGCTGCAGAGGAGTTATCGGCGGATTCACTGTTAAAAGAGGATTTTCATATCGATACTTCATCCGGTGACTATAAAGTATTGATTTATCATACCCATGGAAGTGAGGCCTTTTCGGACAGCCGTCCCGGAGTGACGGAGGACACTGTCATTGGTGTCGGGGATGAGCTGACGCGGATTTTGGAGGATGATTATGGAATTCCGGTGTATCATGATCGTACGGTGTATGATGTTGTCGACGGTGTGGAAGACCGCAGCCAGGCATATGATTATGCAAGTGATGGGATTGACGCTATTTTGGAACAGTATCCGTCCATAGAGGTTGTACTGGATATTCACAGAGATGGTGTGCGGGATGAGGTTCGGCTGGTGCGTGAAATTGATGGACTTCCAACGGCACAGATTATGTTTTTAAATGGTATGAGTCGTACAAATGAAAATGGAGAGATTGACTATCTATATAATCCATATCGACAAGACAATCTGGCTTTTAGTCTGCAGATGCATCTGGCTGGCAAGGCAATGTATGGGGATTTGATGCGGCGCATTTATGTACGTGGGTATTGCTTTAATTTAGATAAGAAAGCGCGTTCATCGTTGATTGAAGTCGGAGCACAGACAAATACTGTTGCGGAAGCAAAAAATGCAATGGTTCCTCTTGGTGCAATTCTCTATAAAGTACTGATTGCACAAGAGTAGGAAAGTGTGGTATACTTTTGACAATTAAGAGCATACAGTTCATCGCACTTTTCCGGATGAACAAAAATCGGAAATTATGAGGTTATAAAGTATATGGCACATTTGGATAAAAGTAAAATACGAAATTTCTGTATTATTGCACATATTGATCATGGTAAATCGACACTGGCTGACCGGATTATTGAAAAAACCGGACTTTTGACGAGTCGTGAGATGCAGAATCAGGTGTTGGACAACATGGATCTTGAGCGGGAACGTGGAATTACGATCAAGGCACAGTCAGTGCGTATTGTCTACAAAGCAGAAGATGGAGAAGAATATATCTTCAATCTGATTGACACACCGGGACACGTGGATTTTAATTATGAAGTATCCCGGAGTCTGGCAGCCTGCGAGGGCGCCATCCTGATTGTTGATGCGGCACAGGGAATTGAAGCACAGACACTGGCAAACTGTTATCTGGCGGTCGATCACAACCTGGAGATCATGCCGGTTATCAATAAGATTGATCTGCCATCCGCAGATCCGGACCGCGTTGTAGCGGAAATCGAGGATGTAATCGGAATTGAGGCACACGATGCTCCGCGTATTTCTGCCAAAAATGGTACGAATATAGAGGAGGTATTGGAACAGATTGTGACAAAGATTCCGGCACCGGAAGGTGATGCAGATGCACCTTTAAAGGCACTGATTTTTGACAGCTTATATGATGCTTATAAGGGCGTTATAATTTTCTGTCGTGTGTTTGACGGTACCGTGAAAAAGGGAACGAATATCCGTATGATGGCAACCGATGCGGAGGCAGAGGTTGTACAGGTCGGAATTTTTGGAGCCGGACAGTTTATTCCATGTGATGAGCTTTCTGCCGGTATGGTTGGTTATATTACAGCCAGCCTGAAAAATGTAAAAGATACCACCGTTGGCGATACCGTTACCGATGCGGACAATCCATGTACAGAGGCACTTCCGGGCTACAAAAAGGTAAATCCGATGGTTTACTGTGGATTGTATCCGGCGGATGGAGCGAAATATCCGGATTTAAGAGATGCTTTAGAAAAATTACAGTTAAATGATGCATCCTTAAGCTATGAGCCGGAAACTTCCATCGCACTTGGTTTTGGTTTCCGTTGTGGATTCCTTGGACTGTTGCATTTGGAGATCATTCAGGAGCGTCTGGAACGTGAATACAATCTGGATTTAGTGACGACAGCACCGGGCGTTATCTACCGTGTGCATAAGACGGATGGTGAGGTGATGGAGCTTACAAATCCATCAAACCTGCCGGATCCTTCTACGATTGAATATATGGAGGAACCGTTTGTCAGTGCAGAGATCATGGTTACGACGGAATATGTTGGTGCAATCATGCAGCTTTGTCAGGAACGCCGCGGTGTTTACAAGAGTATGGAATATATGGAGACGACACGTGCGCTCTTAAAATATGATCTGCCGTTGAATGAAATCATCTATGATTTCTTTGATGCGTTAAAATCAAGATCGAGAGGATACGCATCGTTTGACTATGAGATGAAGGGGTATGTCCGTTCGGATCTTGTCAAGCTGGATATCCTGATCAATAAAGAAGAGGTGGATGCGCTTTCCTTTATCCTGCACAAGGATACAGCTTATGAACGAGGCAGAAAGATGTGTGAGAAGCTAAAGGAGGAGATTCCAAGACAGCTCTTTGAGATTCCGATTCAGGCAGCCATCGGTTCTAAGGTTATTGCCAGAGAGACCGTTAAGGCGATGCGTAAAGATGTGCTTGCAAAATGCTATGGCGGTGATATTTCACGTAAGAGAAAGCTCTTGGAGAAGCAGAAGGAAGGAAAGAAGCGTATGCGTCAGGTCGGAAATGTAGAAATTCCGCAGAAGGCGTTTATGAGTGTACTGAAGTTAGATGAGGAGTAGGATAACGAATGAAAAAATATGTGAGCTTATACGTTCATATACCATTTTGTGTTGTTAAATGTAAATATTGTGATTTCCTGTCATTTGACGGGGAAAGTTATGGTACGATGCTTCGTTATGTAGATTGTCTCTGTCAGGAGATTAAGATGTATGCACCGATTGTAGCGGATTATAGTGTGCGCAGCATCTTTATCGGTGGCGGAACACCATCTTTGCTGGACGAATCGCTGATTACTAATATTATGGCTTTTATTCGCCGATATTTCCATGTCGAGAAGAATGCCGAAGTGACGATTGAGGCGAATCCCGGAACGCTTCGCCATCAGAAGTTAAATGGCTATAAAGCTGCAGGCATTAACCGGATCAGTATTGGGTTACAGTCCTGTGATGATGATATGTTAAAGAAGTTGGGACGAATCCATAATTTTGATCAGTTTGTGGCAAGCTACAATGCGGCAAGACGTGCTGGGTTTCAGAATATTAATATCGATATTATGTCCGGACTTCCGGGGCAGACAATCCATACTTATGTTGATACATTGTCACGTGTGATTGAATTTGGACCTGAACATATATCTGCATATTCTCTGAGCATTGAAGAGGGAACTCCGTTTGCAAGGGATCCGCAGATTTTAAATGAGCTTCCGCCGGAGATGGTGGATCGGAGGATGTATGAAATTACGAAGCAACTTTTAGCGGCACATGGGTATGATCGTTACGAATTTTCGAATTATGCAAAACCGGGGTATGAATGCAAGCATAATATGGTATATTGGACCGGTGGGGAATATATAGGTTTTGGTATTGGTGCATCTTCCTATTTCCAGGGAAAACGATTCAACAATATGCGGGATATCTTCAAATACATTGAATTGATGGAGAATCTATCAGATAAATTTGTGGAAATGGATAATATGGAACTTTTGTATAATGACACAACCCGGAATTTACGGGAAAAGGTAACGAATATCTACATAGATGCCCGTATGGAAGAGTTTATGTTTCTTGGACTTCGGATGACTTGCGGAGTGAGTAGGGAGGATTTCAAGGAACGGTTTAATAAAGACATTTATGAGGTATATGGAAGTGTGCTGAACAAATATATTAGTGAAGGATTTATGGCAACTGCGGGAGACCGTATTTTCCTGACTGATGCAGGTATTGATGTAAGTAATGTAATTCTGGCGGATTTCCTGCTTGATTCTTAAATGAATCGGGAAGATTGGATTACTTTTCCTTTGGAAGGTTTATTTACATAGCATAAAAAAGAAACGATTTTCAAAATATGAAAATCGTTTCTTTTTTAATTTTTTAATTCTTTTTGTTTTCTTCTTCCATGTTTTTTCTGGCTGTTGCAAACATGAGCTTGATACGGTTTACCTGATTGACTTCGGAAGCACCCGGATCGTAATCGATAGCAACGATGTTGGCATCCGGATATGCATGACGCAGGGATTTGATAACACCCTTACCAACAATATGGTTTGGCAGACAGGCAAATGGCTGACAGCATACGATGTTGCTGGCGCCGCTATGGATTAGTTCAACCATTTCTCCGGTCAGGAACCAGCCTTCACCGGTCTGGTTACCGATGGAGACAATCGGGCGTGCATATTCTGCCAAAGTCTTGATATGCACAGGTGGATGGAATCGTTTACTCTTCTTTAATGCACTGACTACCGGGTGGCGCAGTGCTTCAAGTGCAGCGATACCAAGGTTACCGTTTCTTGCAGATTTCTTAGTCTTTCCAAGATATTCATATTTGTAATTGTTGTTGTAGAAGCAGTACTGGAAGAAGTCCAGCAGATCCGGCATAACCGCTTCTGCACCTTCTGCTTCCAGAAGATCTACTAAGTGGTTGTTGGCAGATGGGAGGAACTTAACAAGAATCTCGCCAACGATACCAACACGCGGTTTCTTTATATTTTCATTCAAAGGCACGTTGTCGAAGTCTTTGACGATATCATGTACCAGTTTACTGAATCCGCGACCGCCATTTTCCATGCAACGGATGGCTGCATGTTCCCATTTGCGGTGCAACTTATTGACAGAACCCTTTACTTTCTCGTATGGACGAGTCTGGTAGACAACGCGCATAAACAGATCGCCAATCGCAAGTGCCTGCATTGCACATTTGACCGTTTTCATATTCCATACGAAACCGGAGTTGTTCTCAAAGCCCTGTACGGAGAGGGCAATAACCGGAATCTGTGGATAGCCGGCCTTGGCAAGTGCACGACGGATAAAGCCAACGTAGTTTGTTGCACGGCAGCCACCACCGGTCTGTGTCATAATAAGTGCCAGTTTATTGATGTCATATTTGCCGGAAGTGATGGCATGCATCATCTGACCTACAACGATCAAAGAAGGATAGCAGGCGTCGTTGTTTACATATTTTAAGCCGGTATCAATGACTTCTTTTGTTGCATCCGGAAGAATCTCAATATTTAATCCCATATGGCGCATCGCCGGAGCCAATACATTGAAATGAATTGGGGAGAGCTGTGGTACCAATACGGTATAATCCTTCATATCTGTTGTAAATTCGATACGGTTATAATTACTTGGCATCGGACATGGTGTAAAGTTATGTTTTCTTCTGACATTGACCGCGCTGATCAGGGAACGGATACGGATACGTGCCGCACCTAAGTTGCTGACTTCGTCAATCTTTAATACTGTGTAGATCTTGCCGGAATTCGTCAGGATATCGTTGACACAGTCCGTTGTAACGGCATCCAGACCACAGCCAAAGGAATTTAACTGGATCAACTCCAGGTTCTTGCTCGATTTGACATAGTTTGCTGCCTTGTACAGACGGGAGTGGTACATCCACTGATCGGATACAATCAAAGGACGCTCCACCTCTGCAAGGTGTGCAACAGAGTCTTCTGTTAAAACAGCGATATCATAGGAGTTAATAAGCTCCGGAAGTCCGTGGTTGATCTCAGGATCCAGATGGTATGGACGACCGGCAAGTACAATACCGAGTTTATCGGTCTTCTCCAGATAGGCGATTGTCTCTTCGCCTTTCTTCTGGATATCTGCTTTGACTGCATCTGCTTCTGTATAAGCAGCCTCAACTGCATCGTTTATTTCTTCCTTTGTGACATTTGTATATTTTGAGAATTCACGCAACAGACGTTCCTTTAGTGCCTCCTTGTTATCAAGGGCGAGGAATGGACGGATATAGGTGACATCCGGTGCAGAAACCTCTTCCATATTGTTCTTGATATTCTCTGCATAGCTTGTGACAATTGGGCAATTGTAGTGGTTGTTTGCATCCGGTGTCTCGTTGCGCTCATAAGGAATACAAGGATAGAAGATTGTCTTGATTCCCTGCTTCAACAGCCACATAACATGACCATGCGAGATCTTCGCCGGATAACATTCCGACTCACTTGGGATAGACTCGATACCAAGGGTATAGATATCTCTTGATGACTTCGGAGAGAGTAGTACCCGGTAGCCGAGTTTCGTCAGGAATGTAAACCAGAACGGATAGTTTTCGTACATGTTCAGGACACGTGGAATACCGATGACACCACGATAAGCTTCACTTTCGGTCAGCGGTTCATAAGAGAACAACCGGTTGAATTTGTATTCAAATAAGTTCGGCATGTTGTGCTGGTTCTTCTTTAATCCAAGACCACGTTCACAACGGTTACCC
Source organism: Eubacterium sp. MSJ-33 (assembly GCF_022174665.1). Lineage (NCBI taxonomy): Bacteria > Bacillati > Bacillota > Clostridia > Eubacteriales > Eubacteriaceae > Eubacterium > Eubacterium sp. MSJ-33. The sequence continues at coordinate 416,985 of NZ_CP076562.1, forward strand.
GTGATGAACTGTCTTCCGCCTGTGAAACGGTTGATTGTAAGGAGACAGTTGTTCGTACATCCCTTACAACGCGCCATCTTTGTCTCGTAGGTGAGTGCTTCCATTGCTTCCTTGGAGAGCATGGTCGTCTGGTCCCCTTCCTCGTAACGGTCTCGGGCAATCAGCGCAGCACCGAAAGCACCCATGATACCGGCGATGTCCGGTCGGATTGCTTCCCTGCCGGAGATAAGCTCAAAGCTTCGAAGAACCGCATCGTTGTAGAAGGTTCCACCCTGTACAACGATATTCTTGCCAAGTGACTTCGGATCGGTCAGCTTGATTACCTTCAAAAGAGCGTTCTTAATAACGGAATAAGCAAGACCGGCAGAGATGTCAGCGACGCTTGCGCCTTCCTTCTGTGCCTGTTTTACTTTGGAATTCATAAATACAGTACAACGGCTTCCGAGATCAATCGGGCTTTCTGCGAGAAGTGCGATCTTCGCGAAATCCTTCACATCATAATTTAACGATTTGGCAAATGTCTCGATGAAAGAGCCACAGCCGGAGGAACATGCTTCGTTCAGCATGACATTGTCGACGACTTCATTCTTGATCTTGATACATTTCATATCCTGACCACCGATATCTAAGATACAGTCCACGTCCGGATCAAAGAATGCAGCGGCAGTGTAGTGGGCGATTGTTTCTACCTCACCATAGTCGAGCATGAGAGCAGACTTAATTAAGGCTTCTCCATATCCGGTAGAGCAGCCGGCTACAATCTCCACGCCATCCGGGAGTTTTGTATAGATATCTTTCATGGCACGCAGGGTTGTCCGAAGAGGACTACCATCGTTGCTGCTGTAAAAATCATAGAGCAGACTGCCATCCTCGGCGACAAGTGCCACCTTGGTAGTTGTGGAACCGGCGTCGACACCGAGGAAACATTTCCCCTTGTAGGTGGCAAGGTCGGAACGTAATACTTTATTTTTCTCCTGCTTTTTGATGAAAGCATCGTAGTCTTCCTGCGATGCAAACAGCGGTGGAAGACGGTCTACATCCACAGCAATCTTAAGATCAGCAGTGAGCTTTCCACTGATCTCATCCAATGTATAGTGTGTTTCTTCCTTTGCCTGAAGTGCTGCACCGACAGCCGCGAACAGATGCGAATGTCCCGGTGCAATAATATGCTCCGGTGTCAGATTCAGTGTCCGTACGAACGCCTCCTTGAGCTGGTCGAGGAAGTGGAGAGGACCACCTAAAAATGCAACATTTCCTTTGATTGGCTTACCACAGGCAAGACCACTGATCGTCTGGTTGACAACCGCCTGAAAGATAGAAGCTGCAAGGTTTGGCTTTGTTGCACCTTCGTTGATGAGTGGCTGGATATCAGTCTTTGCGAATACACCACAACGCGCGGCAATCGGATAGATCGTATCATAATCCTTCGCGTATGTGTTCAGTCCGGAAGCATCTGTCTGAAGCAGGGAAGCCATCTGGTCGATAAAGGAACCAGTACCGCCGGCACATACACCGTTCATACGCTGTTCCACACCGTTTGTAAAATAAATGATCTTGGCATCCTCGCCGCCAAGTTCGATGGCAACATCCGTCTGTGGAGCATAGTCGGTCAGAGCCTCGGATACACAGACAACCTCTTGCTCAAACGGGATTCCGATGACCTGTGCCAATGCAAGTCCACCGGAACCGGTGATCGTAGGAGCAACATCAACATTTCCAAGCTCCTTGCTGGCATGTTCTACAAGCTCCTTTAAGGTCTCTTTGATATTTGCAAAGTGACGCTTGTATTCCGAAAATAATATGTTATGTTCTTCGTCAATCACAGCAACCTTGACTGTGGTCGAACCAATATCGATTCCTAATTTCTTCATTTAATAATTACCTCTTTTACTATTTCCCATTTCATATTTCTGTATTTTTCGACATCTGACATTATATAGGAAAGAATCGTGAATTTCAACACAAAAATTATGAACATTTTTACCTATTAAGAATAGAATAATCAGAAATGAGTATGGAGATATGTGCGATGGAGCATGAATGTAAGGGAACCGTACACAAAGTTGTTGCAGGAGATACGTTATACAAATTATCAAAAATGTATGGTGTCCGCCTGATTGATATCCTGAAAGAGAATCCATATGTCAATGTCTATAATCTGCAGCCAGGAGATGAAATCTGTATTCCAACAGAGGTGTATGAGGAAGAAGAGAGGCGTTATTATACGGCGAAGGTTGGAGAGACGCTTGGAAGCTTAGTCCGGGAATTTGATACGGATATTGCAGATTTGATGCAGTATAACCGGGAGCTTTACAATCTGCGGGTGCCACTTGGAACAATCATCCGGATCCCGCCGGAGAAAGAAAAATAGCTTTGTGTCTGGATCAATGAAAATTACATTGATCTGTGAAAGAAAAAGTAATTGCTACAGACGGAGAATCCGTGCGTGGCGATTGCTTTTTTTGTGTGAATAAGGTATAATAAACAACGCTAATGCGTGCATATGTCAGTCTTTGAATGTATGATGCAGTTATGTATCTGTATGCACAGCATGGTAGTATAACAGATATGAAGAGTGAAAGTGAGGAAAATCAGATTTGAGTTTTTTTGCGAAATTAGAGAAAAAATTTGGTAGATTTGCGATTCGTAATCTTCCAATCAAGATTGCGGTTGTAATGGCAATCTCATATATATTATGGGCGTTTGTACCGACGTTTGCTGTCAAGCTTGTTTTTTTACCGTATGCGATTTTGGAACAGCATGAGTTCTGGAGATTGTTTACATGGGTATTTTCACCACCGGGAGATTTGAATTTAGTTGGAATATTGATGATCTTTATATTGATTCTGTTTGGACAACAGATCGAACAGGCGATGGGAACATTTATGTTTAACCTATATATATTTGGTGCATGGTTCTGGAATACGGTCATCATGTTAGGCATCAGTATTTACTGTTATTATGCAAATGGTTCCGTTCTTGGCATGATGGATGTTGGAATATGGGCAATGTATTACTTTGATTATGGATTGTTCTTAGCGTTTGCGCTGATGTATTCGGATGCACGCGTGTTGTTTATGTTTTTCATTCCAATCCGTGCTTTCTGGGTCGCAGTTATAGATATGGGATTGATGGCATATGAATTTATGCGGACAAGTACGTTGAATCGGGGTTCTATCATTGCGTATCTGGTGAATTTCTTCATCTTCTACCTGATTATGGGACGGGGTGTCGGTATGCGAAGCTCGAACAGCAAGGCGGCAGCGAAACGAAGAAAACGGGATTATGATCGTCGCGTGGAGAATCTCTCTCGACAGGTAAACGGAGAGGCAGACCGCCGACATAAGGCGCAGCAGATGGGATATCCTTCGAACATAACGAAGCACAAATGTGCGATTTGTGGAAGGACGGAACGGGATGGCGATGATCTGGAGTTCCGGTTCTGCTCAAAATGTAACGGAAATTATGAGTATTGCAATGAACATTTATTTACGCATGAGCATGTGAAATAGGAGACTGATATAATGATAGCAACATGTAAGAAATTAGTGACAGATATACAGAGAGACAAAGACTTAGACACGAAGCTTCCGGAATATGCAGAGCTGCTTGGCAGACAGTATAACTGCTATGCAACGGTAAAGGGAAGCATGAATTATTACACGATGAAGGAAGTATGCGATGAGCAGGAAGACAAGAACATGGATGTCTGCAAATATTTTGCACTTCTGACAGGTTTGTTAGACCGTCATCTCGTTAAGCGCGAGGCAGTGGACGAAGATTCTATGGAAGCAATCGCACAGCTTCGCAGCAATGTAGAATATAAGATGCATATTCTGACCGCTTACACGGATGCATATGAGATTTATGAGTATGTGTTAAACCGTGTGGAGGCTGCCGTGCGTGATGAAGTGGCACCGGTTGATGCAAAGGGACTTTCAGAGAAGATGTTTGCCTATGTATTTGCAGAGAATGATACGGTTGTTATAAACAGTAAATTACAGCTTCTGATGGCGCAGCTTCCGGTTCGTATGACGAAGAATAAGTTTTATGATATTGTCAATTCAACACTCAATATCTATGAGGAGGGCGAGACAACCTCTGTGGATGAGTTTGTTGATATGCTGCGCAGTGCAGTGCTTTTGAAGAAGCCAAAGGGATTTGAGACGGAGTATCCATTTTTATATCATGTTTATACCGATCTTGCAGAGGCTGATTATGCGGCACTCACGCTGCCGGAGTTTGAAGATTTGACGAAACGTCTGAATCAGGCGGCGACGATAATCAACAACGAAGTATCTGCTTACATGTTGCTACAGGAAGTAATCAATGATGTGTATACGATTTTGCTTACGATTGATGCAGCATATGAGAAGAACAAAGAAGATGTACCTGGATATGCGGCTGCACTTCGCATTATTGAGGCGTGTGTAAAGGCAGAGACAATCGAGCAGTTACCGGATGAAGTGATGGATGAGTTTTTCACAATCGAAGGTGTGCAGGAGCGCGTGTATGAATCTATCGTGATATTGGAAGCAGTGCTGGATGAGATTCGCGTTGGAAAAGCAGAACAGATCGAATCACTTACATTGACAGAGGCATTTGACCGTCTGGATAAGGTGAGCAAACTGCTTTCTACAAGTTTGTTTATCGACCTTGACAAGATTACAGGCAAGGCAGAAACTGCGGATCATGCGTATATCACAGCGAAGAAGGAAGCACTTGTAAAGGAACTTGGTGATTTGTTTGCAAGTGTGAAGAAGCCGGTTTACCGCAGTATGATGTGTAAGCTGCTTGCTGCAATGCCGATCTTCATGAATACACAGCAGGAGATCCGGGATTATTTTGATTATGTAATTGAGAATTGTAAGGATGACAGCGAGCTTATGGCATGTAATAAACTGATTTCAGAGATGATAGAGGAGTAATCGTGATTTTTGCTGATAAATGTTATACATACAATCTCACAGAGCGAAAACAGACACGGATAAAGAAACGGATCAGACGGCATAAAACTGTCAGGAATCTGTATGTAATCGTGTTGCCGCTGTTGCGGGATGGATTGCTGGAGATTTATCCCTATAATCAGTTATTACAAAAACCATATAGGAAGATAGATTCCCGGATACGGGTTGTAGGTTTTGCAAGAGGCAAAGAAGTGGCAGAACAGCTTGTATTGCAGATCATACAGGATATGTATGATGAAACCGGGGAAGAATGGAAGGTAGAAGATTTTTTCTCCTGATTGGTGAGAAAGAGTTGCAGGTAGGAGTAAGGTAAGGAATGCTGCATGTATTGTTGCTTATTTTAAAAATAATCGGATGGATTCTTCTTGGAATCGTAGGACTGCTTCTCCTGCTTTTACTATTGATCTTATTTTGTCCGATCCGGTACCAGGCGGATATCTCGTATCAGGGTGGTAAGACATTGCAGGCAAAAGCAAAGGTACGGTATCTGATCTTAAGTGTCCGGGTGTTGTATGATCAGGGCATGGAGAAGGACAAACTGAAACAGGAGATTCGGGTGCTTTGGTTCCGGCTTGGAAAGAAGAAGGCAGAAGAAGCAGAACGTGAGGTGGAACATCTTGCTGATGATGGATTCAACGATGCATGGGATGATATCGATGTAGATAGTGATATGGATTTGGATGATGCCGTTCGTAAGATGTCTGATAAATCACAGAAACACACAGAAAAGACTCCGGAGAAACCGACCGGGGAATCCGGTAAAACCGATAAGATAATTACAGAGATTCCGACAATAACACTTCCGGATATGGAAGGGGATATTGGAAAAGCTACGGAAGAGGATATCAAAACAGAAGAAGATAAAGAACCGGATGGAAAACCGCAGATTTTTGATCTAGACGAACCCGACGACCTGCCGGAAGAAGAAAAGAAACGATCCGGCAGATTAAAAATTGTATGTCAGAAGGTGTGGGAAAAACTGAAAAAAATTTGGATATTTATCCGAAATCACACACCCGGAAAGGTCGCAGAACGTGTGGCTGACAAGATTGAGAAAAAGACAGCAACTGCGAAGAAAAAGCTCCGGCGATTGCAGAAGTTCTGGAATCTGTCGTGTACGGTAAAGACGCGTGAATATCTGAAAAAATATATTCCGCGGACATTGAAACATATTTTGCCACGCAAGGTAAAGGGCTATGTGCATTACGGCATGGATGAGCCATACAAGACCGGGCAGGTGACCGGATATTTGAGCTTACTGCCGTTTGTATATCAAAAAGGGCTGTCAATGCAGCCGGATTTTGAACAGAAGGTGTTGGAACTGGATGTGAAGCTGAAAGGCAGAATCCGGCTTGGATATCTGCTCCGGATTATCTTGAATATCAATATCTGGAGGACACTAAAAGTTGCAAAGAAAGTAATGAATCAGTAGGATAATATAGAAATTGGAGGTAATGAGTGATGGCAAATGATTTTAATCAGACAGTTGGTTCTTTGTTTCAGGGTATGGATTCCCTGCTTACAACGAAGACGGTGGTTGGTGAGCCAACGAAGGTAGGAGATACAATTATTTTACCACTTGTGGATGTGAATTTTGGCGTGGCTGCCGGTGCATTTGGTAAAAACGGAGGTTCCAACTCTGCAGGAGGCGGAATGGGTGGTAAGATGTCACCGACTGCGGTACTTGTGATCCAGAACGGACACGCGAAGATGATTCCGGTCAAGCAGGGTGACACGGTAAGCAAGGTAATCGATATGATACCTGAGGTTGTGGATAAAATCGCAACAGCTATGGGTAAGAAGACAGATGTGGATATTGACAGTCCGGAGATCAAAGAAGCAATTGATCAGGCAAGTGAGAATAACTAGGATTTGAGCAAATTTACGTCTTTTCAATCGTTTTGTTTCATAGTATGTAATAGAACAAAAATGATGAAGAGGCGGAATTGAAAGCATTATTTGGATATTCGATTTTATTTATGGCGATTGGCATGATACTTTCGTATTTTGTCAGTGGTTTTTGTGAGTTCGTTTTGGTGACGGCAATGCTCGTTTTAGCGTATGTATTGCTGTGTTTCGATTGTTAACAGGAGGCGCAAGTGGCAGAAGAAAAACAGAAGGCATTGATTGAACTTCTGAGGGGACATAAGGTATATTTACAGACACATAATTTTCCGGATCCGGATGCAATATCGAGTGCATTTGGCCTGAAGCGGTATCTTGAGCATTATGGGATTGCATCGACCATCTGTTATGTTGGAAGTATTGACCGGTTCAATACAAGAAAAATGATGGATACGTTCGGAATTGAGATTTATTCGTATGATGACATCCGGGACATGCAGGCAGAGGACTATATTGTGCATGTCGATTGTCAGAAACCGAATGCGAATACGACAGATCTTCCGGGCAATGAGGTGGCGTGTGTCGATCATCATCCGGTGTTTGTGAAGACAGAAGATTACAAGTACGAGGATATCCGGATCGTAGGTGCGTGTGCAAGTATTGTTGCGTCGTATTTTCAGACAAGCGGTGTGCCGATGGATGAGGATGTAGCGACTGCACTTGCTTATGGAATCAAGATGGATACGGCGGATTTTGTGCGTGGAACAACCGCGTTTGATATGGATATGATGGCATATTTGTTCGATTATATCAGTACGGAAAAACTGAACAGTATGTACAATTCCACGATAGAGTTTCAGGATTTGAAGGCGTATGGTGCAGCAATCGAGCATATTGAGGTGTTCGATTATGTTGGATTCACCTATATTCCGTTTGAGTGTCCGAATTCTTTAGTTGCGATTATATCGGATTTTATATTGTCGCTGGATGTGGTGGATGTAGCGGTTGTGTATTCAATCAATTCGGATGGTATTAAGTTCTCTGTGCGCAGTGAACGGGAAGACGTGGATGCCGGAAAGCTTATATATCAGGTGTTGGATGGAATCGGTTCCGGTGGTGGACATGCTGCGATGGCAGGTGGATTTGTCAGCCATGAAGCGCTGAATAAGATCGGCAGGGACTATGACCGGAAATTAAAAGAACTATTTATGAAGACGATTCGTAAGAATAGAGGTGTGTAACATGAACGGGAGTACAGATATGAGTATGGAGCTTCTGATGAACTCCGACAACCCGGAGAAGGTGCTGCAGACGATGCAGCCATTTATAGAGTCTATGATGCACTATGAGTGTGCCTTGATGGAGATAGAAACAAAACTGAAGGTGTTAAATACGGAATTTGCTTCGCAGTACAATCGAAATCCGTTTGAATCTATCCGGTGCCGTTTGAAAAAACCGCTCAGCATTGTGGAGAAGATGAAACGGAAAGGACTTGAGATTTCGATTGAGAATATTGAGGAGAACCTGACGGATATCGCAGGCGTACGTGTAATCTGTTCCTTCCCGGAGGATATCTATACGGTATCAGAGCTTTTGACAAAACAGGACGATATCCGGGTTGTATGTGTGAAGGATTATATACGGAATCCAAAGCCAAACGGATACCGCAGTCTGCATCTGATCGTTGAGATTCCGATTTTCTTGTCAAATGAGAAAAAATATATGAAAGTCGAAGTGCAGTTTCGGACAATCGCGATGGATTTCTGGGCGAGTCTTGATCATAAGCTCAAGTATAAGAAGGACAATCTGAAGCATCCGGAGATTATTGCGAAGGAGTTAAAAAAGTGCGCGGATACGATTACGGCGATGGACTACAAGATGCAGGAGATCCGGAGTCTGCTGGAATAACGGAATGATTGTATTTGGATTTACCTGAATAGATGAAAAAAACAGGAGGCAGAAAATGGCAAAACAGGTTTGGAAACCGGGAAATATGTTGTATCCGGTACCGGCGGTTATGGTGACAACCGGTGATGGAAATGGAATCGATGACATTATCACGATCGCATGGACGGGAACCATCAATTCGGATCCACCGATGGTATCGATCTCAGTACGAAAGTCAAGATATTCACATGAATTACTCACGAAAAACGGAGAGTTCGTCATCAATTTAGTGACGAAGGATCTGTGCTATGCGATGGATTATTGTGGTGTAAAATCAGGCAGAGATGTAGATAAATTCGCGGAGATGAAGCTGACGAAGGGCAAGGCACAGACCATATCTGTACCAGTCATTGAAGAAAGCCCGGTCAATATCGAGTGCAAGGTCACACAGGTAATAGAGCTTGGCTCCCATGATATGTTCTTAGCTGCGGTAACAGCCGTACTTGCGGATGAGAAATATATGGATGAGACAGGAAAGTTTGACCTGAATAAGACAGATTTGATTGCATATTCCCACGGACAGTATTTTACGCTTGGTGATTATGTTGGCAAATTCGGATACAGTGTGCAGAAAAAGAAATAAGTATTGATAAATAGTGGTACCTATCATAGAAAAGAACATTTGCAACGTTCACAAAAGTTTCAGACTTTGTTCGTTGACAGATGTTCTTTTCTTTTATACTATAAACTTGGTCAGCGCCCTTGGAGAAGAAGGGAGCGAATATGTTTAGTAAAGTAAAAAGCTGTGCGGTTCACGGTGTGGACGGACATATGATCGATGTGGAGGCAGATGTGAATGATGGTCTGCCTGTATTTACCATGGTTGGATATCTGTCATCGTCTGTCAGGGAGGCATCGGAACGCGTGCGGACTGCGCTTAAGAATTCTGGCTTTCATTTGCCACCGAAGCGCATCACAATCAATTTATCCCCGGCAGATATGAGAAAAGATGGTTCCGGATATGACCTTGCGATTGCAACTGCAGTGCTTCTGTCACTTGGCGTAACAGCGGAATTACCGATGGAACAGACGTTGGTGCTCGGAGAACTGAGCCTGGACGGATCGATAAAAGCGATTCCGGGCGTTCTTCCGATGGTCATCTGTGCCAGAGAAGAAGGTATGACAAGCTGCATTGTTCCAAAAGAAAATGTGCAGGAAGCTGCTTTGGTGCAGGGAATATCGGTTATAGGTGTTTCAAGCCTGCAGGAGACCATGGAGTATATCCAGGGAATAAAAGAATATGAGAATACGAATGTCGAGCAACTGGCTGTGGATACATTGGAATATCTGTATGATATTGATTTTTCCGATGTGGCAGGACAGGAAAGCATCAAACGGGGGATGGAGATTGCTGCGGCAGGATTTCACAATGTGTTGTTAACCGGTGCAGCCGGCGTAGGTAAATCCATGCTCGCGAAGCGTCTGCCGACGATCCTGCCGCAGATGAGTTTCGAAGAAAGTCTGGAAGTGACAAAGATATACAGCGTCGGAGGAATGTTACCGCCGGAAGGGGGATTGATCCACAGACGTCCGTTCCGGGCACCACATCACACAATCTCGGAATATGCACTGATCGGTGGCGGCAGGGTTCCGACACCAGGGGAGGTGAGCTTTGCACATTACGGGGTACTGTTTTTAGATGAACTTCCGGAGTTTTCCAAACCTGTGTTGGAGGTGCTGCGCCAGCCGTTAGAAGACCGGAGAATCCGGATATCGAGAGTACAGGCATCGTATGAATTCCCAGCAGATTTTATGTTTGTGGCGGCGATGAATCCATGTCCGTGTGGAAACTCCCCGGATTATCGGAGATGCAGCTGCACGGAACAGCAGATCCGCCGCTATCAAAGTAAGGTAAGCGGACCTTTGCTTGACCGGATCGATATCCGGATGGAAGTTAAAGGCGTAAAGCAGGAGGCACTTTTCTCCAAACAGAAAACGGAATCTTCGAAGACAATCCGGGCACGGGTAGAACAGGCAAGACAGATGCAGAAGGAACGGTTTGCCGGAACCGGACTGTTGTTTAACTCTCAGCTCGATGGAAAGAATCTGGAGGAATATATCACGTTGTCTGCGGAAGGAAAAAGGCTGGTGCTTCAGTTATTTGAAAAACAGGAATTATCTGTGCGTGGTGTGCACCGTGTCTTGAAGCTTGCCCGCACAATCGCGGATCTGGCTGGCAGTGAAGAGATTGAAAATGCACATCTGCAGGAAGCGGCATTTTACCGCAATCAGGATGTATTTGCAAAGGAGGTTCTGTATGGAAACTAGAAGTGAGATGGCAAGGTTTTGGCTATATGGAAATCATGAGATATCATCAAAAGTAAAATATTATCTGATCCTACGGTATGGTACGGTAGAGCAGGCTATGGAGCAATCGGTATCGGAGCTTGAGAAGGAGCTGGCAAAGCAATTTGAACCGGCTGAATATCAGACGCTTTTGCTTCGCAAAAATTCAAATTATCTGGATGAAGTATACGGACGATTAAAGGAACGAAACATCCGGATCTTATATCCGGGGCATCCGTTATACCCGGAGAAGCTTACAAATATCTACGATAAACCGGAGATTTTATTTGCGCGTGGTAAAATCCGGGAAAGCATCAATTATTATAATCAGTCGGTTGCGATTGTGGGTGCGCGGAATGCAGATACATACTGTAAAGAAACGACACGTATCTTCGCGAGAGAGCTTGCGAAGGCAGGAATCCAGATTGTGAGTGGACTGGCCAGGGGCATCGATGGACAGGCACATCGCGGCTGTCTGGAAGCAGGAGGCTATACGATTGCAGTGCTTGGCTGCGGGATCAATGTCACATATCCGCGTGAGAATATCGAATTATTCGCGCAGATTGAAGAACATGGATTGATTCTGTCCGAATATTGTCTGGATGTACCGCCGCTTGCGTTTCAATTTCCACTCAGAAACCGGATCATAAGCGGACTGTCGGATGGTGTTTTAGTATCCTGTGCCAAGAAGAAAAGCGGTTCCTTGATTACAGCAGATCTGGCACTTGATCAGGGAAAACAGGTGTACGCTCTGCCGGGCAGAGTATTAGACGCATTCAGTGAGGGCACAAACCACCTGATCCAGATGGGTGCGATGTGCGTGACAAGACCGAAGGATATCCTGCTTGATCTGTGGGGAGAGGAACGCCTGAATATGGATGATGTTAGCGGTACTGCATCCGGTAGTGAAAAAAAACAAAGTGAAACACGGGATAACCTCACAGCCACAGAACGGACCGTATATGACCTTCTAGGCTTAGATCCGGTACATGTGGATGATGTAATCGCGCAGGCAAGACTTGGTGTATCGACGACGATCAGTGTGCTGTATGAGCTGGAGCGGCGAAACGTGATCAAGCAGCCGGTGCGAGGGTATTATATATGGAGTTTGTGAAGAAAAAATGTACAGTAATTTATGATATAAAAAATAATCCTATTGTTTTAATAAAGGATATTAGATTTAAGGGAAAAAGAAATATAAATTGGAATGAGGTGGAGAAGTATGTAAAAGAATATGTAGGAAGTTGCTATGAAGTGATTGAAACTTCTGATAAAATATACATAGGATCAGATTTTCCAAATGAATTAAAGGGGTCTGAGGATACAAAAAGGCTTAAAGGTGCAAATGCAAAAGCAAAAGCTAATTCTACAAGTGAATTACCGATGCTATTAAAAATAGCAAAAAATAAGCGTTGGCAGGAAAATTTCAAAAATAAACATGGGATGGATGCAAAATATGGGTGGTATCGTTTTACATCTCGATTTGCGTTGCCAATATATCTTGATAATGGGGAAATAGAACGGATAAATATTTTTCGTATAGAAGTGCTGGTTAGACATGCATCAGATAATAATTTATATTTATATGATTTGGTAAATATAAAAAAAGAAACGAGCACCCCGCTTGAATCGTAAGATTGTACGGTAACAAACCCATTTCTTATAGAAATATTACTATAGATATGGTAATCTTGTCAAGAAAATGATTCTAATAGTTTTGATTAGAATAAAAAAGAAACGTAGTAACCCGCTTGGGCAATAATGCTGTACGGCACAAAACCACATTTCTTAAAAGGAATATTACTATTGATTAGATTCGTTGTCATGATAAAATATTCATGATAAAATCAAAAATAAATATTTGAAAGCAGTTTGATCATGTTAAAAGGTTATGAAGATGAGATTAATTATTTGCTGTAATAGGTGGTGATATTTTTTGAAAAATGAAATTGTTTTATTTACAGATGGCGATATAAATCTTGAAGTTGAGTTAAGTCCAGAATTAGAAACTGTATGGTTGACACAGAAACAAATGGAAGAATTATTTGATGTTAAGCATGCTACAGTGAGTGAGCATATTTCCAATATACATTCTTCAGGAGAATTAGATGGGACTTCTGTCGGTTTTTCCGACAAAAGTTCAGGAGGAAGAAGACCCAAGATATATAATCTTGATATGATATTATCTGTGGGATATCTTGTTAATTCAAAACGTGGCATCGCATTTCGTAGATGGGCTAATTCTGTATTAAAGCAATATGTGATTCAAGGCTATGCTATTAACGAAAAACGATTGCAAGCGCTTGAAAGAACCGTTGATATTCAAACAAAGATGCTTGCGTGCACATTGGAGGTTGAAGAGTCAGATATTTTAAGGGCTGTTACCTCGTATACAGATGCATTAATGCTTTTAGACCAATATGATCATCAATCTCTTAAAAAACCTGTGGGAAACAGGCCTATATATAAAATAACATATGAGGAATGTAAAAAAATGGTTTCACACATGGAGGATTCATTTTAATCGGATGTATTTGGTGTGGAGAAAGAAAATGGTAAAGTTGAGGGTATTTTGGCGGCAGTTTATCAAAGCGTGTTTGGTGGAGACGTATATCCGTCATTAGAGGAAAAAGCTGCTAATTTATTATATTTCATGATTAAGGATCATCCATATGCAGATGGATGTAAGAGAATTGCAGCATCTTTATTTTTGGAGTTCCTTGCTCGGAATAATGCTTTGTATAGAGATGATAGTAAGATAATTAGTGATGGAGCCTTGGTTGCGATTACGCTTATGATTGCAGAGTCTAGACCAGAAGAAAAAGACATAATGGTGAATCTTGTAATGAATTTTTTGACAATGTAGTTAGTTTGTGAAATTCAAATTTGTTACATAGTTGATCAGGAAGAAAAATCGGAATTTGTCGACTTGTTAATTTCCAATTTTTAGTGATAGGGAGATACACAATGAATGGTTTGATTATAAAGGTACTCAGCATAAGTATTGCGGTAGTAACCGTAGTATACTTGATTATTTGTAAAGGAAATACCATGATTACAAAGATATTTAGCGTGTGTATTATAGCAGCAATGGTAATATACTGGATTGTTTATGAAAGAAATACAAGAAAGCGAAAAAAACAGGAATTACAGCGTGATGACTATTTATTTGCGAAAGAAAACGATTTGCCGTTACAGATAAATTGGAATGAGATAAATGACTTTTTGTCAGATTCCGGATATGGTGTAAATATGCCAATGGAGAATTGGTTTATGATGGATTGGGCGAGACAGCCCTGTGTGGAGAATGGTATAAAAGAAGGAAAGTTTTCTATGAAAGGGTTTCGAGTGTTACAAGCTTTAAGTAACGATATGAAACACATTTTTTATGATGTGAGGTTTAATTATGACCGTGGACCGGATATAGAAGATAAAAATAGGAAGTACGAAGCCGTAAAAAAGGTGTTGGATACAAAATACGCCGGTTTGTCAGAAGAAGTACGGAAGAATATATATGACCAATTTGTTAAGATATATGAAAGAAAAATCTAATTACAATACAAAGGAGGAAGCCGTTGAGTTTTTAATGAATGAAACTAATCTTACATATGAAGAATGTTCTAAAGCCAACGATTTCCATATTAGACTAAATAAGAAAAATTAATATACAATTCAAGTTTATAAAATTAAAAAAATGGAATTTAAGGAGGAGTATGTAAATGAAATTAGCAGATTTAGCAACAGGCTCTGATTGGATAGTGTGGATTGTCTTTGCGATATTTGCTGTACTTTCTATTATTTTACTTTCTGGACATGGAAGCTGGTTCATTTCTGGATATAATACAGCTTCAAATGAAGAAAAGGAAAAATATGATGAAAAGAAGTTATGCAGAACAATGGGAATTGGAATGTCTATTATAGCAATTCTTGCATTAACTATGGGCTTGTTTGAAAATATTTTGCCTGCATTTTTTGTATATATTGCATTGGGGATTATTTTGGTTGATGTCGTGGTAATTATCATTTTAGGAAACACACTATGCAGAAAGTAATAACTTCAAGTTTGGAGAATTGAGAAAATCGGAATTTAGAGGAGTAAAATACTATGAATCCTGAAATAGATATAAGTAATGTTATCCTAAAAACAGAGCGTTTGTTGATTCGCCCGTGGCGGCAATCCGACCTTGATGACTTTTATTCCTACGCTTCAGTAGATGGAGTCGGACAAATGGCGGGTTGGAAGCCTCATAAAAGCAAGGAAGAATCTAAGATTATTCTTGATATGTTCATTAGCCATAAGAAAACATTTGCACTCGAATATCAGGGCAAAGTAATAGGTTCTGTTGGGATCGAAAAATACAATGAAACTCACTTCCCGGAATTTGAAAATAAGAAATGCCGTGAGATAGGCTATGTTCTGAGCAAAGAATATTGGGGACAAGGTTTAATGCCGGAAGCGTTGAAAGAAGTAATTCGTTTTCTCTTTGAGAACGCTAATCTTGATGTAATCTTCTGTGGTCACTTCTTGTGGAATGAGCAATCTCATAGAGTTCAGGAAAAAAGTGGTTTCAAACACCATGCATTTGATACCTATGAGACAGCATTCGGTACAACGGAAGAAAATGAGGTAAACATTCTAAAAAGAGAAGATTGGGTATTGCAGTAAATTCCAGTTTGAAGGAGCGACAATATATCAAATATTTATATTTACATGGACTAGGACAAAAACCAGACAGCTGGAATAGAGTAATATATTAAAGATCATTTGAACAATTCTTACTTCCATGAACTTATGAAAAAAGGTCATGAAGCAAACGTAGAAGTTCCGGAAGAGTTGGCAATCGTGCTGCAGAGATTTTATGATAATATCTGAATTCCGTTTTGCCGGACTGAAAAATCAAGTGTAGGAGGATACATGACATGAAATATACGAATAAGCATATAAAAGAAGAATACAAATTAAATCAAATAGGGCGGACAATCGGAATGATCCTTTTAGTGATAGGGATATTATTGGTGACATTTGGATTGATTCAGACAAAGAGAAAGATGGATTATGTCCGACCATTTGAACAGGTATTACAGGAAGAATCCAATCCTGCGAATCAGACAGTATATATTGATATTATCCGGGTACCGGAGAAGTTGGCGGAAAATAAATATGAAGGATATTACCTTGTAACAACCGCTGAGGAAAGCTATATTGTTGAGATGCAACCGGAACAGTTTGCAGATTTGAAGCAGAGAGTGGAAGAGAACGGTACGGCAAGAGTGGAAGGCATGACGAAAGTTGTGACTGACGAGAACGTTAAAAAAATAGTAAGTGAGTATATCAATCACAAATTTATTGCTATACGTATGACGAAGCTTACCTATGGAAAAATACTCAAGGAAGGATATTTTGTGAATCTGGATATCGGAGGCATCTTAATATTGATTGGAATTTTGCTTGTATTAACACAGGTGCGTGCGATTGAAAAATACAGACATCCATTGGCAGAGCAGATTGACGAAGAATGTAATCAGCCGGATGCTCTCTGGTTTAATGATTTTAGAATTTATTTGACAAAGAGCTTCCTTGTATCTGTATATGGTGGAAAGTTGACTGCACTGGATTTGACAAAGGTACAATTGACAAGACTGTTTGAAACAGGGAAGGGAAGCATGAACGTTATCACTTTGGAGGTAACGACAACAGAACAGGAGAAAATAACTGTCAGCGAGAATGAATGGCCATTTTTTACAATGAATGAAGAAGAGATTGCTTATCTGACAGATGTATTCGGCAAAAGGAATATCAAATTTGTTTGTGAGATTCAGTCAGATGAAGAAATCGATGAAGACGAAGAGTTTTGAAACGGAAAACATGCATAGGAAATTCAAGTTTATGGAGAGTTACCGTTATGATTAGAGAATTTCAAAGGGATGATATAAATAAAGTAGCGGATATATGGTTGGATACAAATATAAAAGCACATAATTTTATCCCAGCCGAATACTGGAAAGGCAATTTCAAATCAGTAAAAGAAGCACTGTTACAAGCAGAGATTTATGTGTATGAGTATGATACAGAAATACAGGGCTTTATAGGGTTAAATGATGAATATGTTGAGGGCATTTTTGTTTCTGGTGAAATGCAATCGCAAGGCATAGGTAAAATTCTGCTGAATTATGCAAAGGATAAAAGGAATAAGTTGCACTTGAACGTATACCAAAAGAATGCACGGGCAATATCTTTTTATAAGAGAGAAGAATTTGAGATTCAGCATAGTGGCTTAGATGAGGCTACCGGAGAAAAAGATTATGTAATGACATGGCAACACAAATAAAAATTCCGGTTTGTAGCATTGAAAAACTATAATATTACATAGAACATCTGTCAGAAATGTGTACCGACCCCCAAAAGTTAGACCAAAAATCTAACGATTGGGAGGTCGGTATTTTTATGGCAAAATATAGTTTTGAATTTAAGAAAAAAGTAGTAATTGCTTATTTGAACGGCGAAGGAGGGTACAACTATCTAGCACAAAAGTACAATGTAAAAAACAAAAGACAAGTGTTAAATTGGGTGGACTATTATAATAAATTCGGCGATGCTGGTTTGATGCGATCAAGAGAAAAAAAGAATTATTCTTTTGAATTTAAGCTTCATGTGGTAGAGTTATATTTATCAAGTGAGGTTTCATATCAGGAGTTAGCATTGTCTCAAGGAATAAATAATGCAGCAATGATTGCTCAATGGGTTCAAGGCTTTCGGATTGCTGGTCCTGACGCATTGAGACCTAAGAAGAAAGGTCGTAAGAAAACATTGAATCAAAAAGACAATCATAAAACTAAAACCTCTTCGTTTGAAGAGCGTGCAGTGGATACCAGCGCAGAACATGTCAAAGAACTTGAAGATGAGTTATTAAAGTTAAGGATAGAGAACGCCTTTTTAAAAGAACTGAGGAGACTGCGTTTAGAGGACGAAGCAAAAATGAGAGATGTGCAAGAGTCATCCACAGCCTCCGAAGAGAATTCAAACTAAAAGATCTTCTCTCATATACAGGTATGCCGAAAGCAACCTACATGTACTGGCAAAAGCGATTTGATAGAGAAAATCCGGATGCTGAATTAGAGGCTAAAATGCTAGAACTACACGCAGAGCACAAAGACTACGGCTATCGAAGAATGAAGGCAGAATTATGCAATCAAGGCTACGTGGTGAATAAAAAGAAAGTACAGAAGTTAATGCAACGACTAAATCTTCAAGTGACATCTTTCACTAGAAAATCTCGTAAGTATAGCTCTTATCGTGGAAAAGTGGGAACAGTTGCTCCGAATAGAATTAGACGACGATTTCACACCAATATACCGCATCAGAAGATTACAACAGATACAACAGAGTTTAAGTATTACGAGATAGATGAAAAAGGACGAATGGTGATGCAGAAGTTATATCTTGACCCATTTATGGATATGTATAATGGAGAAATCATAAGCTTTGGTATTGATAAACGACCATCTGCACAAAGTGTAATGACTGCTCTGGAAGAAGCAATCACAATCACTTCTGATTGTCGGTTTAGGAGAACATTTCACTCGGATCAAGGGTGGGCATATCAGATGAAGACTTACTCTCATAGATTAAGAGAAAATCGTATTTTTCAAAGTATGTCACGGAAAGGGAACTGCTATGATAATTCTGTTATGGAGAACTTCTTTGGATTATTAAAACAGGAAATATACTATGGTGTTGTATACTATAGCTTTGATGAACTTAAATTGGCGATTGAAAAATATATCAAGTATTACAATGAAAAACGTATCAAAGAGAAACTAGGATGGCTCAGCCCTGTACAATACAGGAAACGCCTCTTGGCTGCATAAATGAAAAATGCGAAGTGGAAAATCCACTTCGCAATAAAGTCTAACTTTTGGGGGTCACCTCAATGGCAGGTGTTTTTCTTTTGTTAAGGAGCAGAATGCTCCTTTTTTTGTACCCATTTAAGGGTTGGAAAAGAGGATACGATGTATCCTCTTTTTTGTTTGTACAGAGTTTCTCCGCGTGAGCGTACATATTTTAATAGAATGAAATTGAAATAAATATATTGCATGGTATAATTAAAATGAATGAAATTATATCGTGGGAGATAAGCAGAGGAGAACGAGAATGAGAAGAAAAATAATGAAAAGACTAACGTTGACATTGAGTACCGCAGCTCTTGTCCTGACGTTATGTGCATGTGGGAACAACGCAAAAAGCCCGGCACACACACAGACGGACGCATCTCTTATACAGATGGACGCGAGTGCGAGTGATGCAGCGGAGGTGGTTGTTAATACAAACAATGGCGAGGATGAAAATGAAACAACCGAATTGATGGCAGACGGTAAGACCACGACCGAGGCTGTGGCAGAATCCGGTACGCGGGAAGATGTAAAGCCGGGCAGTGGGAAAAAGGACGGTTCTTCAAAGAAAGACAATGCTTCTGGAAACAGCAGTTCATCTGCAAGTAACAGCCAGACCGGTTCTTCCCAAAAAGACGGTTCTTCAGGAAATAGTAACTCCTCTGTAAACAGCAACAGCCAGACGGCAGGCGGAAATACTTTCAAACCGGGAAACAGTACCTCTGGTGGAAATCAGACAGTTTCCGGAAACGGCAGTTCAACATCAGCCAACGGTTCTTCATCAAACGGAAGCGCACCGAAGCCATCCGCAACCACGGAGAGCAAGCCACAGACAACGGAATGTTCCCATGTATGGGAAAACATCGTGGTACACCACGATGAGGTATCCCACATTGAAACCGATATGGAAAACAAGTACGTTGGCTACCACGAATATTGTAACGGCTGCGGCATGGATCTGACTCTGACGTATGGGGGATCAAATTGCAGTGATGCAATTAACCACCTTACGTCGGAACGCAACGGCGCAGGCGCAAGCTACTCATCAAAACCGGTGTATGAAAAGGTTCCGGTAGAATATAAGATCATTGACCACATCGCATACGATGAAACCGTTGGGAAACGGTGTACGAAGTGCGGATATGAAGTGAAATATTAAAGATTAAGAGCTTATTCATATTGGATAAGCTCTTTTTTTACGCTTAGATGCCAGTACGAGAGAAGCTTTGAACCCCCTCTGGGCAAACAAAAAAATGCAGGTCTATAAAAACAGAAGGGGATTTTTTGTTTGTACAGAGTTTCTCCGCGTGAGCGTGCAAACTTTCAAAGAATGTAATTGAAATAAACATATTGCGTGGTATAATTGCCGTATATGAATTACACCGCGGGAGATACACAGAGGAGAACGAGAATGAGAAGAAAAATAATGAAAAGACTAACATTGACATTGAGTACCGCAGCTCTTGTCCTGACGTTATGTGCATGTGGGAACAACGCAAAAAGCCCGGCACACACACAGACGGACGCATCTCTTATACAGATGGACGCGAGTGCGAGTGATGCAGCGGAGGTAGTTGTTAATACAAACAATGGCGAGGATGAAAATGAAACAACCGAATTGATGGCAGACGGTAAGACCACGACCGAGGCTGTGGCAGAATCCGGTACGCGGGAAGATGTAAAGCCGGGCAGTGGGAAGAAGGACAGTTCTTCTACAAACAACGGTTCTTCAAAGAAAGACAATGCTTCTGGAAACAGCAGTTCATCTGCAAGTAACAGCCAGACAGGTTCTTCCAAAAAAGACAGTTCTTCCGGAAACACCAGCCAGTCGGCAACTTCCAAGCCGGGAAGCAGTACAACTTCCGGAAGCCAGACGCAGGGAAACAGCGGTAATGCAAACAGTAATACAAATCCGGGCAACAGTACATCTTCCGGAAATTCTGGAAACGGCAATTCAGTTTCAACCAGCGGTTCTTCATCAAACGGAAGCACACCGAAGCCACCGGCAACCACGGAGAGCAAGCCATCCGCAACCACGGAGAGCAAACCACAGACAACGGAATGTTCCCACGTATGGGAAGATATCGTAGTACATCACGATAAGGTACTTGCAACTGCATACTACACCGACCAGCAGATTGTTGCCTACCACGAATATTGTAACGGTTGCGGCATGGATCTGACTCTGACGTATGGGGGATCAAATTGCAGTGATGCAATTAACCACCTTACATCGGAACACGCAAGCTACTCATCAAAACCAGTGTATGAAGAAGTGCAGGTGCCATATGAGTATGTAAAGGAACCAGAATATGACGAAGTTGTAGGAAAAAAATGCCGGAAATGCGGAATGACCAAGTAAGAGGATACGATGTATCCGCTTACTTGGTTGTACAGAGTTTCTCCGCGTGTGCGTACATACCGGAAGTCTTTGTTGATAATATCGACAATATTCTTTCACTTAGTAGAAGGAATTTATGCTAATTCTATTAATATAATTATGATTCGGAAAATCTCTGGGAAGTTCAATAGAATAATCAACAGGCAGGTAGTCTTATAATGAGACTGTCGGCATTCTTTTATGCCTGCAAGTGCCATTTCACTAGGGGTGTTCAAAAGAACCCTCTTTGAACACCCCTAAGATAAATATGGTTAAATTGTATCACGTTCAGTGTTCCAACGAATGAAGAAGAGATTACTTATCTAACAGATGTATTTGGCAAAAGGAATATCGAATTTGTTTGTGAGATTCAACCGGAAGAAGAAATCGATGAAGACGAAGAGTTTTGAAAAGGAAAACATGCATAGGAAATTCAAGTTTATGGAGAGTTACCGTTATGATTAGAGAATTTCAAAGGGATGATATAAATAAAGTAGCGCATATATGGTTGGATACAAATATAAAGGCACATAATTTTATCCCCGCCGAATACTGGAAAGGCAATTTCAAATCAGTAAAAGAAGCACTGTCACTAGCAGAGGTTTATGTGTATAAGTGTGATACAGAAATACAAGGCTTTATAGGGTTAAATGATGAATATCTTTTTATAAGAGAGAAGGATTTGAGATTCAGCATAGTGGCTTAGATGAGGCTACCGGAGAAAAAGATTATGTAATGACATGGCAACAAAAATAGACGAAGCTTACTGATGGAAATATATAGTTAATAAAGAGAGGTGCATATGCTATGCCATGTATACTCGTGGTTGAAGATGATGAAAATTTAAATCGTGGAATTACATTTTCACTGAAAAAATCCGGATATGAGGTTTTTTCAGCAGAATCAGTGAAAAAAGCGAAAAGAATTGCAAGTGATAATAATGTGGATGTTACCATTTGTGATGTGAATCTTCCGGATGGGAATGGACTGGAATTTGTAAGGTGGATGAGATGCAATTATAATACATACATTATTTGTCTTACAGCACTAGATCAGGAGATGGATCAGGTCATGGGATATGAAGCAGGGGCAGATGATTATATTACAAAGCCGTTTAGTCTTTCGGTACTTCTTTTGAAAATAGAAGCACATTTCCGCCGCAGACAGGAGAAAACGGAAGCCGGAAAGATGATTTCGGGAGATATCGTATTTATCGCAGGAGAAATGAAAGTCCTGATAAAGAGTCGTGAAATCAGTCTGACAAAAACGGAGTTGAGAATGCTGACTTTTTTTCTTCAGAATCCGAAACAGATTCTTTCAAAAACACAAATATTGGAAAATGTGTTTGATCTGGAAGGGGATTTTGTGGATGAAAATACAATCGCTGTCAATATCAGAAGACTCCGTGAGAAAATCGAAGACAATCCGGCTGCACCGGTCTATATAAAGAATATCAGAGGTCTTGGGTATATATGGAATCAGGAGGTAAGGCAGTGACAAAGAGATATCGCAAGAAGATTACAGTAGTGCTCTCCTTGGTATTACCTGTCATAGTATTTTTTGCAATATTAAATTGTTTTACCACGTATGTGTTTTATGAAGATTATAAATATAAAATGAATCTTATGACAGAGATTGCTGCAAAGGAAGAATTTTCCGGGCTGGATGCTGTTTCGGAATTGCTTAAGGATAAGGATATTGAAACTAACGAACAGGGAAGGCGATTATTGGAGCAATATGGATACTGGGGAAATAAAGGGAATGCATGTTATTCGCAATTCCGGCATCAGGTTATGGTGACCGGTGCTGTAAGCACTGTGATATGCGTGCTTCTTTTGACTTTTTTACTTTATTGGAAGAAAAAAGAAGATGCGTGTCATCAGAAAATTTTAGACCAGTTGAAAGAAATTCTGATCAGATTCCGTGAAAATAAATTTGATGATTTACTGAAAACGGAAAATCATGCAGAACTGGAAAAATTGAATGACCAGCTTGAAGCAATCGGACATCATATTCAGTTGATAAAGGAAGAAGCAAGGGCAGAAAAGGAGAACACGAAAGAAATGGTTTCTGATATTTCTCACCAGTTAAAGACACCGGTTGCAGCTTTGGATACATGTTTTAGTGTGCTGATGCAGAATGACTTAAGTGCCACAGAACAGGAGGAGTTTCGTATCCGTTGTCGGAGTGCTCTGGATGGACTGGAGACATTATTGCAGTCGCTTCTTGAAATATCCAAGATGGAAACTGGACTGATTCAGATTAATAAGAAAAAACTTCCGCTTATGGATACTGTCATATCTGCTGTGAACCGCACTTATCCTAAAGCGGATGAGAAAGAAATTGAATTCGTTTTTGACTATGAAAAAGAGCTGGAAACATGCACGATTATGCAAGATAAAAGGTGGCTTGGTGAAGCTTTTATCAACGTTCTGGATAATGCGGTCAAGTACAGTCCGTGTGGTTCAAAAATATTTATCCGGTTACAAAAAAGAAACCATCTTGTAAGAATGGAAATTGAGGATCAGGGAATTGGTATTCCGCAGAATGAGTATCACAAAATTTTTCAACGATTTTACAGAGGAAGTTCCAAGGAGGTCATGGAAAAGAGTGGTACAGGAATCGGACTTTTTCTATCGAGAGAAATTATCGAAAAACACGCAGGTACGATTACGGTAACCTCTGGCAAAAAGAAAAAAGGAAGCACGTTTGTGATTCAATTACCATATGTTGGTTAAATTTTAAGTGAGCAGAAATCTTACAATTCTGTAAGATTTCTGCTCGTTTTTTGAAAGTGAAATGAAAGATTGTCCTGATACAATTTGGATGTAGGTTGAAAAATGACCAAATATATAAACAGGCAAAGAAAGCGTGCTGAAAAGGTACGCTTTACAGAATTGAAAAGGAGGCAACACATGAGTGTGATATTAGAAACCAAGCAGCTTTGTAAGTTTTATGGCGCAGGTGAGAATCAGGTCAAAGCGGTCAATCAGGTGGACATTCAGATTGAGCAGGGAGAATTTGTCGCAATTGTCGGAAAGTCAGGTTCCGGTAAAAGTACATTACTTCATATGCTTGGAGGGCTAGACACCCCGACAAAAGGCAGTGTTACTTTAGCAGGGAAAGATTTATACAGGATGAAGGAAGATGCCCTTGCTGTTTTCCGCAGAAGAAAAATCGGATTTGTTTTTCAGGCATTTAATCTGGTTTCATCTGTTAATGTCTGGGAAAATATTGTACTGCCACTTGGGCTGGATGGAAGAAAAGTGGATGAAGCGTATGTAAATGATATTATTGCAACTCTGGGGATTGAAAACCGGATTTATAATCTGCCAAATCAGTTATCCGGAGGACAGCAGCAGAGAGTAGCAATTGCAAGAGCACTGGTGAATCGTCCGGAAATTATATTTGCAGATGAGCCGACAGGCAATCTTGATTCTAAGACAAGTGATGAGGTAATCGCTCTGCTTAAGATGACAGCAAAAAAATATGGACAGACAATTGTAATGATTACCCATGATGACGAAATTGCACAGGTCGCTGACCGTATTCTGGTGATTGAGGACGGACAGGTGGTGGATTTCAGATGAAGACAATAAGCAGGATTGCATATAGCAATGACAAAAAGAACAAGACAAGAAGTATACTGATTATGATGTCCATATGTCTGACTACGATGCTGCTTGTGATTATCAGTACTGTGGGAAATGGAATGATCCGCTTACAGAAAAGTCAGGCGGCAGGCTCATATGGAAGCAACTATGGTTTGTTTGTCGCAGCAGACGGATCGCAGTTAAAAGAAGTAAACCGCCGTGCGGAAATAGATGCTACAGGCACTATGTGCACCGAAGGTATCATAAAAGGCAACGAAAACGGTGGTTTTGTCTGCATGGATGAGACTGCAAGAAAAATGCTTCCCTATAATAAGGAATATGAGTTAAAGGAAGGAACGTATCCGGTGGGAACGCAGGAAATTGCGGCAGGAAGAGCATTTTTCCGTGCAATGGGATATGCTGATGTAAAGGTCGGAGATACGGTTACACTGGATTACCGCGCAGGGATGCGGTCAGAATATAAGCCGGAAGAATTTGTTGTTAGTGGAATCCTATATGATCGGGATGAGTATACCATCGAGGCATCTTATGTTGCTTTCGGGTCACAGGAGTTTTATGATGAGCACGTCGCAGAGAATGACAGGCAGTATAATATTTATTTTACTTTAAATGATTCTGCAAATGTATCTATGAATAATATTGATTCGGTTATAAAGCAGATTGCAACAGCTTGTGGGATCGAAGAAAAAAACGTTATAGTCAATGATCTCTATTTGCAATGGGTCTTGCAGCCGAGTTATGAAACGATTGCGGTATGTGGAATGCTGATTCTTGCAATTGTACTTTTCTCTGTTGTGGTCATTTATAATATTTTTCAGGTCGGTATTGCCAACAAGATACAGGAGTATGGAAAAATCAAGGCTCTGGGAGCGACAAAAAAGCAGATGAAACAACTGATCTTCAGAGAGGGCATTTTTTTGACAATTTCTTCAATACCGGTTGGATTGCTTTTTGGCTTTCTGATTGCAAAATGCGGTTTTAACTGGCTGGTAGAACAGGGAAACCTTGTATCAACCGAAACTGGCTCTATGGAAGTCCAAAATCAGCAGGTGCCACTGTTTTCCCTGCCTGTTATGCTTCTATGTATTTTCGTATCATTTCTTACCGTTGCTTTGGCTCTGCGCAAACCCATGAAAATTGTTTCCCGGATTTCACCCATCGAAGCGACACGGTATCTTGACGGCTCCAAAACGCAAAAACAGGGCAGACGAAAAGGCAGAAAAGATGTCACCGTTTTCTCCATGGCAATGGCAAATGTGACAGGCAATCCGAAAAGAACCATTGATACCATTCTTACGATGGGGCTTTCCTGTGTATTGTTTGTAATTATCTCTAATTATGTTGGGAATATTGACACGGAGCATGAAGCACGTCTTTCCGTTAATCATGGACAATTTGAACTGCAGCTTGACTATTCTGCTGAGTATGATGAAAGATATCCGGAGAATAATCTGGATACGATTCTGACGGATGATCCATTGAATGATTCGCTGATTGAAGAAATCAAAAGCATTCCGGGAGTAACAGATGTCATGACGAGAGAGATTGTCTCTGTAAATCTGAACGGAACAAGATTTCCGGCTACTATTGTGAGTAAAAAGGATTTTGATTTTATGTGTCAAGAAGGGGATATTGGCTCTATGGACTATGATCATGCAGTAAAGAATGGTGATATTTTCTTTGGTTGGTCGACGTGGATGGAACAAGATGGATATGCTCCGGGTGAATCCATTGCATTTGACTTTGAGAATGGAAGTGGAACCTATACCTATCAGGGAAAGATTGCAGGATCCTTTGTAAGTGCGGACACTTATCTTGTCATTCCGGAAGGCGTATACCGTTCCATGAATCCGAGAGGAACAGCCTATGGCTATCTGTGGGTGGACTGTGATAAAAAAGATGTGGCATCTGTGGAGCAAAATCTGAATACATTGATTTCTAATACTTCGCATATAAAAATGGATACTTATCATGCGCAGTTACAATCTGCCGAATTTGCGAGCAGCATGATGAAGCTTGGCTGTTATCTGTTTATGGCTATTGTAGGACTCATCGGGTTTATGAATATGGCGAATACCATGATCATGAATATTACGACAAAAAAGCAGGAATATGGTATATTACAGGCTGTGGGTATGACAAATAAACAATTAAATTTATGCCTGCAGTTACAGGGACTGATTTTTTCGGTTGGCACCATATGTGTAGCTTTGATTATTGGTCTGCCGCTCGGCTATGCACTTTTTTCCTATGCAAAACATATGGGAATATTTGGAATAAATATCTATCATGTTCCAATCGTACCAATTTTTATTATGATTTTTTTGGTTGGTCTGTTGCAGATTGTACTTTCCTGCGTTTTAAGCAGTAATCTGAAAAAGGAAACGCTGGTTGAAAGAATAAGGTATCAGGGATAGCAAGTAACCAAGCTGTCACTCGGGCAATGAGTGACAGCTTGGTTTTTTTCTGCTTTCCAGCAGTCAATGTGTCGCATGTAGACAGCAATTGTATAAAGATCAATCATCAGTTACAAAATCAGAAGCATTTCAATTAGTTCACCATGTCACTTTTATTTTGTGTTATACTGTTTTATATAATTTTTTTGGCCTCCGTTGCCGTCTCGGTTGGCACAGAAACAAATGGAAGAATTATTTGATGAATGAGTATGATACAGAAATACAAGTCGTTATAGGGTTAAACGATGAATATCCTTTATAAGAGAGAAGAATTTGAGATTCAGCATAGTGGCTTAGATGAAGCTGCCAGAGAAAAAGATTATGTAATGACATGGCAACACAAATAGAAATTCTAGTTTGAAGGAGGATAATATATGAAGTATCTATATTTGCATGGACTAGGTCAAAATCCAGACAGTTGGAATAGGGCAATAAAAGAAACGAAAGTATCGGGAAGTAGTGTCAGGCTGAGTTTATCAGAGATGTTAGAAGGGAAATCTGCTACATATAAGGAGTTATATTCAGCATTCTCAGGAGAATGCGACAAGGAGAACGATGGACTTGTCTTATGTGGGCTTTCTCTGGGAGCTGTTTTGGCACTTAATTATGCGATTGACCACCCAGATAAAGTAAAGGCGCTCGTATTAATTGCAGCACAATATAAAATGCCAAAAAAATTATTGAAAGTTCAGAATATGTTGTTTCATCTTATGCCGAATTCGGCATTCAATAAAATGGGGTTTAAAAAAGCAGATGTTATCAGCCTATGCGGCACGATGGCTGAATTAGATTTCAGTGACTCGCTGCATAAAGTGTCTTGTCCTGTATTGATCGTTTGTGGAGAGAAGGACAAGGCAAACAAAAAAACTTCAAAAGAACTTTGCCATTATTTGAACAATTCTTACTTCCATGAACTTATGAAAACAGGTCATGAAGCAAATATAGAAGCTCCGGAAGAGTTGGCAATCGTGTTGCAGAGGTTTTATGCTGGTATAAGATAAATTCTTATTTTCATAGCGATGGAGGGGATAATTTGAAAAAAATATTTAAAGCAATAAGGGATAAAGATTTTGATTTGGTAAGAACTTTAATTGAAAACAAAGAAGAACTGGTTAACTGCGTGGCGAAGCAGCCACCTAAAAAAGATGATGGACAATCACCTTTGCAGGTTGCACTAAAAACAGGTGCATTAGATATAGCGGAATATTTGATTGATTGTGGAGCCGATTTGAATTATATGGAAGATGAGTCTTGTTGTAATGAGTGGAGAACTCCGGTGATACACGATGCAATTAATGCAGCTGTAATGAAATGCAGATGGAATACAAACGACAAAATCAGAGGATTTATAGAATATTCAACTGAGAAAGAGGCTAGGAAAGCATATGAAATTTTGGAGAAAATGCTGAAGCTGGGCGCAGATGTTAATAAGCTAGATTCCTACGGAAACTCGGGAATTTGGAGATTTTGTTTGCAAGCAAATCAAATATTACCAACTTTTAATTATTCTACGAATTCTGAAAGTGATGATAGAATTTTTACAAAAGAGTTAGAAAATGATTTGTTGAATGTCCTTAACCTTTTGTGTAAATATGGGGCAGATATAAGCTATGTATCACCCAATACAAAGCGTACTGTTAGAGATTTTTATTTAGGCGGTTCGTTGTCAAAATTACTAAGTCAAATTTAATTGAAAATTCTTATTTTCAGTGCGAAGGAGAATATATATTGAGAGTTATATCTAAAGATGAAGAAAAAATCTTATGGGATAAATTAAATAATGAATTTAAGTTCAAGCCGGGAACAGACATCATTGGTGAATGGATTATAATACCAGGCGATACAAAAAAATATCATAAAGCAATTCCTTGGAATGAAGAACAAGAGAACATAATTAATTCTATTTTGAAGGAACTGGGACTAGAAAAAATGTATGCCCTAGATTGGAATCATGATTGTTTTGAATTTTCACCTATGGAAGATATTTCAATGAATTATAACTACTATGATTCTGATAGACAATGTCAAGTGTATTTTCCGACATATTATCCAGATGGAGACTATTATTTTTTCTTTGATGGCACATGGAATTATGGAATCTTCGGTCATCCTTGGCGAAATGAAATTATAATAATGGGAAAAGAACTGATTAAAAGGTTTGAAAAGAACAAGGAAAAGCTAGGACTTGAACTATATTAGGAGCTTGCGTGCACATTGGAGGTTGAAGAGTCAGACATTTTAAAATACGAGGAGAAAATATAGATGAATGAAGAAAAAGTAAAAAAATATTCAAAGGATGGAATGATTTGTTGTGGGATTATTACAATTATAAGCATTGTAGGATTTATTTTCATAACAATATTTGATCGCAACATTTCAGATATTGCTGTGTTTGGTGGACTCTTTGTATTATTAATTATTACATGTGTATTTGGATTCGTGAAATTTTATAAACAATTTAATAATCCGAATAATAAAAAAGTTAATAACAATGCAAAAACTTATAGAGGTTATTTGTACAATTCAGAATGGAATTGGGATATTGCAGAGGCAAATTATCGCATACAGTATAATAAAAAAGATACAGATATAAATGAAAAAGATGAGGAGATAATATGGAAATATTGTTGCACTGAAATTGCTTTTTATCTTGCTTGGCTTGTAGAAAATGAATTTTTAACTTTAGATCCAGTCATAAATGAAACCATAGAAAAGGTTAAAAAAAGACAAACAATGCCAGATGATTTATTTGAATGTATTGATTTGAAACTATCAGAAGAGGATGTTAGTGATAAAATATTGCCATTTATAGACTACTGTTTAAATGATGGATTTGAAAGTATTGATAATTTTTATAATAAAGTGTCGCAAAAATATGCAAATGTTTTTGCAGACAAGTATGGTGTAAGAGATAGTAGAAGATGTGGATTTACATTTAAATGGGATGATTATGACGAATTTAAGAAAATTTTAGATAAAGAATATAAAGATTATTTAAGTGTATAACCAGTATTATGAGCAAATTGTAATTCGGAAACTTGAAAAATTGAAGTTTTTAGGGCTAAAGCCAATATAAATAATACTAGACAGATTTGTCCAATAGCGTAAATACGGCATTTTCTCGCTTTGTGTCGTGTTATGTTTAGTAGAATAATATTACTCTGTCGATGAAAGGAGGAAACAGTATGGATCAGAAAAAAATCGGAAGTTTCTTAAAAGAACTTAGGAAAGAAAAGGATATTACACAGGAACAGCTTGCCGAAAAGATAAATGTTTCAGGTCGAACGGTTTCTAGATGGGAAACAGGTTCTAATATGCCTGATATTAGTTTGTTGGCTGAATTGGCTGAATTTTATGATGTTAGTATACCTGAAATCATTGATGGAGAAAGGAAAAGCGAGAATATGAATGAAGAAGTAAAAGAAACAGTATTGAAATTATCTGATTATACAGAGACAATTAATCAAAAAATTAAAGGAAGGTTATTTGTACTTACGGTTATTGCAATAATAGGAATGGTTGCATTTGTTATTATTGAAGTAATGGGATTAGACACACCAGGAAGTATCTACGAAAGAGTTGCAAGTGCGGGACTTGGATTAGATTTTGGTGTATTAATTGTATTAGCCATGTATCTTTCTGGATTTTTAGGAAAGATTAAGGCAAGACGAGAAATGAAACGAAAGTACAACTGTAAATAAAAAATCTGATAGACCGTAAAATTCAAGTTTGCTGTACTGACGAGATATAGAAAACTACATAAGAATGATCAACAGGCAGGCGGTCTTATAGCGAGACTTCCTGCTTTTATATTGTATAAATATGATTTCTTTTGCTGTAGCAAATATTAGTAATCATCAAAAATCCCCCCAATAACAAGTAGAGGTATAGCAAGGAATTGGGTGAAAATGACAAATAAGAAAAAATCACCCAACAAAATGGAAGAAAGTACAAAAAATGATGGGGAAATTATCGAAATATGCAAAAAATCCCCAATGACAGACAAATATGTAAGGAATGATTTGGGGGAATATTTGAATTATTCGAAAATTCCCCAATATTGGAAACTGTGAAAATCCTGTGGCAAGATAAAGCTGTTAATAAGAAAGAATTCCCAGAAGAATGTGCTAGAGAACGTGAAATAATGGGGCAGGATTTCATAAAGTGGATAGAAGAAGTGTGGTGAAAATGGGGCAGAAGATGGAACAAAAAATGGGACAGAAAAGAATTTAACCTTGCACCTCCAACGAAAATAGTGTATAGTTTGCTTGTTTTGAATACTAGAAAAGTATTGGAGGAATGGGAAATGGCAAAAAATCTGGTAATTGTCGAGTCACCGGCAAAGGCAAAGACAATTAAAAAATTCCTGGGTGCATCCTATGATGTTATCGCATCGAACGGACATGTACGGGATATGCCGAAAAGCCAGATGGGTATTGATATTGAACATGATTACGAACCGCATTACATCACAATTCGGGGGAAAGGTGAATTATTGGCGCAGCTTCGTAAGGCAGTCAAAAAAGCAGATAAGATCTATCTCGCGACTGACCCTGACCGTGAAGGAGAAGCAATCTCGTATCATCTGATTGCAGCCCTGAAACTGGAAGGCAAAAATTATAAGAGAATCACATTTAATGAGATTACCAAAAATGCAGTCAAATCTTCTATAAAAAATGCCAGGGAAATTGACATGGATCTGGTAGATGCACAGCAGGCATGACGTGTGCTTGACCGTCTGGTTGGCTATTCCATCAGCCCGCTTTTGTGGGAGAAGATCAAGAGAGGCTTGAGTGCCGGGCGTGTGCAGTCAGCCGCTTTGAAACTGATCTGTGACCGGGAAGATGAGATCAATGCATTTATTCCGGAAGAATACTGGAGCTTAGATGCGTATCTGTCAGCGAATCCGGCGTTAAAACCGGTGTGCTTTCACTACGCGAAGGATAAAGTCAAAAAAGAAGAACTTGATCAGGTAAAGAAAGAAATCGACGGAAAGCCATTTACGGTTTCGGAGATAAAGGTAAGCGAGAAGACGAAGAAACAGCCGCTTCCGTTTACAACAAGTACGTTGCAGCAGGAAGCTGGAAAGAAGCTGAATTTCGCAACAAATAAGACGATGCGTATCGCACAGCAGTTGTATGAAGGTGTGGAGATCAAGGGCATGGGCTCGATCGGTCTGATTACATACCTGCGTACAGATTCGACACGAATCTCTGAGGAAGCGGACAAAAATGCGAAGGAATACATCAAGCAGCAGTTTGGTGAGAACTATGTCGGTGAGGCGAAGGATGTAAAGACCGGCAAGAAAATCCAGGATGCGCATGAGGCGATCCGACCAACGAATGTCGAACTGTCTCCTGTAAAATTAAAGGAGCAGCTTCCACGTGACCAGTTTCGCCTGTATCAGCTTATCTATAATCGGTTTCTGGCAAGCCGTATGGCACCGGCAGTCTACGAGAACAAGACCGTCTATGCCACGGCAGAAGGACATAAGTTTAAGGCTTCCACATCAAAGGTTGTGTTCGATGGATTTATGTCGGTTTATTCCTTAGATGAAGAGAAGGAAGAAAAGACAAGACTGACCGGACTGGAGAAAGGTACAACACTTACCTGTGCAGAACTTGAGGAAAAGCAGCATTTCACACAGCCGCCTGCACATTATACAGAGGCACTTCTTGTAAAGACGATGGAAGAGCTTGGAATCGGGCGTCCATCTACGTATGCATCGACAATCACAACGATTCTGAACCGGCGTTATGTAATCCGGGAGAACAAGAATCTGTATGTGACAGAGCTTGGTGCTGCAGTCAATAAGATGATGTCGGATGCATTTCCGGAGATTGTTGATACGGAGTTTACAGCGAATATCGAGTCGCTTCTGGACAGCATTGAGGAAGGAAAATTAGAGTGGAAGGTTGTTATCCGGAATTTCTATCCGGATCTTGCAGAGTCTGTGGAGAAGGCAAAAGAATCTCTGGAATCTGTGAAGATTGCCGATGAGGTATCCGATGTGCCGTGTGACCAGTGCGGACGTATGATGGTCATCAAATACGGTCCACATGGAAAGTTCCTTGCCTGCCCGGGATTCCCGGAGTGCCGGAACACGAAGACTTATTACGAAAAAATCGGCGTTGCCTGTCCGAAATGTGGCAAGGACATCATTCTCCGAAAGACGAAAAAAGGAAGACTCTACTACGGATGTATCGGTTATCCGGACTGTGATTTCATGTCATGGTCGAAGCCATCGGACAAGAAATGTCCGAAATGCGGTGGCTACATGGTGGAGAAGGGCAATAAGCTTCTGTGTGCCTCCGAGACATGCGGATACACCTGTGAGCGCGAAAAAAATGAAAACGAGTAAATATTTAGTGGTAGGAAAAGATTTTTGTTGAAGCATACCACAAAATATGGTAGGATAGTTACTGTATGGAAATCTGTACAGTAACTATTTTTGTATGGATTCAATATGGATGTTTAAGATGGCAATATTTTATATCAATACATACCCGTTGTGATATGTGTTGGATGGTTTGAATATGGATAAAGGAGGAAGTCGATGATCACATCCGGTATTTATAATTATGTGAATATTTTGGACAAAGCAGCAGATGCAGCAAATCTGCGAAATGAGCTTCTGACAAACAATATTGCGAATGTAAGCACGCCGAATTATAAGCGTAAGGATTTGGATTTTGAATCTGTTTTACAGGCGGAGCTTGGAGGAGAAAAAGACCTTAGTACTGCGGTGAAGAATGCAAACAAAAGTCTTGAGACATTGGATGCGCAGGTGTATACGGATAATGCATCCCTTTCTTACCGGTTAGATGGTAATAATGTTGATATCAATACCGAAGAGGCGCGGTTGGCTGAGAATCAGATTAAGTATCAGGCGCTGGTTGATCTGATGAATCAGGAGTTTGCCAGATACAATACCGTGTTAAGCTCCGGTAATTAATTTAATGTGAGATGGATAACAGGATGATAATTTCTTGTGACAGAGAATAGGGAGGTAACAGCGATGGGTGTATTTTCAGCGATGAACGTATCGGCAACCGGTATGACGGCACAGCAGATGCGAATGGATGTAATTGCACAGAACATTGCCAATGCGAATACCACACGTACCGAAAACGGTGGTGCGTATCGCAGAAAGACGGTTGTGTTTGAAGAACGGGATACAACATCTTTTGACCACATGTTAAATGGTTATATGGCAAACTATGAACCAAATGGCGTGAAGGTCACAAAGATTGTGGAAGATCCGTCCGATCTGCGTCTCGTATATGAACCGGATAACCCGGATGCAAATGCAGATGGTTATGTGGAGTATCCGAATGTAGATACCGTAACTGAGATGACAAACCTGATTGATTCGAGCCGTTCTTATGAGGCAAGTGCGACAGCATTTAATGCAGCGAAGACTATCGCTTCAAAAGGATTGGAATTATTTAACAGCTAACAGTAGCGGGAGATAGATAAATGGCAGTTACACCAGTGAATCTGTTCAGTGATGAATGGACAACCTTAAACAGTATTCAGTCTGCGAATTCCGCAAGCTCTGCGGAACGTGCAGATAAGAAGACGTCTGGCTCACAAGGTACGGCGTTTGATACATTTTTAAATGCGGCAGTGGATATGTACAAGGAAGCGGATTCCCTGCAGAAGTCTGCAGAGTCTGCGGAGATGAGCTATGCACTTGGGTATTCGGACAATATCCATGATGTTGCAGCGGCTGCACGGAAGGCAAGTATTTCTTTGCAGTATACAGTGAAGGTTACAAATGCGGTTGTGTCCGCATACAAAGAATTGATGAATATGCAGCTGTAATCAGATGCATATAGAATAGGTATCGTATGAGAGAATGGTTTAGACAACTACCGTCAAAGATAGTTGAGTTTTGGAAAAAATATACAAAAAGACAGAAAGTGTTATTCTTCTCCGTATTGGCGGCTGTTCTGGTTGCTGTAATCGCGTTGGTTGCAATCTTAAACAGGACTACTTACGTCGTGTTATCTACGTTTGATGATACAGCAACGGCGGCGCAGGCAGCAAATTTGTTAGAAGATAATTCGATTACATACAAGGTCAGCGATGATGCATTAAAGATTGAAGTTGACGAAAATCAGGTATCACAGGCGCGTCTGCTGCTCGGTGAGAATGGTATTGGAACGAATAACGGACAATCAGATTATGATAATTTGTTTAATAACAGCTTCAACACGACAGATTCAGAGAAGAAGCTCAAGGCAAAGCTTTACAAGCAGTCCGAGATGGAACGGGATATTGCTTGCATGCAGGGGGTGACGAAGGCTTCGGTTACAATCAATCTGCCGGAGAGTACAAATACGGTATATGCGAGTGACCAGACGGCGTCAGTCAGTATTATGCTTACCATAAACGGTGATTATAATCAGGAAAGCACAAATGCAATTGTAGAATATGCAAAAACATGTGTAGGTAATTCTGATACAAAGGCAATTACAATTGTGGATAACAAAGGTGAATTGCTATTTTCCGGTCAGAATTCTACAACGAGTGCATCTCCGGTCATTATGGTACAACAGCAGGTTGAGGAGTACTATAACAGCAAGCTTTGGAATTTGATGGTAAATTCCGGTGTGTATGATGAAGTATCTGTATCTGCAAATCTGGATGTGAATATCTCTCAGCAGGAGATAGAAAATATAGAATATTATTCAAATGATGAAGATGATACCGGACCGAAATCGTCTTATTATTACTACCTTGCGGAAAATACAGATGGTACTGGCGGCGTGGTTGGCACGGATGCAAATGGTGAAGAAATTACCGATTATAATTTGCTTGATAATGCAAGTGCAGGATCAACGTTAAGTCTGATTAAGGAAAATTATGAGACGAGCAGTACAACCCCACGTACTGTGACACCGGTTGGTGATGTCAATATGCAGAATTCCAGTATGGCAATGTATCTGACACGGTATGAGAACTATTACGAGGATCAGATGAAGGAACAGGGACTGCTCGATGGTACGACGTTTGCAGAGTATCAGGCAGCCAATTCGGCACCGGCAGAGACAGTCAACCCACAGGAGATGGTCGATATGCTGGCGAGTGCAACCGGTATGAAGGCGGCAAATATCTATGTGGTAGAGCGGATTGTTCCGGTCTTTTATCCGGCGGAGACAAAGCCTGTACCGGTACAGAGCATTTTGTCGATCGTGCTTGCGGTGATTATTGGCGGCTTGCTGTTATTTGTTGTGTTCCGAAGCATGAAACCGCAGGAGGTTATCGAGACAGAACCTGAACTTTCGGTAGAAGCATTGCTTGCAACAACGAAGGAGAATCAGACTTTGGATGATATTGAGTTTAGTGATAAATCCGCTTCCAAGCAGCAGATTGAGAAATTTGTGGATGAGAATCCGGAAGCAGTGGTGGCATTGTTACGAAATTGGCTAAACGACGATTGGGAGTGATACTATGGCGACAACATTACATTCATCGGATATTACGGGTGTGCAGAAAGCTGCAATTTTGCTGATCGCGCTTGGTCCGGAACGTTCCTCTAAGATTTTTCAGCATCTGAAGGATGATGAGATTGAGGCATTGACATTGGAAATCGCCAATACAAAAAGTGTATCGGCAGAATTAAAAGATGAAGTGCTGGATGAATTTTATGAAGTTTGTCTCGCACAGCAATATATTGCAGAGGGTGGTATTGCGTATGCCAAAGAACTCCTGGATAAGGCACTTGGCGAAGATCGTGCAAGAGATGTCATCGGCAGACTGACAGCGTCTTTGCAGGTACGCCCATTCGAGTTTGTGCGGAAGGCAGATGCAAGCCAGCTTTTGAACTTTATTCAGGACGAGCATCCGCAGACGATTGCTTTGATTCTTGCATATCTTCCGGCATCGCAGGCGGCAGCTGTAGTCAGTGCACTGGCACCGGAGAAGCAGGCGGATGTTGCAAAGCGTATTGCAATGATGGATCGAACCAGCCCGGATGTAATCAAAGAAGTGGAGAAGATATTGGAGAAGAAACTGGCGTCTCTGGTCAATCAGGATTACACGATTGTCGGTGGTGTGGATTCCATCGTCAATATCCTGAATACCGTTGACCGTAGTACCGAGAAACATATTATGGAAAACCTCGAAATCGAGGAACCGGAATTGGCAGACGAAATCCGCAGAAAGATGTTTGTATTCGAGGATATTCTGTTGCTTGATAACCGTGCGATCCAGACTGTACTCCGAGAGGTGGAGAACAACGAGCTGGCAGTGGCATTGAAGAATGCAAACGAGGATGTACAGAAGGTGATCTTCGACAACCTGTCATCCCGTCTGGCATCGATGATCAAAGAGGACATGGAGTTTATGGGACCTGTCCGGTTGAAGGATGTCGAGGATGCACAGCAGAAGATCGTAAATATTATCCGA
Source organism: Eubacterium sp. MSJ-33 (assembly GCF_022174665.1). NCBI lineage: Bacteria > Bacillati > Bacillota > Clostridia > Eubacteriales > Eubacteriaceae > Eubacterium > Eubacterium sp. MSJ-33. The sequence continues at coordinate 454,786 of NZ_CP076562.1, forward strand.
AAACTGGAGGATGCAGGCGAGATCGTAATTTCCCGTGGTGGAGGTGACGAGATCGTTGTCTAATATTTTTAAATCCGGGATACCGGGCGTGCGTACGGTGTCACAGGAACCGTTTGTGATCGATGCAAACAGCCGTGTGATCGAACCGCCCAAACCGCGTGTGATTCGCCCGAAAAATGATGCATCGGATAATTCTGCAGAAGCAGGAGATACCTTTGAGGCGGGCATTACAGAGATGGCTGCCACAATTAATCTGGAAGAACATAAAGAACTTTTGGATGACGCGATGGAGAAGGCAAAACTTTTACAGGATGATGCGCGTGAACGGGCACAGAAGATTTTGGAGGATGCCAACGCAGATGCAGAGGCAATTCGAAAAGCTGCACAGGAAGAGGGCTTTGCAAAAGGGCTTGAAGACGGCAACATGGAAGCGATGCGCCGTGCAGATGAGTATCTGGAGAAGATCAGCCGGGAACGTGATCAGGCACTTTCACAGGCGCGAGAAGAAATGATGGAGAACATCGCAGATACCGAAACACAGATCGTAGATGTCGCTTGTAAATTGATTCAGAAGCTGACTGGTATACTGGTCGATGATTATAAACCGGTGATGATCTATATGATTAATCAGGTATTAAATGAGGATGAGGATTCCAGAAAGTTCGTTATAAGGGTATCAGAAGAGAATTATACATATATTGCAGATAATGCGGATCGGTTGTCCGGAGCTGCGAATCCGGGAATAACTATAGAGATATTCAGTGATACAAAACTACAAAAGGGGCAATGTCAGATTGAGAGTGACACGGGTATCGTGGATCTGTCCATGGACGTGCAGGTGCGGAATCTGATTACCGCTATCAAATTATTATCCACGCAATAAAGACAGGATCGCAGATAGGAATATCTGCGATTCTCTATATATAGCCATAAATGGAGCAATGGAATGTTTAATAGATTTGACCGAACAAAATATGATACACTGCTGTACCGCGATTTTAGCGTGCATTATGGAAAGGTAAATAAAGTAGTCGGACTGACGGTAGAATCGGTAGGACCACCGGCAAAACTGAATGATCTGTGTGAGATTATCTCGAAAGATGGACAGACCAAAGTTATGGCAGAGGTTGTTGGATTCCGTGAAAACAAGGTACTGTTGATGCCATATGATTCGGTTGACGGAATCGGACTGGGGGCAACTGTCAGGAATACAGAGGGTGTCCTGCAGGTTCCGGTCGGTGAGGAATTACTTGGAAAGGTTTTAGATGGCATCGGCCGTCCGATGGATGGAAGTACGCTCACAACAACCGAGACATATCCGATTGATGCGCCACCGCCAGATCCACTCAAGCGAAAGCTGATTGATGAGGTGCTGCCGCTCGGTGTAAAAGCTGTGGATGGACTTTTGACGATTGGAAAAGGACAGCGTATCGGTATTTTCGCCGGAAGCGGTGTTGGAAAAAGTACTCTGCTTGGTATGTTTGCCAGAAATACAAAGGCGGATATCAATGTGATTGCACTGATTGGCGAGCGTGGTCGAGAAGTTGGTGAATTTATTGAGCGGGATCTTGGTGCGGAAGGTCTGAAGCGTTCCGTGCTTGTGATTGCAACTTCGGATAAACCGGCGCTGATCCGTAACAAAGCAGCGAAGACAGCGACTGCGATTGCGGAATATTTCCGTGATCAGGGTAAGGATGTGCTTTTGATGATGGATTCCCTGACGCGATTTTCCATGGCGCAGAGGGAAATCGGTCTGGCGTCCGGAGAACCGCCGGTTACAAGAGGATATCCGCCATCAGTGTATGCGGAGTTGCCGAAGGTATTAGAGCGTGCAGGCAATACGCATCAGGGGTCAATCACCGGACTTTATACGGTACTTGTTGACGGTGATGATTTTAACGAGCCGATCACCGATACGGCGCGTGGTATCCTGGACGGACATATTGTGTTGTCGAGAAATCTGGCACATAAGAATCATTACCCGGCAATCGATATTATGGCGAGTATCTCCCGATGCATGAGTGCGATTGTATCGAAGGAGCATAAGCAGGCGGCGGGCAGGTTAAAAAATGTACTGGCAACCTACAACGATGCAGAGGATTTGATCAATATTGGCGCTTATAAATCCGGATCTAACCCGGAGATTGACTATGCAATCACAAAAATTAATCAGGTTAATGCGTATCTGATGCAGGATGTTGACAGCAGGTTTTTACTGGAGGATGAACTGCAGCAGTTGTATGCGATTTTTGAATAAGGCAGGATGAAGAATGTATGGCGAAGTTTATCTATCGAATGCAGAATATCTTGAATATCAAATATAAGCTGGAAGAATCTGCCAAGCAGGAATATGCAGAAGCGAGGCAGGCACTCGCGGCGGAAGAACAGAAGCTTGATGCATTAAAGGAACGCAAACAGCGATATTATGAAGCGTATCAGGCGTCCATACAGGGAAAACTGGATTTTCTTAAAATCGAGGAAAATGCGAACAGCATGGATATTTTGGATATGATGATTGAGGAGCAAAATACGGTTATTCGTCAAAAGAGTAAAGAACTGGAGCTTGCCCGACAAAAGATGGCACGGGAAATGCAGGAACGGAAAATGCATGAAAAACTGAAAGAAAAGAAATTCGATGAATTTAAACTGGAGTTAAATGCAACTGAAAAGCGGGAGACAGATGAAGTAGCGGGGTATCAGTTTACAAGCGCGAAGAAAGAGGTAGAAAGCAATGGCAAAAAATAAGAGGGAAAAAGGCGAAAATTCTGGAAGCAGCAAGGGAGTCGGTGTTTTGATCGGGGTTTTGATTGTGATTACATGGCTGAGTGTGATGTGTCTGCTCATAAAATGTGATGTAGGTGGATTTGGAAGCCGTGTACTACGCCCGGTATTTAAGGATATTCCTGTGATTAATAAAATATTGCCGGATGCTTCGGATGAAGAAGTTGCAATTGAAAGTGACTACCCGTATACGAATCTTGAGGATGCTTTGAAGCATATTGCAGAGCAGGATGCTGCGATTGGGAGCAAGGATGCAGAAATATCGGAGTTGAATGATAAAGTAACGGAATTGCAGGCAGAAGTTGATCAGTTGAATGGAACGGTAAAAGATCAGACTGATTTTGAAAATGAAAAAAATAAATTTTATGAAGAAATAGTCTATGGAGATTCTGCCCCGGATACCGATACATATAAAGAGTGGTACAATGAACTTGATGCAGAATCTGCCGCCGAGATCTATCAGCAGGTATTAGAACAGGACCAGACAGATGACAGTATCAAGAAGATGGCACAATCATATCAAGAGATGAATGCATCAGAAGCTGCAAAGATTTTGGAGACGATGGGGAATGACCTTGATACGGTTGCTTTGATCATGAACAATATGGATGCGCAGTCGAGAGGAAAGGTACTTGCAGCGATGAGTCCGGATTTTGCAGCCGCGGTAACAAAAAAACTTTTGCCATAGTCATTGTATAACTTCGATTAATAAAAAAGGAGGGACGCAAATGATTGTAGGAATTCAATCGAGTGGAATTGGGAAAGTCGATATGAGCCAGACGGGCGGAACCACAGACAAAACAAAGTCAAAGGACAAAACATCTGGATCATTTGCTGATCTGATGAACCTGGCAGCAACCAATCCGAATACCACTGCGCAGACGGCAGATTCCGCAACGACGAAAAACAATGTGGATGCGGTAAAACAGGCAGATACAACGGTTTCTGGCGAGAAAAAGCGGACAGATCTGAACAAGTATACAAGATCGGATGCAAAGACCGAAACAACGCGCACCGGCGCAGAAAAAACAAAGCAAAATGAAACTCCACAGGAAACAGAAAGTGATAATTTGAAAGCGGAATTACTTTCTAATAAGCTTAAAAAACTTCTGAATGTGGATGATGAGACATTACAGAATCTTTTGCAGACAGTGGGACTTACGATGCAGGATCTGCTTGATCCGGCTGTGATGAAGGATTTTATTTTACAGATCAATGATGCAACATCTGTGGATCTGCTGATCGACGAATCTCTGAATAATCTCATGCAGCAGGCAATGCAGCTTCTGGATGAAGTTCTTCAAGTATCGGATGACACAGCAGTTACAGAAGAATTGCCGGTTGACGAATTACTTCCGGAGGAGACAGTACCTGCACAGACAGAAAAGCAGGAGACAGCTGCAGATGCAGAAAAGTCACAGCCTGTAGAAGCAAAAGCGGAGCCGGTTACACATACGACACCGGAGCATATTACCCGGACGGATGTAAAAAAGGCGGAATCTCAGGTCTCAGATACAGAGGTGCAGATGACAGTACAGACGGAAGATTCGGGGGCATCCGATACTTCTGCGGATTTGATGAAACAGAATTCGGATGACGTGATTTCCAATCTGAATCAGGCAATGGCGCAGGTGACGGTCGAAGAAATTTCAATGACACCGTTTGATACATCTGTAACGCAGGCGGATATCGTTCGTCAGATAGTGGATGAGATCAAACTGAACTTATCGAAGGATGTTACATCGATGACTTTGCAGTTAAATCCGGAACAGCTCGGAAAGGTACAGATTCATGTATCTACGAAAAACGGTGTAATGCAGGCACAGATTATTGCAGAAACAGAGGCGGCAAAGGCGGCTGTGGAGTCGGGACTGGCAGCCTTAAAAGAGGCTTTTGAAAATCGGGATCTGAAGGTGGATGCCATTGAAGTTATGGTTGGAACAACGGATTATTTCACGGAAGAAAACGGTGCCGAAGCACAGATGGAACAGAAGGAACATAAATCAGGAAATTTGACGGGCGCAGTTAATTATGCAGGCGGTTCTGACGATGATATAAATGAGAATGCATCTTTGGAGACAGAGATGATGAAAGCACAGGGTAATCAGGTGAATTATATGGCATAACATGACATAAGAAAGGAGGCGTAACGATGGCAGTTGATTCAGCAGTCAGCGGTATTGCAAACAGCTCAAACAGTTATTCTGCAACATCCAAAGGGAAAACATCCGGAAGCGATCTGGACAAGGAAGCATTTTTGAATTTGCTTGTAACACAGATGCAGTATCAGGATCCTTTAAATCCAAGTGATAATACAGAGTATATGTCACAGCTTGCACAGTATTCTGCATTGGAGGCACAGCTTAATATCAGCGATACTCTGGATAAAGGAAATAACCTGAATCTGGTTGGAAAATATGTAATTATGAACACAACTGATTCTTCTGGTAAACAGGCAATGATCAGTGGATTGGTAGAGTATGCGACAGTTAAGGATGGCGATGTGTATCTGTCGGTCAATAACACATATTATCCTGCAGAGGATCTGGATTCTGTGATTGACTACGATTATTATCTGTATTTGAAAAAGCATGCAAACAGTGATGGAACAATCAATAAGGATGATAATACAAGCGACAGCACGAACGGTACGGATAATGCCGGTGGCAAGACAGATAATTTGGATAAAACAGATGATGCGGACAAGACGAAAGAAGCTTAAGGAATGACAGTTTATGCAGAACAAGGAGGGAATGCATATGCGATCTTTTGATGTTGATTTTCTTTCCGTGGGACAGGCTGCAAATCTGTATTTCCAGAATTTGAAGCCGGAAAAAACGACAGAATCAAACAAAGAAACTGTCAGCTTTCAGGATGTATTAAATGAGAAAGTCAAACAGGAAGTGAAATTTTCCAAACATGCAATAGGGCGGCTTGAAAATCGAAATATTGAATTGTCCGAGGATCAGCTTGATCGCCTGAATCAGGGTGTTGGACAGGCACGGACGAAGCAGATTCAGGAGTCGCTTGTAATGATGGATAATCTGGCATTTATTGTGAATGTCAAGAATAATACCGTAGTTACTGCGATGGAACAGGGAGAAAGCGGACAGGTGTTTACAAATATTGACGGAGCCGTCATTGTATAAGAAGAAGCCGGACCGATAAGGAGGCTTTTGGTTTTCCGAACGACAGAGGAAAACTTAAAACAAGATTATGGAGGTCAAAAATTATGATGAGATCACTTTATTCCGGTGTTGCCGGACTTAAGACACATCAGACAAAAATGGACGTTATCGGTAATAATATCGCGAACGTTAATACAACAGGATTCAAATCTTCATCGGTGTTATTCAGCGATGTTTTATATCAGACAAGTGCCAATGCGACCGGTGCGACAGCCACCACAGGTGGTACAAACGCATCCCAGATCGGTCTTGGTGCCAAGACATCGTCCATTCAGACATCAATCACACAGAATGGTAGTGCGCAGACAACAAACAATACATATGATATGATGCTTTCCGGTTCTGCGTTTTTTGTGGTCAGTCGTGGTGGAACAAATTATTTTACTAAGGTAGGTTCTTTTGGCGTCGATGGAAGTGGATGTCTTGTAAACGGAAGTGGATATCAGGTTATGGGATGGCAGGTTGACCCGGATAATCCGAACCAGATCAAGAAGGATACGGTATCGGCACTTTATCCGGAGTCAGAAGATAATAAGGTGTCATCTCCACAGATGACAACCGATGCACATCTGACCGGAAATATTGATATGACAGATCCTGAACTTACATCTGTGGATGGACGTGCAATTTCAGTATCAATCTATGATGCACTCGGTTATAATTATACAGTAAAATTTAAGTTAACGCAGGATCAGAACCAGGCGGATAAGTCTTTGTATAATCTTGAGATTGTATCCATCAAGGATTCAAATAATATTGAGATAACAGGACCGGACGATCCGACAACGGCTGCTGTTGAAGGTGGTTATACAGCTACAATCGGAGGCGCAAATTCCATTCAGGTCAAATTCGATGCGGATACAGGTAACTTTGAATATGTTGGAGCAGCGGGACAAAAAAATGCGATGCTTGAGATTAAACCGAATAATCCGAACGAGAAGGGTGATGTATTCCAGTCTGTTATCAATGGTGAGGCTGTCGATGGAATTGATGTCAATTTTTCATATTTAACAAGATTTGAATCAAACGGTAAGTCTACAATAAAGGCGGTACGTGGAGCTGCGGATTCAACCGGAGGCGGTCGTTCTATGGGTAAGTTAAATGATGTCAGCATTGATGAGACAGGTAAGCTGTACGGCGTTTACACGAATGGCGAGACAAAACTGCTTGGACAGATATCTGTTGCAACCTTTTCAAACCCGATGGCACTTGAAGCACTTGGAAACAGTGTATATACAACTACACAGAACTCTGGTTACTTTGATGGAATCGGAACATCTGTTGATGAGGATGGCGGAAAAATCTCACAGGGTGTTTTGGAAATGTCAAATGTTGATTTGTCTGCAGAGTTCACAGATATGATTACAACACAGAGAGGATTTCAGGCAAATTCACGAATTATCACAACTTCAGATTCCATGCTGGAAGAACTTGTAAACCTGAAACGATAATTTATAAATAAAAGGCAGGTGTTTTCTACTTTTGACAATGTGAAAAAGTGGAAAATGCCTGCCTTATTTTGTAGACATAAAAATCGAACTGTGCTATAATTAGCCTAATTGTAATGTCGGAAAATGTGTAATCTTTCAGGGAGTACAGAGATATGATTGAAGTAACCAGATTAAAAGGGAAAAAGATGACGATCAATGCCGAACTGATAGAGACAGTAGAAGAGACACCGGATACTGTGATTACGCTTACGAACGGCAAAAAATTCATCGTGAGTGAGTCTGCTGAGCAAGTTACCTCACTTGTGATTGGCTATAAGAAAAAAATATTTGCTTTATTCTTGGATTGTGGGAACAAGGCAGAGAATGTATAGGGGATAACAACATGGATTTTACTTCAATCATAGGAATGGTGGTTGCATTTGGCTTGATGATTTACGGAATGGTAAATGGTCATGATTTCAGTGTAATCGTAGATAACTTTGTCGATATGCCATCTGTATATATTGTATTTGGTGGCGTTCTGGGTAGTGCGTTTGCCGGAAATTCCTTAAAAGGGTTTTTGTCTGGCTTAAAGTCCATTGGTCTGATTTTCAAGAATCCAAAGTCGGATGAGGCAGGTACAATCAAATCAATTATCGAGCTTTCCAACCTTGCAAGACGTGAAGGCTTGCTTGCATTGGAAGAATCGGCAAATAATTTGGAAGATGAATTTATGAAAAAAGGAATCATGCTGATCGTCGATGGTACGGATCCGGAACTTGTGAGAAGTATTCTTGAAGCAGAACTTATGAATGTGGATTCCCGGCATCAGGGGAATATAACGTTTTGGAAAAATATTGCGACTGCAGGTCCTGCATGGGGTATGATCGGTACGCTGCTTGGATTGATTAACATGTTGAAGAATCTGTCAGATCCGGATTCTATCGGTCCAAACATGTCCGTTGCGCTTGTAACGACTTTGTATGGTTCTATCATAGCCAACTGGTTATGTGCGCCAATTGTTGCAAAGCTGTCTTTGCAAAATGAGACAGAAATCAAATTAAAAGAGGTTATGATTGAGGGAATCCTGTCAATTCAGGCAGGTGAGAATCCACGTGTCATAGAAGAAAAGTTAAAATCCTTCCTTGCACCGAAGGAGCGTCAGGAGTTCGCAGAAGAAGGCGGTGGTCATTAATGGCAAAAAGAAAACAACAGCCGCCAGACGAAGGTTCACCGGCGTGGATGTCTACATTCAGTGATTTGATGAATCTGTTGCTTTGTTTCTTCGTATTGCTTTTTGCGAGTTCTACTATGGACGAAGGAAAAATCCAGAAGATTGCAGCATCTTTTGATAATCTGTCGTTCAGTGTGATTAGCGAAGGAAGTGTGTCGCTGTTGACCGGTGAAATGTTATCCGGAGGTATGACACAACTTGCAGATACAGACAGCGTATTGTCGGAGGCAGGTAAAAATATCGATGGTAATACGGGAGATAATGCTAGCAGTGCTTCTCCGACCGATGCAGAGCATTTATCAGACAATGAACTGCAGGCGGAAGTTGACCGACGTGGGGCGGAACAGTCAGAAGCGATGTATGAAGAAATCATGCAGATGGCAGAAACCTATGCGATTGATGATCAAGTGATACTTGATTTCAATAACCAGTATGTAGAACTTGATTTGAATGGTTCCATTCTGTTTGATTCCGGTAATGCGGAAGTCAAGGATAATTCAAAGCTGTTTTTGCAGAAGATTGCTCAGATTCTTGTGAAGTATAAATACAATGTGATAGAGATTGAAGGCCATACGGATAATGTGCCGATTTCTAATTCAAAGTACAAGGATAACCGGTCGCTTTCTGCAGAACGAGCAAGAAGCGTATATGAATACATTGTTTCACAGGAACATTTCATAGACAGTAATATCAAAATTGCCGGATATGGAGACAGCCGCCCGGCAGCATCGAACGAGACGGAAGAGGGACGGGCAAAAAACCGTCGGGTTGCAATTAAGATTTACAACAAGCAAAATTCAAATAATTAAGGAGTTTTAAACATGAAGAAGAATCTAATAACAGTTTTTATATTAGCAATCAGTATCATAAATCTTGTATTTAATATTTTGCTTGTATTTGTATTTATGCCATCCACATCCAAGACAAACAAACTGATTACAGATATTGCTGAAGTTTTGGATATAGAGATTGCATCTCAGACGAAGGAAGATACGTTTGACGTCAGTAATCTGGCACATTATGAGTTAGAACAGGGAAATCCGATTAATCTGAAGAATGACGGAACCGGAGATCTGCATGTTGTACAGTACGGACTGACAATCAACATGGATAAGACTGCCAATGATTATTCGAAGGTATCTGCAAACATTGAGGCTTCGACTGCTATGATTTATGATATGGCGAGAAATATCATTGGAAGCTATACATATACCGAAGTGATTGATGGGGAGACAACCACGAACAAGATTAAAGATGAGTTGTTGAAACAGCTTAAAGAGACATTTAATACCGAATGTATTTACTCAGTTAGCTTTTATAATTGGGTTGCACAGTAGATTATTGCCAGGAGGTGAGAAAACGTGGCTGACGTACTCTCACAAAACGAAATAGATGCGCTCTTGAAGCAATTATCCACTGGAGAGCTTGATGCAGACGACTTTACGGAAACGAAAAGTGTCAAGGTAAAAGAGTATGATTTTTCAAGGCCGGCCAAGTTTTCAAAAGAGCATCTACGAACATTAGAGATTATATTTGAACATTATGGAAGATTGTTGAGCAGTAACTTACCTGCGTATCTGCGTAAGAATGTACAGGTGGAGGTGATGAACTCTGAGGCAGTTACCTATTCGGAGTTTTCAAATGCGCTATCCAATCCGGTATTGCTTGGTGTTGTAAATATGGCACCGCTATCTGGGAATATCATTATAGAGGTTGCAACTAATCTTGGCTATGCAATCATAGACCGCCTACTCGGTGGTACAGGGGAACCGTTGGAGAAGAAACGGGAATTCTCTGAGATTGAACTTTCGATATTGGAGAAAATCTTTACTATTTTGATTGACCTGTTACGGGAACCATGGACGAATGTCGTGGAGATTCACCCGTATCTCGAACGCATTGAAACGAATCCACAGTTTGCTCAGATTATATCGCCAACGGAAATGATTGCTATTGTAACAGTCAACATCAACATAGGCGGTGTGGAAGGACTGATGAATATCTGTCTTCCGTATCTTACGTTGGAAGATGTGATGGACAAGTTGAACACAAAATACTGGTTTTCAACGATGCAGGATCGTGATGAGACGAGTTATGCAGATGTGATTGAAACGGCAATCAACCGGGCATTGATTCCTGTATCAGCGGAACTTGGAAAGAGTTCTCTTACGGTAATGGATTTTATTAATCTTCAGGTAGGAGATGTAATCAAGCTGAATCGCAAAATTGAAGATGAGCTTGATATTTATGTAGGAAATATAGTAAAATTTAAAGCATTGCCTGGATCATTTAATGATGATTATGCAGTGAAAGTAACAGAAATTATAAGAGAGGAGGAATAATAGAACATGGACGGAATGTTATCTCAGGAAGAGATTAACGCATTGCTTGGGAATATGAACACAGGTTCTTCCTCTACCCAGACAAGTAACGATGCTGCTTTATCCCCGGAGGAAAAAGATGCGATTGGAGAAATCTCCAATATCTGCATGGGAACGGCTGCAACAACTTTGTACTCGCTTGTAAACCAGAAGGTTTTGATTACAACCCCGGTTGTGGAAATTACAAATTGGGAAAAACTTACATCCGAGTACACAAAACCGTGCGTATTTATCAATATTCTGTATAAGGAAGGTATTGATGGTAACAATGTACTGATATTAAAAGAGGATGACGTAAAAGTCATTACAGATCTTATGATGGGAGGAGATGGATTAAATCCCGCTCCGGAACTGACGGATCTCCATTTTTCCGCAATCTGTGAAGCGATGAATCAGATGATGGGAAGTTCGGCTACGTCATTGTCATCTATGTTGAATTGTAAGATTGATATCAGCCCGCCGGATGCAGAACTTGTAGATATGGCAGGAAACATCAATGCAGCAAAAAACAGTGACTTTTTAGATAAAGATTTTGTGCGTGTCACATTTCGGATGACAATCGGAGATTTGGTAGATAGCACAATTATGCAGTTATATCCGATTCAGTTTGCAAAAGAACTTTATAAGAAGTTTAGCGGTGAAACGGAAGATGTAAAGGAGGAAACACCACCGTCGGCTCCACAACCGAAACCGCAGCCACAACCGGTTCCGCAGCCACAACCACAACCTGCGATGGGGCAGCCGATGATGGGACAATCTATGATGCCACAAATGACGCAACCGGATGTCAATGTGCAAAGTGTACAGTTTCAGGCGTTTAATCCGGTAATGAATCCTGCTTTACAACAGGAAAACATAGATTTGATCATGGATGTTCCTTTGGAAGTATCCGTGGTGCTTGGACGTACGAGAAAATCCATCAAAGAGATTTTGGAGTTTGCACCGGGAACAATTATTGAACTTGATAAACTGGCAGGTGAGCCCATTGATGTAATGGTAAATCAGAAGCTGGTTGCCAAGGGAGAAGTTGTTGTAATCGAAGAAAGTTTTGGTATCAGAATTACTGAAATAATAAAAGAAAAAATCTAAGGTTTAAGGAGTAATGATATGGCAAAGAGTATACTTATTTGTGATGATGCTGCATTTATGAGAATGATGATTAAGGACATCCTGGTTAAAAATGGATACAACATTGCAGGGGAAGCAGAAAATGGTGCAAAGGCTGTTGAAAAATATCAGGAGACAAAACCGGATTTGGTATTGATGGATATTACTATGCCGGAGATGGATGGTATTCAGGCTTTGAAGAAGATTAAAGCACTTGATCCGAATGCCAGTGTTGTTATGTGTTCTGCAATGGGACAGCAGGCAATGGTTATTGAATCTATTCAGTCAGGTGCCAGAGATTTCATTGTAAAGCCATTCCAGCCGGATCGAGTTATTGAAGCAGTAAAAAAGGCAGTGGAATAATATGTTTTTTGGTGCAATTCTTACAAGTGGATTTTCTGCCGGGTGGAGTATTGTAAAACTGATATTGATTACGGTTCTCGTGTTGGTTTTGGCGTTTTATTCTACCAGAATGATTGCAAAGTATCAGAATAATACATGGTCAGCCAAGAATAATATTCAGTTTATCGAATCATATCGTGTCGGTGGCAATAAGATGATAGCCATTGCCAAGATAGGAGAGAAGTATTATGCCCTTGGAATTGGAAAAGAAGAAATCCATGTGATCGCAGAACTTGACAAAGATGATTTGAAGCTGCCGGAACAGGTGAAAGATACATCAGATAAAATGGCTCCGAAGATGAGTTTTAAGGAAGTTCTGGCGAATATGAAAGGAAATGCAAAAGACGATAGCGAAAAGTAGGTATTCGAATGAAATTTAGTAAAATACGAAAATTTTTAGTGCTATTTCTTATACCGCTTGCGTTTGTTGTTATTTTTTCCGGTGCAACGGCTGTACATGCAACCGGTGTGACACCGGATACCGGAGTGGAAGAGGGTCAGACAGACAGCATTACATCGGATAATGACGATGCAACAACACTGGGGTTGTCACTGAGCACAAACTCAGACCAGACATCTCTTTCCGGTACACTTCAGATATTATTGATTATAACCGTAATTTCGTTAGCTCCATCAATTCTGGTTATGGTGACGTCGTTTACACGAATAATCATCGTGTTACATTTTGTTCGTACCGCGATCGGTACACAGAGCTCACCGCCTAACAACGTATTGATAGGGCTCTCGTTATTTTTAACCCTTTTTATTATGAGCCCTGTGATTGCTCAGATAAAGACGGAGGCGTATGATCCGTTAGTGGCTGAAGAGATAACGCAGCAGGAGGCATTGGAACGCGGCATAAAACCGTTGCGGGAATTTATGTTAAAACAGACAAGGCAGGATGATTTGCGCTTGTTTATGGATATTGCAAAGGTAGAGCCTGTGGAAAGTGTAGATGAGCTTTCCATCACGATTATTATTCCGGCGTTTATTATCAGTGAGTTACGTGCTGCGTTTATTATTGGATTCCTGATTTATATACCATTTATCGTGATAGATATGGTTGTATCATCGGTACTTATGTCTATGGGTATGATGATGCTGCCACCAACGACGATTTCCATGCCATTTAAAATTTTATTGTTTATTCTTGCAGATGGATGGAATCTGGTAATCGGTCAGCTTGTGAATTCGTTTAATTTTTGACAGTATTAACAGTATCGAGGTGAGTCAATGAGCACAGGTGATGTTGTTGCTATTACAGTGGAAGCTGTATGGCTGGTAATCAAATGTAGTGCCCCTATGTTAATTACATCATTGGTTGTTGGTCTGATTATCAGTATTTTTCAGACTGTTACATCCATTCAGGAACAGACACTGACGTTTGTTCCGAAGATGATCTGTGTATTTCTATCACTGATTATCTGTGGGGATTGGATATTGAATAATATTCTTTCTTTTATACAGGATTTATATAGTCGGTTCGGAGAGTTTGTGGGGTGATAGACGATGTCCTTTACGATATCGACGCTTACGCTGGAGGCATTTTTACTTGTGCTTGTCCGTGTAGCGTGTTTTATATCAATTGCACCTGTTTTTGGACATAATTCTCTGAATACAAGAATGAAAATCTCAATTGCTTTTTTTGTCTCGTTGATTCTTTATCAGGTAGTTGATGTATCACTTCCGGTTTATTCTGATGTACTGGGGTATTCAACACTAGTGCTAGAAGAGGCACTGGTTGGACTGTTGCTTGGATTTGTGGCAGGGTTATCTATGAAAGCACTTGCGATTGCGGGAGAATTTATTGACCGTGAGATTGGATTTTCGATGGCAACGACATTTGATCCGAATCAGGGGATGGTCACGATAACGGGAGAGTTATATGACAAGATTGTCTGTCTTGTAATTATGATATCGAATCTGCATTATTATATATTGTCTGCGGCAGCACAGTCGTTTGAACTTGTTCCGGTTGGCAGAATTGTTTTGAATCCGGATTTGATCTACACATCCTTGATTCAGTTCATTGTGCAGGTATTTATGATTGGATTTCGAATTGCTATGCCGGTTTTTTTAGGGGCAACGATGTTAAATGTTATTCTCGGTGTACTTGCAAAAAGCTCACCACAGATGAATATGTTTGCAATCGGTATGCAGTTGAAAGTATTTGTTGGTTTATTTTTGCTTGCAGTTTGTATTATGTTTGTTCCGAATATAGCCAATTATATTATGGAACGGATGCGTGATATGATTCAGACGATATTAGGAGGGTTGTAACGTGCCTTCTTTGGAAGAAATACGGACGCCGCTTTTACTCCGCTATAATCTGCAGTTTTTTGCGAATGATGAGGGTGGAGAAAAAACGGAGGAACCAACCGCAAAGAAAATCGAAGATTCACGAAAAGAAGGTCAGGTGGCAAAGAGCAAAGAACTCACATCTGCGGCTATGCTTCTGGCATTTTTTTTGTGTTTACGGATATTTATATCATTTATAGGAGAACGATTGGTAAATGTTTTTCCGTATTTTTGGAAAAATATTGCAAATGAGACGGGAGATGACTTTTCTCATGTGCGTGCATGGCAGATTCTGCTTGATTCTGTACAGTATATTACTATTACGATTGCGCCGTTTGTAATTTTTGCATTTGTCGTTGCGCTTTTATCTCAGCGGATTCAGATTACATGGAAAGTAACATCAAAACCGATGCAGCCGAAGTTCAATAAATTAAGTCCGATTAGTGGCTTTAAGCGGATGTTCTCCAAACAGTCTTTGTTTGAACTGGTCTTATCAATTTTTAAGATCATTGTTTTCTCAGCGGTTGCATATTCTGTTGTCAAAGATTATGTTGGTATTTTTATGACAGCATATGATCTGACAATTCAAGATTGCTTGGGAATATTGTTTGATATGGTTATGGATCTTGGAATTAAAATCTCTCTGATGTATCTTGTTTTGGCACTTGGAGACTGGATGTTCCAGAAATGGAAGCATAAGCAGGATCTGAAGATGACAAAACAGGAGGTAAAAGATGAGTATAAGAATCAGGAAGGAGATCCAAAGGTTAAATCCCAACAGAGACAGCGTATGCAGCAGGCGGCACGTCGAAGAATGATGCAGAGTGTACCGGAGGCAGATGTTGTTATTACAAACCCGACACATTTTGCAGTTGCATTAAAATATGATAATACGGTCAGCATGGCGCCAATCGTGGTTGCAAAGGGAGCTGATTATCTGGCATTTAAAATCAAAGATCTTGCAAAGGAGAACAATGTCGAGATCGTTGAAGATAAACCACTGGCACGTATGCTGTATGCAAATGTTGAGATTGGAAATGAAATTCCACCCGAATTATATCAGGCAGTTGCAGAGGTACTTGCCTATGTATACAAAATAAAGAATAAAGTAAGTTAGTAAGCGAACGAGAATAATTATGCAGGAAAGGACGGTGATGGTATGAAGAAAAATGATATATTTTTAGGAATTTATCTGCTTGCAGCAGTAGTATTTCTGATCATCCCGATTCCGAGTACCATGCTTGACTGGCTGATTTTGTTTAATATCTCTATGTCGTTGATTATTGTATTTAATTGTCTGTTTACAAGTGAAATACTCAATATGTCCGGTTTTCCGACATTGTTACTTTTTACAACAATCTTCCGTATTTCACTGAATGTATCATCCACGCGATTAATTCTATCTACCGGTAATCCGGGTAAGGTCGTTGAAGTATTTGGTTCGTTTGTCGGTGGTGGAAATCTTGTTATTGGAGCGATTGTTTTTATCGTATTGATTATTGTACAGATGATGGTAATCAATAAAGGTTCGGAACGTGTATCAGAGGTAACAGCAAGATTTACTCTGGATGCGATGCCCGGAAAGCAGATGGCGATTGATGCGGATCTTTCATCTGGAGCAATCGATGATAAAGAAGCGATTCGAAGAAGAGATAAGATTCAGCAGGAATCCGCGTTCTTCGGAGCTATGGATGGTGCTTCTAAGTATGTAAAGGGAGATGCAACAGCCGGTCTGATCATCACACTGATAAATATTGTCGGTGGCCTGATTATGGGTATGACACAACAAGGACTTTCTTTTTCGGATGCTATCAGTAAATATACAATCCTTACGATTGGTGATGGATTGGTATCGCAGATTCCTTCGATGATGATTTCACTTTCGACCGGTATTTTGGTTACAAAGGCATCTAAGGAAGAAAATATCGGAGATATCCTGATCGGACAGTTGTTTAGTATTCCTAAGGTACTTTTAATTGTTGGAATCACGATGATTCTGTTCGGTATCTTCACACCTTTGAATTTCTTTTTCTGTGCGGTATATGGAATATTATTTATTATATTGTCTTTTTCTGTTAAAGGAAAAGAAGAGGCACAGGCAGTCAAAGAAGAAGTCGAGGAGGAAGAGGTACAGGCTGAAGAAGTACGGAGGCATGAAAATGTCAATTCTCTTCTGCAGGTAGATCCTATTGAACTCGAGTTTGGATATGGTATAATACCGTTAGCGGATGTCAATCAAGGTGGTGATCTGCTTGACCGTGTCGTTATGATTCGACGGCAGATTGCACTGGAACTTGGAGCGGTTGTGCCAATTATACGTTTGCGTGATAATATTCAGTTAAATCCAAATCAGTATATTATCAAGATTAAAGGGATCCAGGTTAGTGAGGGCGAAATCTTATTTGACCATTATATGGCGATGAATCCGGGTTATGTAGAAGATGAAATCGTTGGTATTCCGACGTTGGAACCGGCATTCCATCTGGAGGCAATGTGGATTACGGAATCTCAGCGTGAACGTGCAGAATCGCTTGGTTATACGGTAGTTGATCCGCCTTCCATTATTGCAACGCATCTGACGGAGGTTATCAAACAGCATTTGGATGAACTGCTGACCAGGCAGGATGTCCAGAATCTGATTGATAATATCAAAGATAACAATAAGACACTGGTAGATGAACTTGTACCGAAGCTGCTCAGCGTCGGAGATATTCAGAAGGTATTACAGAATCTGTTACGGGAAGGTATTTCCATTCGTGATTTAGTTACGATTTTTGAGACTCTGGCGGATTACGCGGCAACCAGCCGTGATACAGATATATTGACGGAATATGTACGACAGAGTTTAAAACGTGCAATCTCCAACAAATATTTTGGAGATGTGGAGTCTGGCACGGTAGTTACGCTTGATCCGCAGGTTGAGCAGATGATCATGGGTTCTGTCAAACAGACGGAACAGGGAGCGTTTATTTCTCTGGATCCTGCTGTGACAAAACAGATACTCAAAGCTACGGAAGCTGAAGTGAAGAAGCTGGAGAGCAAGGGAGATGCTCCAATTGTTGTTACATCGCCGATTGTTCGGATGTATTTTAAGAAATTAACAAATGATTACTTGAAAGACCTGATTGTTATCTCATATAATGAGATAGACTCGGAAGTGGAATTAAAGTCCGTGGGAGTGATAACGATTCATGATAATTAAGAAGTATAAAGCATTAACTGAAAAAGAAGCAATTCTGCTTGCAAAGGAGGATCTCGGACCGGATGCGATTGTGATGAATGTCAAGAAAATCAAGCCTGGTGGTATTATGCGCTTTTTTAAGAAGACACGTGTAGAATTGACAGCAGCAATTGATGATGATATGGAAGAACAGGCAGCAACGACAGCACCGGTAGTTTCTTCCGTAAGATCGGATGAGCAGACAATTGACTTAAAACAGGAACGCCGGAATGAAACAGCAGAAGAACCATTTCTTTTTGGAAAAGCATTTGCGGAGAATAAAGATTCTTATAGTGAGGAGGCACAAAATGCAATTGAAGAAAAAATCAACAGTATTGCCAAATTACTGGAACAGCAGATGCAGACACATAAATCAGCAGAGACATCCATTAAGGAAGCCGCTGATCAAGTAATTTCTTCGGGAGAAGCTGCTGAAAGTACGATAGAAAAAGAGAAGGAACCGGAGCAATCTCGAAATAAAGTGGTTGAACTTGTAATTAAACAGTTGATGGACAGTGAAGTCAGCAAAGAACATGCTCAGGAAATTATTGATGAGCTAACACTCAAAGATGACAAACAGCCAATTGATAACATACTGGCAAATGTATATCAGAAGATTGTTCTGAAACTTGGTGAGATCCAACCGCTGACTGCGGGGGAGAAGAAACCCAAGATTGTATTCTTCGTAGGAAATACCGGTGTTGGAAAGACAACAACGATGGCAAAACTTGCATCACTTTGCACTCTGGATATGAAATTAAAATGTGCAATGTTTTCTATTGATACATACCGAATCGCTGCAATTGAACAATTGAAGACGTATGCGAATATTTTATCTGCACCGATGGAGGTCGTGTATACACCGGAGGAAATGGCACAGAGTGTGGAGAAATTTAAAAATTATGATTTGATTTTGGTCGATACAGCAGGCCGTTCACATAAAAGTGAGGAGCAGAAAGAAGATTTGAAGCAGATAATTGATTCCGTGAAGGAATATGAAACAGAAGTGTTTCTTGTTGTATCTGCTACAGTGAAATATTCGGATTTACTTTCGATCGCAAATACTTATGGTGAAATGTTTGATTATAATCTTATTTTTACAAAGCTTGATGAGACAAACGGACTTGGTAGTATATTGAATCTGAAATTGGATACAGGCAAGCCGCTTTCTTATGTGACATGGGGACAGAATGTACCGGATGATATCGGTGTTCTGGATCCACAGATCATTGCCAAGAAATTGTTAGGAGGTGGGAAGTGATGGATCAGGCAACGAAATTACGGGAACGTGTGCAGACCAATCAGGAAATCTCCAATGCAAGAGTTATTGCAATTACAAGCGGAAAAGGTGGTGTCGGAAAGACGACACTTTCAGTAAATATTGCGCTGGAACTTGCAAGACGTGGGAAAAAAGTAGTTGTGTTTGATGCGGACTTTGGACTTGCAAATGTCGAGGTTATGCTGGGTATCCGGCCGCAGTACAATCTTCTGGATCTGATACATAATAACAAATCCATGACTGAAATTATTACACAGGGACCTGCTGGAATCGGGTTTATATCTGGTGGTTCCGGTGTTTCCGAGCTTGCAACTCTGGATAATGCAAGCATCAAACTTTTGATTTCAGAATTGGTGAAGCTTGACCAGATGTATGATGTAGTGATTATTGACACAGGTGCTGGAATTACGGATTCTGTTATGGAATTTGTTATGATGAGTCCGGAGGTTGTTCTAGTTGTTACACCGGAGCCTACATCTATTACAGATTCATATTCTTTGTTAAAGGTGTTACGGAGAAAAAATAGCTTCAACCCGATTTATAAAACAATTCATGTTGTTGCAAATCGTGTGGAAAATGAGGCGGAAGGCGCAGAGATTTTCCATAAAATAGATACGGTGTCTTCAAAATTTCTGAATACGAAGCTTTCGTTTTTAGGATCGGTGTTACAGGATAAAAATGCGTCAATGGCTGTAATTGAACAAAGACCACTCGTACAGGCGTATCCGGGAGCGGCAGCAACGAAGGGAATCTGCCAGCTTGTGAATCGTTTGAATGACGATACTGTAGAAGAAAGCAAGAAGAAAGATGGAATTGCAAGGGTGTTTATTGATTTCTTCCGTTCCAAGAAGAGGATTCGTTAATTGAATGCTGATGATACGATAGAAAAGGGAAAGATGGGTACATATGAATGGGAATAGCAATTGGTAATAAAATTGAATTGGTTCGCTTAGATCAGGTGATTCGAAATGAGCAGAATAAGAAAGTTTATGTCAGTAAGATCTTTGATATTTTGGAAAAAGATACTTTGCAGATTGCAATGCCGATTTATGAAGGCAGAATTGTTCCCTTAGATCTGGATGAACGGTATACGGCTTGCTTTTACACAGAGCGTGGGTTGCTGCAGTGTAATGTTCTTGTAACTGCACGTTATAAAAGCGGGAACCTGTTTTTTCTGGATGTAAAAATGCTTGGAAATTTGGAAAAAGTACAACGCAGACAATTCTATCGTTATGATTGTTTGCTGGATGCCAATATCCGGATTGTATCAGATGAGGAATATGATACAGGTATTCCGGATGATGTTTCAATTCCCGAAGATGCACTGCCGTGGCAACCGGCGAAAATCGTCGATATCAGTGGGGGTGGTGTGCGTTTAAATCAGAGAAATCAGATTGAACGGAATGAAGTTGTGAAGTTGAAATTTATGGTTGCAATTCTTGGCGAGGTAATTCCTTTTAATTTGTTTGCACGCATATTGTCAAGTACACCGGTACAAGGGCGATCCGACATGTATGAGCAGCGTATGGAGTTTTTGAAGATTACACAGGATGAGCGGGACAAGATTGTCCGGTTTATTTTTGAAAGTGAGAGAATGGAAATTGCGAATGGAAAACGAATCTGATAAAAAAATATTGTTAATAGATGACTCTGCACTTATGAGAAGAGTTATGTCTGATATAATAGAAAAAATAGATGGCTTTACTGTTGCATATCTGGCCGTAGATGGTGAAGAAGGATATGAAATTTTAAAAAAATACAGAGATATCGATATCGTTATGACGGATATCGATATGCCGAGAATGGATGGACTGACGTTGATCCAGAAAGCCAAAGAAGCGGAGTTTGCGGCACCATTTATTGTGTTCAGTGCAAGAGAGGATTCGTATGCGGTATTTACTGCACTTGATCTGGGAGCAATTGAATTTATCAAAAAACCAGATCATATTTTCCAAAAGGATGCACAGAAATACGCAGAAAAAATCAAGAAAGCTCTTTGTATGGCGGTAGAAGTAAAAGAACGGTCATCAAAGGTTGAAAATCTTGTGGACGCACAGAAGACGGAATATATTGTGAAGCATGAGCGAAAATACCGAAAGAGTATGCAAGGGAGAAAGCTTGTTGCACTTGTCTGTTCGACAGGAGGACCAAGAGCCTTGCAGTCGGTTATTCCGAAGCTGCCGAAGAATCTTGCTGCACCGGTTGTGTTAGTGCAACATATGCCAGAAGGATTTACGAATACACTGGCTGTACGGTTGAATGAACAAAGTTCGGTGATAGTGAAAGAGGCAGAAGAGGGTGATATTTTACAGAATGGATACGTCTATATTGCACGTGGCGGAACACATCTGGCATTGCATGAGACTAAGAGAGGCTGTGAGATATTTTTTGACGATAAACCTCCGGTTGGTGGTTTGAAACCATGCGGAAATATAATGTTATCGAGTTTAAGTTATGTGTCTTATGATGAGATTATCTGCGTAATCTTAACGGGAATGGGTGCAGATGGAACAAAAGGGGCACAGGAACTTTCCAAACATAAACCGATTTATGTAATTGCACAGGACGAAGCAAGCAGTACTGTTTATGGAATGCCAAAGGCAATCCGGGATGTGGGTCTTTGTGACTGTGTATGTGGTTTGCAGCAGATTGCGGAAGAAATTACAAAGAAAGTAGGTGTTTAATAATGGATTTAAGCCAGTATCTTGAGATTTTTATTGATGAATCAAAAGAACATTTACAGACACTCAACGATCAGGTTTTGATTCTGGAAGCAGAGCCGGAAAACGTAGATACTGTAAATGAAATCTTCAGAGCTGCCCATTCTTTGAAGGGAATGGCAGGTACGATGGGATATAAGCGTATGCAGCGTCTGACACATGATATGGAGAATGTTTTTTCTGAGATTCGAAACGGTAAGATGAACGTGAATGCAGATCTGGTGGATATTGTGTTCAAGTGTCTGGATGCACTCGAGGGATATTTGACGAATATCATTGAAACTTCGGATGAGGGTACAGAAGACAATGACGAACTGATTGCACAGTTAAATGCAGTTTTGCAGAACGGCCTGGCCGGTTCTGGAGAGGCACAGGCGGCTGCCGCAACGGAAGAAGTAAAAGAGGAGAAGAAGCCGGAGGAAGGAGATCGTAGAAAATATCTGTCAATTCCATTGGCTGATTTTGAAAAGAATGCCATTAGTGAAGCAAAAGCACAGGGAATGCATGTTTATGCAACAACGGTTTACATTCAGGAGACTTGTCTGCTCAAGGCAGCTCGTGCATTTCTTGTATTTAAGGGCTTAGAGAATAAGGGTGATATTATCAAATCTGTACCAAGTGTACAGGATATCGAGGATGAAAAGTTTGATCTTGATTTTTCAATGTTTATTATCTCTGACAAATCATTGGAGGAAGTAAAGAAAACGATTGAGAATGTTTCTGAAATCGAGGAAGCAGTGATTGAAGAATATGAACTGAATGCCCAAGAACCGATGCAGGCAGAAGTTAAGGAAGAAGAGAAGAAGCCAGAGGAGACAACTGACAAGGCTGCTGCACCTGCAAAGAAGGAAGAGAAGAAACCGGCAGGCAAGTCCGGAAAGCCGGTTGTCAATCGTTCCGTACGTGTCGATATTGAGAAATTGGATGATCTGATGAATCAGGTGTCAGAGCTTATTATTGCTAAGAATGGACTTGTCTCTGTGACAGGTACACTTTCTACTCAGGATCAGTCCTTTAATGAGCAGATTGAATATTTAGAGCGAATTACAACGAATCTGCATGAATCTGTTATGAAGGTTCGAATGGTTCCGATTGAGAGTGTAGTGAATCGTTTCCCACGTATGATCCGTGATCTCTCCAAAAAATTAAACAAAGAGATGGAACTGATCATGACTGGTGAGGATACAGAACTTGATCGAACGGTTATCGATGAGATTGGTGATCCTTTGATGCATATGCTTCGAAATGCAGCCGATCATGGGTTGGAGTCAACAATCGATCGGCTGAAGTTAGGAAAACCACAGGTAGGTACGATTCGTCTGGATGCTTATCAGGATGGAAATAATGTAACAATCGAAGTTAGTGACGATGGCGCAGGTGTGGATGTAGAAAAAATTAAGCGCAAGGCGTTGGAAAAGGGACAGATTACAGAGGAACAGGCTGAATATATGACAGAGAAGGATGCAATTGATATGTTGTTTATGCCGGCATTCTCAACCGCAGAGAAGATATCTGATGTATCCGGCCGTGGCGTTGGTCTGGACGTTGTAAAGAACAAGATAGAAGGACTTGGAGGCGATGTTGAGGTTGTATCAAAGTTAGGAGAAGGAACAACATTTATTGTGCGATTGCCTTTGACGCTTGCAATCATTCAGGCTTTGATGGTAGAGGTGTCCGGTGAGAAATATGCGCTTCCGTTAAATTCTATTGTGACAGTCGAAGAGATTTTACCGGAGGATATCCGGTATGTACACACGAAAGAGGTTATCAACCTGCGTGGTTCGGTCATCCCGCTTGTACGACTGAATGAAGTTTTGGATATTGAGCCGTTCGAGAAGGACGTGGATGCTATCGAGGATGAAGGCGAAATCGTTGTAATTGTAAAGAAGGGTGACAAACAGGCAGGTCTTGTGATTGACAAGCTGCTCGGACAGCAGGAGATTGTTATCAAGTCACTTGGAAAATATATTCATGTGCCAAAGATGATCAGTGGTGCAACAATTCTTGGAAATGGTGAAGTTGCGTTGATTATTGATTCAAACACATTGGTGTAAGGGAGGTGCATATACATGGATGGAAATGCAGTAGCAAGTAGCGCAAAGCAGTATATTATTTTAAAATTTGATAACGAACAGTATGGAATTGATATTACTTATATTGACAATATTGTTCGTCTGCAGAAGATTACAAGAGTTCCGCATGCACAGCCATACTTCCTTGGAATCATTAATCTTCGTGGTGAAGTTGTTCCGGTTATGAGCATGCGACGGAAGTTTGAATTGCCGGACAAAGAAAATACAAATGCTTCTCGTATTTTAATTCTTAAAGTAGAGGGAAATGCAAAAATCGGTATTTTGGTAGATGAGGTTCGTGAGGTAGTTACTCTGACAGATGATAATATTGAACAGATTGCAACAGAGAATGGGGATACACGTACCTATCTGACAGGTGTTGGAAAGTACAATGAATCCTTGATTTCACTCTTAAATATTGGAGCATTGATCGCAGATATTGACAACGAATAAGAAAAGGTGTATGCCATGGAAAAACATACCGAACAGTTATCGGAGCAAGTAAAAGATGCATTGACAGAGCTTGGGAATATTGGAGCAGGAAATGCAACGACATCTCTTTCTGTACTGTTATCTTCGAAACTCAGTATGAGTGCTCCAACGGTAAAATTATATGATTTTAATGAACTGGAAAATGCACTTGGTGGACCGGAGACATCAGTCGTAGGTGTATTAAGCCGGTTGCATGGTTCGTTCAATGCGATGATCCTGTTTGTACTCGGATTAGAGGATGCCCAGCATTTGTCTGAAATCTTACTTGGACAGACACAGGACTGGCACAGTGAGATGGGAATGTCTGCAATCGGAGAGATTGCGAACATCCTCATTGGATCATATGTTGCCTCACTTGAAAACCTGTCTGGGATGGAGTTAAGATATTCCCAGCCGCAGATCTGTATCGATATGGCGGGAGCGATATTGAGCGTGCCATGTATTGAATATGGTATGGTAAGTGATAAAGCATTGCTGATCAATTCCGGTTTTAAGGCAGGTAATCAGGAGATAGATGGTTATATTATGTTGATTTCTGAGATGCATTCCTTTGACCAGTTGCTGCAAAAGCTAGGAATTGGAGGTGCAGGGAGTGAATGATGTTATCCGGGTTGGGATAGCGGATATGAACACTTGCATGGCGGGGGATACGATCACAACTATTGGACTTGGGTCCTGTGTGGGGATTGTATTATATGAGCGTACGAAAAATATTGCAGGATTGGTTCACATTATGCTTCCTGACAGTACAAAGATCAGACAAAACCAGAATAAATTAAAATTTGCAGATACCGGAATACAAGCTTTGATTGAAAAACTGGAAAAACAAGGTCTCAGCCGGAAGAGTATGATTGCCAAGATTGCCGGCGGTGCGAAGATGTTTCAGTTTTCTTCTGATACTGCAATGGGAAATATCGGAGAGAAAAATGTGGAAGCAGTACGGGAGGTCTTAAAGCAATATGGAATCAAAATTGTGTCGGAGGATGTAGGATTAAACTATGGACGAACCATCGTATTTGATCCGGTAACCAAAGATTTGACCGTGGTGACTGCCGGAAAGCAGACACATATTATATGAGTTGGAGACGATATAGTTGGAGACGAAAGACAAGTATAAAAATGCAAGAGCGTTTATTGTATTGTTAGCGGCACTTATTACATGGCTGCTTAATATGAAATATGAACGTAATCTTGTGCGCTCTTTGATCATATTACTGATTGTAATTGTTGTATTTTATATTATTGCAACAATTGCACTTAAGCTGATTGATAAAATTCGTAATATGGAAGAGGTAAAAGAAGTGGATATGGAGGAGGCGCAGCCCGGGGAAGATGCTGCGGATGCACAAAACCACGTATAACGGAAAATAAGGGGTGTTGCTGTACATGGCAATCATAGATAAAAAAGAACGATTGTGGATTGAATACAGTCATTCGAAATCCAGTTCCGTTCGGGAACAGTTAATAATCGAATATGTTTCTTTGGTAAAATTAGTTGCCGGAAGGCTTGCGATATATCTTGGATCAAATGTTGAGTATGATGATTTGGTGAGTTATGGCATTTTCGGGCTGATTGATGCGATAGATAAATTTGATTATGGAAAAGGAATCAAGTTTGAGACATATGCAAGTCTACGAATCCGTGGTTCCATTCTTGATCAGATTCGTAAGATGGATTGGATCCCACGTTCAGTACGGCAAAAACAAAAATCTATTACGGAGGCATCCAAGAAGTTGGAAGCAATGTGTGGACCAAATTATTCGGATGAAGATATGGCTCGGGAACTGGGAATATCAACGGAAGAATATGATGTATGGATGCAGCAGACAAATGTAACCAATATCTCCTCGTTAGATGATTTTATGGAACAGGGAAATGATGTGAAGGCATCAGTGTGTAATGAAAATGGAATCAATCCGGAGAATCGTGCATTAAAAGAGGAATTAAAAGTACAACTGTCAGAGGCTCTGTCACTTTTGACAGAAAAAGAGAAGAAGGTCGTATTATTATATTATTATGAAGATCTGACGTTAAAGGAAATCAGCCGGGTAATGGAGGTATCCGAGTCCCGGATTTCACAGCTTCATTCAAAAGCACTTACGAAAATGCGTCGATCCATGAACGAAAATTTTGCATTAATGATGGGTTGAGGAAATGCCTATGAAATACAAAAACTCGTTTTTTAAAGTCCGAATTAAAGAAGATGGTACATATTTGGATGTATTTCCACCAAAAGAAGATGGAAAAAAATTGCAGATTCAGGAAATCATCGCTTTTCTTGAGAGAAAGGGTTTCAAATCCTTTCCGGTGGATGCGTTGTACAAATCATTGAATTTATTGCATGAAAAACCACTCCAGATAAAAATTAGTGATGAAATAACGAAGCCATTTGATGAAAGTGCGATTGTTATTGTCTCGAAAGACAGTATGGCAGCATATATTCGTTTTTATCCCCCATCTACTGGCGGAAAGGTTATGACTGAACGGGAGATTCGTGCTGAATTAGAACGTCAGAAGATATTGTATGGGATTTTGGAGCCTGTGATGGAGAAACTGAAAACAAGCAGGACATATTGCACCAATATTCCGATTGCAAAAGGAATGGATCCGGTTCCGGCAAAAGATACAATGATTGAATATTATTTTAATACAAAACCGCTTGCCAAACCAAAGGTACTGGAAGATGGAAGTGTTGATTTTCATGCATTGAATCTTTTTTCGACAGTCAATCAGGGGGATTTGCTTGCAAAGCTGATACCTCATGATTCCGGAAAGCCGGGAATGAATATATATGGCAAACAAATTGCGCAGAATCATCCTAAAATTAGAAAACTGAAATATGGCCGTAATATTACATTATCAGAAGATGGTACGATGATTACCAGCAATGTTAATGGAAATGTTACTCTTGCAGATGGAACGGTCTTTGTATCAGACACTTATAAGGTGGCTGCTGACGTAGATGCTTCAACAGGTGACATTGAATATGAAGGAAATGTGATGGTGCCAGGTACAGTTCGAACCGGATTTACAATTCGTGCAAAAGGTGATATTGAAGTGAATGGCGTTGTGGAAGGTGCAACCCTGATAGCTGGTGGAAATATAGTTATAAAACGTGGCGTACAGGGGATGAATAAAGGAAAGCTGACGGCAGGCGGAGACATATGCGCACAATTTTTTGAAAGCGCAAATGTTGCTGCTAAGGGTGATATTATAGCGGGATCTATTCTGCATAGCCATATTGTGTCCGGTGGAAGGATTGTAATCAGCGGACGAAAAGGATTTATTGTAGGTGGCGAGATTATCTGTGAGACAAGCGTGGAAGCAAACAGTATCGGAAACCGTATGGAGACACAGACAATCATAAAGGTTGGCGTGAAGCCTGAATTGTATGACCGGATCAAGGGACTTGTTCCGGACGTGATGGAATTAAAAAGCTCGATTGAAGAGACAACTTCGTATCTGAATGTGTATAAAGAAAAATTAAAACGGAGAATCAAACTGACTCCGGAAAATGTCAAACAGATTAAAACTTATACCGAACGTGTAGAGAAAATGAAAAAAGAATATGTGGAAAAAAATGATATTCTGCAAGAACTTCGTCAGGAACTCACGCTTGGGAAAAAAGGAATTGTAAAGGTACTTGGAAATGCATATCGTGGTGTTATGATATATATTTCAAGCCTTTCTTATGCAGTAAAAGATGTAGAAAAACACAGTTTATACAAAATCGCAGATGGTGTTGTAAAGCCAACTCCGTTTTAAGCAGGGCATTGTAAAGGAGGAATATTTATGATTTCACCAATAATTGCAGCACAGAACTCTGCACCGGTTGCTTCCATCCAGCAAAATGTGGATGCACAGAGTGTTTTGCACAGTCAGAACGCATTGCAGGAGACGAAAGAACAGGAACGGGAAGTGCGAGAAACAGTCGTGCAGAAGGATGAAGCGGCATATTACGAACAAAGTCCGGATGCGAAGGAAGAAGGAAAAAATAAGTATCAGAACCTGTATTCAGGGAAGAAGAAAAAAGCAAAAGCGGAAGATACCGAGAAACATACCGGGATCAATCGCATAAATATTGATATTAAAATTTAAGGCGAGGTAAAGGAAAATGTCAACTACAGTCATTGTATTAATAGTAATAGGTCTCATATTTATATTTGTAAGCTTTGCTCTGTCTGAAAAACTTTCGGAAGAAAAAGAGGAAAGTGCTGGTGTTGTAAAGATTCCGAAGGAACTGACGCAGGAACAGAAGGAAAAAATTGACACTATGATCCGTGATTATATGGATCAGCAGGTTGATGGAAAGCTTTCAGATATTGAAACCCGACTTGCAGAAATAGTAAATCAGAAGACTCTGGCACTCGGAGATTATGCGGTTTCTGTCAATGAGGAGATTGACCGTAATCATAAAGAAGTTGTTTTCCTATATGATATGCTTTCTGACAAGCAAAAGGAAATTATGACAACTGTCAATATGATTGATGAATATAAGAAGGAAATCGCAGCGATGGTGCAGGAGCAGGCTGCACAGAATATTGTAAGAGACAGCCAGACTGCACAGGTACCGGTTGCGGAATCTGGGCCTCAGGAATCATCAAATCCGGTGGAAAAGACGGAAACAGATTCGGACCTTGATGAGGCAATCCGTGATTTAGAGGATACTCCACTTCCGGAAGAAACAAAAGAAGAATTGGAGAATGTTGATAACAAAGACATGATTCTGGAGATGCATAAGGCAGGACTCAGTATTTTGGAGATTGCAAAGCATCTTGGACTCGGTGTAGGAGAAGTGAAACTTGTTGTAGACTTATATCAAGGAGAGGCAAAGTGATGAAAAGAAAATATTTTGTACGCGGACTTGGCGTTGGTGTTTTATTTGGCGCATTGATCATGTTTGCTGCATATATGACTTCGGGCAAGAACCGCATGAGTGATGAAGATATAATGAAACGGGCACAGGAGCTTGGAATGGTGAAAAAATCGGAGTATGTTTTAGAATCGGATGTAAGTTCGGAGGAAACAACAACGGAGCATATTACGACGGAAGCTGCGACCGAGGAGACTACAACAGAAGCACCAACGACAACGGAGGACGCAACCACAGAGGTGCCGACAACAACAGAAAAAGCAACGACAGAAGCTGTTACAACAGAGAAATCGGATACTTCAACTAAAACAACTGTTACAGTTACAGGTGGTATGAGTTCAGAGACGATATCTTCGGCACTTTCAACCGCTGGAGTTGTAGATGATGCAACAAAATTCAACAGCTATCTTGTAGCGAATGGATATGATATGAAGCTTGAAACGGGAAGCTTCGAGTTTACTTCAGGAATGTCCTATGAAGAAATTGCCAGAATTTTGACACAGAAACAGTAAATGCAATAAAATTATAAATGAAAATAAAAAAAGTGCTTGTATGCACTTTTTTTTTATGTTATAATCGGCTTCGTGTGAAAAAACATGTGAGTGAATCGGCGAAAAGGGTGCCATATAACGCGATGGTCTTTTGCTAGACAGTTTGACACACGACTGTAAGAAGCTCACAGAAGAAAATATTTTATAACCCAGGAGGTAAGTTATGAGCGTTATTTCTATGAAACAGTTACTCGAGGCAGGTGTTCATTTTGGACATCAGACAAGAAGATGGAACCCTAAGATGGCTGAGTATATTTATACTGAGCGTAACGGTATCTATATTATCGATCTTCAGAAGTCTGTCGGCAAGGTAGATGAGGCTTACAAGGCAGTTCTTGACTGTGCAGCAAACGGAGGAAAGATTCTTTTTGTTGGTACAAAGAAGCAGGCGCAGGATTCTATTAAGGCTGAAGCTGAGAGATGTGGTATGTATTATGTTAACCAGAGATGGTTAGGTGGTATGCTTACAAACTTCGAGACAATCAAGACAAGAATTGCAAAGCTTGAGAAGTATGAAGCAATGGAGCAGGATGGTACATTTGATGTATTACCTAAGAAGGAAGTTATCGAGATCAAGAAGGAGATGGAGAAGCTTCAGAAGAACCTTGGTGGTATCAAGGATATGAAGGAAATCCCTGACATGATCTTTATCGTAGATCCTCGCAAGGAGAGAAACTGTGTACAGGAAGCACACACACTTGGTATTCCGCTTGTTGGTATTGCAGATACAAACTGTGATCCGGAAGAACTTGATTATGTGATTCCAGGTAACGATGATGCTATCAGAGCTGTAAAGCTGATTGTTTCTAAGATGGCAGATGCTGTTATCGAGGCAAATCAGGGTGCAGATGTAGAGATAGCAGAGGAAGCTAAATCTGCAGAGGCTGACGCAGAGCAAGAGTAAGAAGTATCGGTTTAGGAGGACAAAAAAATGGCAGCTATTACAGCTAGTATGGTAAAAGAGTTAAGAGAGATGTCTGGCGCTGGTATGATGGACTGTAAGAAGGCTCTTACAGAGACAGACGGCGATTTCGACAAGGCAATGGAGTTCCTTCGTGAGAAAGGACTTGCAACTGCTGTAAAGAAGGCAGGAAGAATCGCTGCAGAAGGTATCGTTATGACAACTGTTGTTGATGGCGGTAAGAAGGCAGCTATGGTTGAAGTAAATGCTGAGACAGATTTCGTTGCTAAGAACGAAGTATTCCAGACATATGTTAAAGAAGTTGTTGATCAGATTGTTTCTACAGACGTTCAGGATGTAGAGGCATTGAAGAATGAAAAGTGGGTATTGGATCCTTCTATGACAGTTGCTGAGAAGCATGCTGCTATGGTTGCTAAGATTGGTGAGAATATGAACATTCGTCGTTTTGTCAAGATCAACACAGAGGGACATATCGTTTCTTATATCCATGCAGGTGGAAAGATTGGTGTATTGGTTGAGGCTGATACAGACGCATCTGGCGAGGCAATTGATGAGTGCATGAAGAATATCGCTATGCAGGTTGCAGCTATGAATCCAAAGTATGTTTCTACAGATGAAGTATCTGAGGAGTATAAAGCTCATGAGCTTGAGATTCTTGTTGCACAGGCTAAGAATGATCCTAAGAACGCAAACAAGCCTGATAATATCATTGAGAAGATGGTTCAGGGACGTTTGAACAAAGAACTTAAGGAAGTTTGTCTGCTTGAGCAGGAGTATGTAAAGGCTGAGAACAAAGAGAACGTTGCTCAGTATGTTGCAAATGTAGCAAAGGCTAACGGATGCAAGCTTGCAATTAAGCAGTTCGTTCGTTTTGAGACAGGTGAAGGTCTTGAAAAGAAAAACGAGGATTTCGCAGCAGAAGTTGCAGCTCAGATGGCTGGAAACTAAGTAAAAAAACGATAAAATAAAACGCCTGATATACCGCTTTGGCATGTCAGGCGTTTTTTCAATTTTTAAAAATGAATCGGAGATGAGAGACATGAAGAAATATAAGATGCTTATTTTTGATATGGATGGAACGATTTTATATACATTAGAGGACTTGAAAAATACAACGAATTATGCGCTAAAAAAGCATGGTTTTCCGGAACGGACGTTAGAAGAGGTGCGTCAGTTTGTCGGAAACGGTATCCATAAGTTGATTGAGCGTGCCGTTCCGGAAGGAACTATGGATGTAGAAATCGAGGCGGTGTTTGATACATTTGAAGTCTATTATAAGGATCATTGCATGGATACAACGAGACCGTACGATGGTATCAATGATCTGCTTACAAATCTGCGTGCACAAGGATATATGACAGCAGTCGTGTCTAATAAGGTTGATTTTGCTGTTCAGGATCTAGTAAAAGATTTCTTTGCCGGACAGTTTGACATTGCAATCGGGGAACGCGAGGGCGTGCGTAAGAAACCGGCACCGGATTCGGTGTTCGAAGTATTGAAGGAATTTAACTTGAATAAAGAAGAGGTTATCTATATTGGAGACTCGGATGTAGATTATGCAACTGCAAAAAATGCTGATGTAGATTGCATTCTGGTAGAATGGGGGTTCCGCGACCGCACATTTTTGGAGTCACTTGGTGCAACAGTCTTCGCGAAAAAACCAGCAGATATTCTGAATATTGTCGGGTGTGATTCTTAAAATGTGAAAAGAATATGAACTGTTAGCACATATCATTGATGAGTGCTAAACAAGATGCTATAATGATTCATGTTCATTAATATTTTTACAGAAAATGGAAAGGAGCATGGAATGTTACGTATTTTTAAGAATTTCCGAAAACAGGAAGTGGTATTGGCTCTTTTCAGTGTGGTATTTGTAGTGGCACAGGTCTGGCTTGAGTTAAAACTGCCGGATTACATGCGGGAAATTACATCACTGATTACGACACAGGATAGTGCAATGCATGATATCCTGATTGCAGGTGGAAAAATGTTACTTTGTGCGTTTGGCAGTTTATTAGTAACTATATTGGTTGCTGTCTGTGCATCGCGGATTGCTTCAAATTTCAGCGCAATTGTGCGTGGAAAATTATTTGACAAGGTACAGTCGTTTTCAATGGAGGAGATTGGTCGGTTTTCGACTGCCAGTTTGATCACACGATCTACAAATGATGTGACACAGGTACAGATGTTGATTGTTATGGGACTTTCCATCATGCTGCGGGCACCGATCATGGCGGTGATGGCTATCTTGAAGATTGTTGATAAGAGCTGGCAGTGGACACTCTCCACGGGCGTTGCGGTTGTTGTATTATTGGTTGTCGTTATTATCTGCGTTAGCTTATGTATGCCGAAGTTCAAACGCTTACAGAGTCTGACGGATGAAATCAATCAGGTAACACGTGAGAATCTGACAGGCTTGAACGTTGTTCGCGCCTATAATGCGGAAGCATATCAGGAGGAGAAGTTCGAGAAGGTCAACAAGGATCTGACAGATACCCATTGGTTTACATCAAAGACTATGGCATTTATGATGCCGACGATTATGATGATCATGAATGGTCTTTCGCTTGCAATATATTGGATTGGCGCGGTTTTGATCAACGATGCACAGGATATGCAGGGAAAATTCACGTTATTCTCGGATATGGTTGTATTTTCTTCCTATGCGATGCAGGTTGTCATGTCGTTCATGATGCTAGTTATGATTTTCATTATGCTGCCGAGAGCTTCCGTTGCAGCAAAGCGAATCCTGGAGGTATTAGACACCGAGCCATCCATCGAGGATGGGATGAGAGATACTTTCCCGGTTATGAAGGATGGAGAAGTGGAATTTAAGGATGTCAGCTTTAAATATCCGGATGCAGAGGAATATGTACTTGAACATATTTCTTTTTCTGCGAAGAAGGGTGAGACAATCGCATTTATCGGTGCAACCGGATGTGGAAAGAGTACTGCAATTAACCTGATCCCTCGGTTTTATGACGTGACAGAAGGTGAAGTTCTGGTTGATGGTGTGAATGTAAAAGAATATACACAGGAAGCACTGCATAATAAGATTGGATATGTCAGCCAGAAGGCAATCTTGTTTTCCGGTACAATCGCAGAGAATGTGGCGTATGGTGAAAATGGAAAGGCGCCTGCGACGCAGGATGACATTGCGCGTGCTGTCAGTGTAGCGCAGGCGAGTGAATTTATAGAGAAGAAGAATCAGGGTTTTGGTGGCTATGTGGCTCAGGGTGGTTCGAACTTCTCAGGTGGACAGAAACAGCGTTTGTCGATTGCGCGGGCGATTGCCAGACAACCGGAGATTTTAATCTTTGATGATTCATTTTCTGCGCTTGACTATAAAACAGATCGTATTCTTAGAGAAGCACTGCATAAGGAATGTAGGGATGCAACGAAGATTATCGTTGCACAGCGAATTGGAACAATTCGTGATGCGGATAAGATTATCGTGTTGGATGATGGACAGATTGCCGGTATGGGATCGCATGACGAGCTTATGAAGAATTGTGAAGTATACCAGGAAATTGCATATTCTCAGTTATCAAAGGAGGAACTTGCATAATGGAAAAAGATAATTATGAAATCGGTCAGAATAATCGTGCTCCCAAAGTTTCTCGTCACGGACCTGGCAGAGGTATGCACCCTGGTGAAAAAGCAAAGAATTTCAAAGGAACATGGGCAAAGCTTCTTGCAAATTGCAGAAAATACTGGGGAGCTATGATTTTTGCAATTATCTGCGCAGGCATTGGAACGGTATTAACATTGATCGGACCGGATAAATTATCCGAGATGACGGATCTAATCACCGATGGCGTGATGACCGGAATTGATATGGATGGAATCAAGCGGATTGGAATTACGCTGATTTGCTTCTATGGATGCAGTGCATTATTGTCACTGATCCAGAACTTGATTATGGGATATGTCACACAGCAGGTGTCAAAAGGACTTCGAAGCAATATTTCTAAGAAAATCAATCGTCTGCCGATGTGGTTTTATAATCAGACATCAACCGGTGATGTGTTATCCCGTGTGACGAATGATGTTGATACGATTGCGCAGTCCTTTAACCAGAGTATGGGTAATCTGGTTACAGCTGTTACACTTTTGATCGGATCACTCATTATGATGCTCAAGACAGATATCACAATGACGATTGCAGCGGTCTTTTCAACATTGCTTGGGTTTGTATTCATGACTTTAATCATGAGTAAGTCACAGAAATATTTTGCAAGACAGCAGGTGCATTTAGGCGAAATTAATGGGCATGTCGAAGAAATATACGCTGGACATACGGTTGTGAAGGCGTATAATGGTGAGGCAAAATCAAAGGCGAAGTTCGATGAGATGAACGAGAACTTAAGAGATAGTGCATTTAAAGCACAGTGTCTCTCCGGACTGATGATGCCACTTATGACATTTATTGGAAACCTTGGATATGTAGCAGTCTGTATCGTCGGTGCACTGCTTGCAATGAATGATAAGATTTCGTTTGGTGTAATTATTGCATTTATGATGTATGTTCGTTACTTTACACAACCACTCAGTCAGATTGCACAGGCGATGCAGGCATTGCAGTCTGCGGCTGCTGCCGGTGAGCGTGTATTTGAGTTTACCGATGCTGAGGAGATGGAAGACGAGAGTGCAAAGACGAAGAAACTTTCCGATGTCAAGGGTGAGGTATCCTTCGAGCATGTCAAGTTTGGCTATAAGGATAGTGACAAGATTGTTATCCATGACTTCTCTGCTATCGCAAAACCGGGACAGAAGGTGGCAATTGTAGGACCGACAGGTGCCGGTAAAACAACCATGGTGAATCTTCTGATGCGATTCCATGAGATCTTAGATGGTGATATCAAGATCGATGGTGTATCAATCAAAGAAATGACACGGGAAGAGGTTCATAACCAGTTCTGTATGGTACTGCAGGATACATGGCTTTTTGAAGGAACGGTACGGGAGAATCTTGTATATAGTCAGGAGAATGTACCGGAAGAAAAAATCGAGCAGGCATGTAAAGCAGTTGGTCTGCATCGATTTATCCGAAGTCTGCCAAAAGGCTATGATACGGTATTAAATGATCAGGTAAATCTGTCACAGGGACAGAAACAGCAGCTTACAATCGCCCGTGCAATGATTGCAGATCGCCCGATGTTGATTTTGGATGAGGCAACGAGTTCAGTAGATACAAGAACTGAGCTTATCATCCAGAGAGCGATGGATGAACTGATGAAGGGAAGAACATCATTTGTAATTGCACACCGGCTTTCCACGATCAAGAATGCCGATTTGATTCTTGTATTGAAGGATGGCGATATCATCGAGAGTGGTACGCATGAAGAACTGCTTGCAAAGAAGGGCTTTTATGCAGATCTGTATAACAGTCAGTTTGAGCAGGCATCTTAAAAATATATTTGGAATCAGGACAAGTACTCCCTGCATACATTTATGTGAATGTATGTAGGGAGTTTTTTTATGAGGAAAAAAGCAGTAAGAAGAATCTGGCAAACTATGATTGCTGGTATTGTCGGAGGGGCGTGTATTTTTGGATGCGGTAATCTGGAGGCTGTGCTCGCAGATACTGCAACTGTGACTGATGCGACAGTGGGGGATGCAACGGCAGGGGAGGCTGACAGTGATACGGATATCCAATCTTCGGAAACTATATTTGACGGAGCGGTCAGTGCACAGGCGGATGCCACGGAATCAGACGCAGCACAGATGCATGTAAATATGGAAAAAGATGACATTTCTGTTCTAAACGCTGTTGCACAAGCAGCTTTGGTGAGTAATAAAAAATATGCGGGTCAATATCATATAGATTATATTTTGTCACATTACGGCTATTTTGTACAAAATGATTTGGAGGGTGATTATGTTTCAGATACTGTTGGTGCAATCGTGGTAGGAAATTGTCTGAATCTGAAAAATACGATTGGAAAGGTAAAATCCGCAGCATCTTATGCGAAATATTTGATTGATCTTGCTGATTATCATGCCGGTTCGTGGAATGATACAACAGGGATAGATACGAATTTTTATTATACGGAAAGCTATATGTCATACAAAGACTGGTTGACAAACCGTATGGTGAAAGTTGCGGATGATTATATCAACATGGACGAAGCGTTTGATACTATCATGCAGGAATCCAAGGTGTTGGAGAAAGGCGGTCAGGCAGGATATATGGAACAGGGAGATCTGGTCATCGACTTTGCAGATTCCAGAACGATTACAGTCAGCGGGGCAGATTTTACAAATGCGAAGCGTGTGATTCTGAAAAATGTAACAGCCGAAGATATTTTTTCGAATGCATATACGATTTCTGTTTCCGGAGATAGTGATTATATTTTGGATACTTCAAAAATCGAAATTTGTGGCACGCCATTAAATAACAATTATTTCTTCAATTTGGTAAATAACAGGCCAGGAGGTTTACAGGGAGGGCAGTATTACAGCGGTGGATTTGGATTGGTCTGGAATTTCCCGGATGCAAAAAATATAACAGCGAACTTTCTGACCGGACACATTGTTGCACCATCCGGCAATGTATCGCTTATTGGTGGCAATCATGAAGGTCAGGTAATCGCACGTAATGTAAAGGCAAGCTCGGAGTCACATTTTTATCCATATAATGTAACGACAACAGAAAGTGGCACGACAACAGAAGTTGTTACAACAACGGAAAGCGGAACAACAACAGAAAGCGGAACAACAGAAGCCGTTACAACAACAGAAAGCAGCACAACAACAGAAAGCGGAACAACAGAAGTCGTTACAACAACAGAAAGCGGCACAACAACAGAAAATGTTTCAACATCACAGAGTAGTACATCGGCAGAATATCAGACAACAGCAGAGCAGCTTACAACAAGAGAGACATTGGTTGTTATGCCAAAGGCTGACATAAAGCCGGTTACATCAAATGAGGTAAAAACAGGAGATATCATGGCGCTGGGAATTGTGATAACTCTGCTTGTGGCTGCCGGTGCAGGAATCTTACTGATTACAGTCCTTTGGGAGCATAAAAAGAAATAATCTGCATATATGTAATTATAAAAAGCTCCAAATGGTAAGAAGTATGCAAAGACTTCAACAATTTGTTATTTATGTATTTATGGCAGTCTGTCTGTTTTTATCTGTTTTTGATAACACTGTACAAACGGTAAAACAATATTTACCAAAACAGGCAAATATAGAAGAGAGTAAAAGAGCCTGTTGGATATCCTATATTGATATTCAAAAGTATCTTTCTGACAAAAATGAGGCTGCTTTTCGGGCAAAAGTACATGCTATGTACAATACTGTAAAGAAAAATGGAATGAATACAGTGATTGTACATGCACGTGCCATGGGAGATGCTTTTTATCCATCGGAATATTTTCCGTATTCGGAGTATTTATCGAAGAATCGGAAACAGCCGACGTATGATCCGTATGAGATTCTTGTTTCTGCAGCGCATGATGAAGGGCTTAAATTTGAGGCTTGGGTGAATCCGTATCGTATTTCCATCGGAACGGAAACGACAGAAAGCTTTATGCAGACACCCTATTATGTAAAGTATCAATCCATGATTATAGAATATGAATCAGAAAGTGGAACCTGTCTTTCTCTTGATCCCGAAAATGCGGAAGCGCAGCAATTGGTTGTGGATGGTGTATCAGAAATTATGACACGATATCCGGTCGATGGCATTCATTTTGATGATTATTTTTATATGCCGGGGATGAAGGATTCCTGTTCCGTGGAAGTGAAAAAACAGGCGGTCAATAAGTTGGTTCATTCTGTATATTGTGTGATTAAAGAAAAAAACAAGGATTGTGAATTTGGAATCAGTCCGGCTGGAAATCCGGACTATGCAAGGTCACAGGGGGCTGATATTGATACATGGGTATCGGAAGAAGGATATATTGATTATATTATGCCTCAGATTTATTGGACAGATCATTACCGGACTGAAAGTGGAGAGGTGCAGATGTTCTCGGAACGGAGTCTGCAATGGATGCAATTGCGTACAAATCCACATATAAAATTATATATTGGGCTGGCATTATACCGTGCAGGAGAAGTTTCGGATACGGATGTCGGCTGGTCGATGCAAAATAATAATCTGGCGGAACAATGGTCACGAAGTGATGGGATGGGATACGATGGATTCGCATTGTTTCGATATGCTTATCTGGAAGAATCGTCTGCACAGACAGAACTGGAAAATCTACAGACGTATCTGAAAAAACAAACGGGAATATTGACATCGGATGTGGAAGCATATCTGGTATATACTGTCAAAATGCAGACACTTACATGGCAGGAAGCAAAGCTGGATGGCGTTGTTGCAGGTTTTACAAAT
The DNA here is from genome assembly GCF_022174665.1 of Eubacterium sp. MSJ-33. Classification (NCBI taxonomy): domain Bacteria; kingdom Bacillati; phylum Bacillota; class Clostridia; order Eubacteriales; family Eubacteriaceae; genus Eubacterium; species Eubacterium sp. MSJ-33. Next base: position 494,096 of record NZ_CP076562.1, read on the forward strand.
CAGAGTCTGGCGGTGGAGGCAATCCGTATACAACTAGGATCTTTGGCACCGCGTGGAAATGTACGGTATGTAACAGAGAACGGACAGGGGCAGGGAATCTGGAAGAGGGATGGACAACAGACCGGCAGTGATATCGGGGAAGAAACTATATCAGGAATCAGAATTAATCTGACCGGTGAGATTGCGCAGCAATATGATATTATATATCGCGTATATATCAATGAGCATGGATGGACGGAATTTGAAAAAAATGGTTCTTATGCAGGAGGAGGAATGATACAGGCTATTCAGGTGAAACTTATAAAAAAGATAGAATAATGCTTGCAAAAACATAAAAACATGCTATAATATATAAGACTTGAATACAGATGACGCAGAGTGGGTTAAAAAAACCCACTCTTTGTTTTTGAAAAGGTGAAAAGTCAGAAAGGTGGCAGACGTGAAAAAACAGGAAATTGAACAACACTGCACTGACCTTGTAACTCCGATTATTGCGGAACACGGGTTTGAACTTGTAGATGTGGAGTACGTGAAGGAAGGCTCGGACTATTATCTGCGCGTTTATGCAGATAAAGAAGGTGGCATCAATATTGATGACTGCGTATTGATTAGCCGGAGTCTGGAAGAAAAACTGGATGCTGCAGACCGGCTGACGGACCCATACATTTTGGAGGTGAGTTCTCCGGGACTTACAAGACCGCTTAAAAAGGACAAGGATTTCAAACGGAATCTGGGCAAAAAAGTGGAGGTAAAGCTTTATCGGGCAGTGGATGGCTGCAAAGAATTTGAGGCAGTTCTGACTGGCTATACGGATACAACAATTACCTTACAGCTTGTGGATTCCGAGGATCCAAAAGATTTTTCAAGAAACGATATTTCTATGATAAGATTGGCATTTGAATAAAAGAGGAGGATAAAAAAATGTCAGAGATTATTGATGCTTTAAATCAATTAGAGCGCGAAAAAAGTGTCAGCAAGGAACTGGTGATGGAGGCAATTGAGAAATCATTGGTGGCAGCCTGCGAGAAAGATTATGGAAAGAATGTACTTGTGGAAGCGCATATGGATCGTGAGACAGGTGCAATCACTGTTGTACGCAAGAAGGAAGTTGTTGAGGAAGTTGAGAATGATGAGAATCAGATTTCTTTAACACAGGCAAAGGCAATGGATAGTAAGTACGAAATCGGTGATTTTGTGGAATATCCACTGGAGTCTATGGATTTTGGACGTATGGCTGCACAGAAGGCAAGAAGTATTATCATCCAGAATATCAAAGAGGGTGAACGTGATGCAATCTACGAGCGTTTTGCATGTAAGGAGCATGACATCGTTAATGGTGTTGTACAGCGTTTTGTGGATAATACAATCTATATCAGTCTTGATGAGAAGACAGAGACAAGACTCAAGGAAAATGAGCAGGTAAAATCTGAACATTACAAGGTTGGAGACCATATCAAGCTGTATGTGGTTGAAGTGAAGAAACCGGAGAAGAAGGAAAACAAACGCAAAGATGGCAAGGATAAGAAAAATAATACAGGTATTAACATTCATGTATCCCGTACACATCCAGAGCTTGTAAAGAGACTTTTTGAAAATGAAATCGAAGAGATTCAGAATGGTGTGGTAGAAATCATGGGAATCTCCAGAGATGCAGGATCCCGTTCGAAGCTTGCAGTTCGTTCTTTAGATCCAAACGTTGATCCGGTTGGTGCCTGTGTAGGTATGGCAGGCGCGAGAGTGAATACAATCGTTGATGATTTAAAGGGAGAGAAGATTGATGTTATTGCATGGGATGAAGATCCGGAGGTTTACATCAAGAATGCACTGAGCCCATCGGATGTTATCTGGGTTCAGGCATACACGGAAGATCAGGATGGAAAGCAGAAGAAATGTGCAAGAGTTGTTGTACCGGATGATCAGTTGTCGCTCGCAATTGGTAAAGAAGGACAGAATGCAAGTCTGGCTGCAAAGCTGACTGGCTATAAGATTGATATTAAGAGTGAGTCACAGGCACGAGATCTGGGTATGATTATTGATGATTACGAAGATAACTATGCCGGTAATTTTGAAGATGAGGAGTAGATAACTTGGCAAAGCAGATACCACTTCGACAGTGTGTAGGCTGTCGTGAGATGAAACCAAAGACGGCGCTTGTCAGAGTAATAAAAACGCCGGAAGACGAGATATGTCTGGATAAAACCGGTCGAAAAAATGGCAGAGGTGCCTATATCTGTCTGAATCAGACATGCCTGGAGAAAGCAAAAAAGTCAAAAGCACTTGAACGTTCGTTAAAGACAGACATTCCGGAAGAAATCTACCAGACCATCGCAGAGGAGATGATATAATTGGTACAAAATCAGAATCGTGCATTGTCTATGCTTTCAATTGCAGCAAAGGCAGGTAAAGTACAGAGTGGCGGATTTCTGACTGAGAAAGCGATTCAGGAGGGCGTTGCATATTTAGTGATTATCGCGGAAAATGCATCAAACAATACGCAGAAGAAATTCATGGATAAATGTAAGTATTATGAGATTCCGTATACGGTCGCGTTTGACAGTATAACACTTGGCAGACAGATTGGAAAACAGGAACGGACAGTGCTTGCTGTGACAGATGTGGGTCTGGCAAAACAGATTTCTGACAAGTTGGATTAGTTTAAGATTGGAGGTGTAACCCATGAGAGTACACGAGTTTGCAAAACAGTTGACAGCAGAACTTGGAAAAGAAGTAAAAAGCAGTCATATTATTGATATATTGAGCAGCAAAAAAGAAGGGTTAAAAGCACAGAGCAGCATTGATGATGCAATGATGAAATTTGTGCGGGATTCTTTAGGTGGAAACAAGCCGGCTGAAGCAAAAAAAGAGGAACCGAAGAAGGCAGAACCAAAGAAGGAAGACATAAAGAAAACAGAAACACCGAAAAAGGCAGAGACTCCAAAACAGGAGAATAAAAAGAATCAGCCTAATAACAACTCTAATTCTGGAAATCATAACGGAAACCAGAATAAGAAGAACAATAACAACAATCAGAACCGCAACAACAATCAGGGTAAAAATAATAACAATAACGGAAATAACCAAGGCAGAAATAATAACGGTAATAACAATAAGCAGAATAATAACCAGAACAACCAGGGTAAAAACAATGGAAATAAACCTGCAAACGGAAACAATCAGAATGGAACCAAGCAGGAAAGCCGTGGCACAAATTTCCGAAATGCTGTAAGCAATAACCGAAATACAAGAAATAACAATAATAACAACAATCGTTTTAATAACAATAACAACCGTAACAATAATAATCGGAATAATCAGCCGGCACCAAAGAAACAGGAGCCGGTAGAACCGGTGATCAAGACAATCAAGCTGCCGGAAGTATTGACAGTCGGAGAGCTTGCAGGAAAGATCAAGGTTCCGGTTGCACAGTTGATTAAGAAGATGTTCATGGCTGGTAAGATGTATAATGTAAACTCTGACCTTTCATTCGATGAAGCGGCGGATATTGCACTTGAATATAACTTCATTGCAGAGGAAGAGGAAAAAGTCGATGTGATCGAAGAACTTCTTCGCGAAGAGGAAGAAAATGAGGCGGATATGACCTCAAGACCACCGGTTGTCTGTGTTATGGGACACGTCGATCACGGTAAGACATCTCTGCTTGATGCAATCCGTAATTCAGAAGTTACAGCAGGTGAAGCAGGTGGTATCACACAGCATATCGGTGCATCGGTTGTTTCTATCAATGGTCAGAAGATTACATTTTTAGATACACCGGGGCATGAGGCCTTTACAGCGATGCGTATGCGTGGTGCACAGTCTACTGATATTGCAATCCTTGTTGTTGCTGCTGATGATGGTGTTATGCCACAAACCGTAGAGGCGATTAACCATGCGAAGGCAGCCGGCATCGAGATTATCGTTGCAATCAATAAGATTGATAAAGAAAGTGCGAATATTGACCGTGTAAAGCAGGAGTTAATGGAATATGAGCTTGTACCGGAAGACTGGGGTGGTTCGACGATTTTCTGTCCGGTATCTGCACATACAAAGGAAGGTATTGATAATCTTCTTGAGATGATCATTCTGACAGCGGAGATCTTAGAGCTTAAGGCAAACAAGAATCGGAAGGCTCGTGGTATTGTTATTGAGGCACAGCTTGATAAGGGTCGTGGTTCCGTTGCAACAATTCTGGTACAGAAGGGTACATTGCATGTGGGTGACTGCCTGGCAATCGGTGATGTTCATGGTAAAGTACGTGCGATGTTCGATGATAAAGGACGAAAAGTGAAGGAAGCAACTCCGTCTATGCCGGTAGAGGTACTTGGCTTAAATGGTGTTCCAAACTCCGGAGAGATTGTAATAGCTACAGAAAATGAGAAGGAAGCACGTCAGATATCCGAGGCATTTATCAATCGTGGCAAGGAGAAACTGATTGCCGATACGAAGCAGCGTATGTCTCTCGATGATCTTTACAACCGGATTCAGGAAGGTAATGTGAAAGATTTGAATCTTATCATTAAAGCAGATGTACAGGGTTCTGTAGAGGCAGTTAAGCAGAGTCTGCTTAAGCTTTCCAATGAGGAAGTAGCTGTTAAATGTATCCATTCCGGTGTAGGTGCAATCAATGAAAGTGATGTGATTCTTGCTTCTGCAAGTAATGCGATTATCATTGGATTTAATATTCGTCCGGATAATCAGGCGAAGGAAGTGGCAGAACGTGAGAAGGTTGATATCCGTCTGTATCGTGTCATCTACAATGCGATTGAGGATATCGAGAGTGCAATGAAGGGTATGCTTGATCCAATCTTTGAGGAGAAAGTAATCGGTCATGCAGAGGTTCGTCAGACTTACAAGGCTTCCGGTGTTGGTACAATCGCTGGTTCGTATGTATTAGACGGTACGATCCAGAGAAACTGCAAGATTCGTATCAGTCGTGAAGGCGAGCAGATCTTCGAGGGTGAGCTTGCATCGTTGAAGCGTTTCAAGGATGATGTAAAGGAAGTTAAAACAGGATTTGAATGTGGTCTTGTTATGGATGGATTCAACGATATCAAGGAAGGCGATATCATTGAAGCATATATTATGGTTGAGGTACCAAGATAGAAATGAGAAAGACAAGTCATAAATCACAGCGAATTAACGGGGAAGTCCAGAAAGAACTTTCCCGGATCATTCGGATGGAGTTAAAGGATCCGCGCATCAATCCCATGACATCCGTAACCGATGTCATGGTGACACAGGATCTGAAATATTGTAAGGCATATATTAGTGTACTTGGAGATACAGAGTCCGCAGCAGAGACATTGAAGGGACTGGAGCAGGCAAGCGGATATATCCGACGTGAGCTGGCACGAACAGTTAATCTGAGAAATACACCGGAGTTATCATTTGTTTTGGATACATCCATCGAGTATGGTAACTATATGTCAAAACGTATTGATGAGGTAATTAAAGAGGATCAGAGCAAGCAGAATGAAGAGTGAGTTGTTAAAATTAATTGAGAGCGCAAAGACAATTGGAATCTTCGGGCATATACGGCCGGATGGAGATTGTGTTGGTTCGTGTCTGGGATTGTATAATTATATTCAGGATAATTATGACACAGAGGTGACGGTATATCTTGAGAATATCCCGGATAAGTTCTCGTTCTTAAAAGGAGCGGAGGCAATCTGTCATGAACCGCAGTCGCGTGTGTTAGATCTTGCAATCTCGCTGGACTGTGGGGATCGCGACCGGCATGGATGCTTTTATGAGTTTTTTGGTATGGCAAAAAAAAGCGCATGTCTGGATCATCACAGAAGCAATCAGGGCTTTGGAGACTATTATTACTGTGATGCAGATGCATCTTCCGCAAGTGAGGTTTTGTTCCGGCATATTGATTCGGAAAAAATTTCGCCAGCCTGTGCAGAATGCCTGTATCTTGGAATTGTTCATGATACAGGAGTATTCAAATACCCGGCATGTAAAAAAGAGACGATGCAGGTAGCGGGAGAATTGCTGTCTCATGGTGTTGATGCGCAGAAAATCATTGATGATACATTTTACAGAGTCAGCTATAAGCAGAATCTGTTAATGGGACAGGCTATGCTGAATGCAAAACTTGTTCTTTCCGGTCAGGTTGTTTATACTTTTGTGACAAAGGAAATGTTTGAAACCTTTGGTTGTGGAAAGGAAGAAACGGATGGAATTGTTGATCGTATCCGCGTCATTGATGGCGTGGAGGTCGCAATTTTTGTGTATCAACTTGGCGATGCAATGAAGGTAAGTCTGCGTTCCATACGTAAAGTTGATGTGAGCAAAATTGCGGTTGCCTATGGAGGTGGCGGACATATCCGTGCTGCAGGTTTTGAAGTGACAGGTGATTTTGAAACAGTTGTTGCAGATATTATAAAGATGATAGAGGAACAGCTTTGATAGATGGAATTATAAATGTATACAAAGAGCAGAATTATACATCATTTGATGTAGTTGCAAAGCTGCGTGGCATATTAAAACAAAAAAAGATTGGGCATACCGGGACACTGGATCCAATGGCAGAAGGTGTCTTGTTGGTTTGCCTTGGAAAAGCAACGAAGCTGGTAGATCTTCTGACCGAAGGCAATAAATGTTACCGGGCAACGATGAAACTTGGCTATGAAACAGATACCGAAGATGTAACTGGTGAGAAAACTGTGGAAGGGGATTCGGCAGTGATTTCCGGTCTGACGGAAGAAACAATATGTAAGGCAATTTTATCTTTCGTAGGTAAGTATGATCAGATTCCACCGATGTATTCTGCCATAAAAAAAGACGGGAAGAAATTATATGAGTACGCAAGAGCAAGCATCGAAATCGAACGGGAAGCAAGAACGGTTGAAATTTATGATATAAGTAATATTGTGAAAGAAGCAGACGATATCTACAGCTTTGATGTTCATTGTTCGAAAGGAACGTATATCCGGTCCTTGTGTCGCGATATCGGAAGAAAACTTTCCTGCATGGCTGTGATGTCGGGATTGGTGCGTAAAGATGTTCATGGCTTTTCTGTAACAGATGCAATGACACTTCAGGAGATAGAAAAAAGACAAACAGAAGGAACTTTACAACAAAAAATTCTGCCTGTGGATGCACTCTTGCAACAGTATCCGGCATATGAGATTACCGAACAGGCAGAGAGTTATCTAAAAAATGGAAACAAACTATCTCCGCGTTTTTTCAAAAATATGGGAGAAAATCGGGAGTTTCGGATTCGGGTGTATAATGCAGATGGATTTGCAGCCCTGTATGATTACAAAGAGGAAGAACAACTATACAAGCCATTTAAAATGTTTTTATGAGGAAACTTAATGTGAAGAAACTAGCATACAATGATGTGAATATCGCGGATACTGTTGTGGCACTTGGAAAATTTGAAGGACTGCATAAGGGACATATGTTACTTATCAATAAAGTTTTACAGCTTTCTCATGAGACAGGAAAACAGTCGGTTGTTTTTTCTATTGATATGCCGGGAACGAAACGAATTTATACGATTCCGGAGAGAAATCGCATTCTGGAAGAGATAGGAATTGATTTTAATATTACCTGCGAATTTACGAAGAAATTTGCTTCAATGAAGCCGGAAGCGTTTGTAAAAGATGTTTTAGTAGAACGATTACATCCGGAATATGTTGTAGTGGGAAACGATTTTCGGTTTGGCAAAAATCGTCAGGGAGATGTTGCATTGCTTGAGGAATTAGGGAATCGTTATGGCTATGAGGTGCTTGCTTTTGAAAAATTGCGAGAGCAGGGAACGGTTATCAGTTCTTCTTATATACGGGAGCAGATTGAGCAGGGAAATGTTGATCTGATTCAGGAATATATGGGACGACCATACAGCATAGCCGGAATTGTACAATATGGAAAACAGCTTGGGACAACAATCGGATTTCCAACAGCGAACCTGATTCCGGATGAAGAAAAACTGCTGGTTCCTAACGGAGTCTATGAGACAAGTCTTATTTTAGACAATCTTCGTTATCGCGGCATTACAAACGTAGGAGATAATCCAACTGTGGATGATGATCATAAGATTAAGGTTGAAACAAATATCCTTGATTATAATGGAAATCTGTATGGAAAATATCTAAAAATTGAATTTATCCGTCAAATTCGAAAAGAAATCAAATTTGATAGCATAGAAGCCTTGAAAAATCAGATCAAATCGGATATACTAGAAGTCGCGCACCAGTAGCTCAGTGGATAGAGCAATGGCCTCCGGAGCCATGTGCGGAGGTTCGATTCCTCTCTGGTGCACTTTTCATGTGATTGTTCGAAGGAGGACATACGACATATGAGCAAGAAAGGCAAAAAAGAAAAGAAAGGTATTGCAGGATTAATGTTATTCCTTGGTTGGATGATTTTTGTTCTGCTTGCGGTTGTTTTTTATTTTTATTTCTTTTCAGATCTGGATCTGAGGATGTTTAATAAAGATAAAGCAACACAGACAGATGCACAGACGTCGGATCAGGTGGGATTTACTTACGAGACAAATGCAAACCTGGATATTAATTCTTTGATTATAGAATATTATGCGGCATTAGCTGTATGTGATCAGGAAAAACTGAAAAGTTATGTGACTGATCCGAGTCAGTTTGATGACATGACTGTGTATCAGCAGCGTTCGGCTGTGGTAAAAGCATATTCTAATATTAATTGTTATACAATGCCGGGCTATACAGAGGATGCTACATTAGTTTATGTAACAAGTAATCTGAGCCTTGCAAATATTACAAGTGTTCCTTTGAATATTAATCGATTTTATGTTATAAAGACGGCAGAAGGATATAAGATTGATAATTCAGCACTTTCTCAGGAAGTAAACAATTATATCGAGACACAAAGTCAGTCAACAGATATCCAGAATCTGTACAAAGCTGTACAGGATAATGTAAACAGTTGCATTGCAAATGATTCTGCATTCGCAGAATTTTACAATACAGTCAGTTCAGAACAATAACAACACAATAAAATAGGCCTGTTGCTTGTCAACAGGCCTATTATTATATCTTAGGATTTTACAGAAAATCATCAGAATCTTCTTCATCATCCTCATCATCTGCAGCACGGACATCAATACCGCGAGGTGGTACGGGAGTTGAGAATACAATCTGTGTTTCTGTATTTCCGTATTTTTGGAGTTGACCAATAAAAGTATCCAGCTCCATTGTGCTTGGGAAGCATACTTTAATTAACATGGAGTATGCACCGGTTACACAGTTGCATTCTAATACATTCGGACAAGCCTGTATGAATGGATAGAACTCAGGCTTTCTTTTTGGATCAAGTGCCATATTAATAAAGGCCGTGATGTGATAGCCAAGAGAAACCGGCGCAACGCTTGCGTGATAACCTGAGATGATTCCGCTTTTCTCCAAACGCTCAATACGGGCGGAGACAGCCGGAGAAGAAAGGAATACTTTGCTTGCCAGATGCTTGAGTGGATATCTGGCATTTTCCTGTAATAAGTGAAGGATTTTTTTATCAATATTATCCATAATATGCCTCCTTTATATTTTTCTAAAATTTATAAAGCGATTATACAACTGCATATTTAAAAATGCAACCATAAAATTAATTAAATTAAGAGGAACACTATGACTAATGAAATTCGATTAAATAAATATCTAAGTGAAGCAGGAATCTGTTCGCGTAGAGAAGCAGACCGGCTGATTGAGGCGGGAAAGGTGACAGTAGATGGAACAGTTGCTAATTTGGGGACGCGTGTGGGAGAGAAATCCGTCGTTATGTGCAACGGGAAGCCGGTGCATTTGTACACAAAAAAGGTGATCTATGCATATAATAAGCCAATCGGACAGGTCTGCACATCGAAGGATGCAGATAAGGAAAGTATCTTTCGGTATGTCGAGTTTCCGGAACGGGTAAACTATGTAGGTCGTCTGGATAAAGACTCCACGGGATTACTGTTGCTCACAAATGACGGCGATCTTGCAAATGAAATTCAACGATCAAGGAATAATCATGAAAAAGAATACCATGTGCGTGTCAATACAGATATTACAGAGGATTTTATCCGGAAGATGTCTTCAGGTGTGGAGATCTTAGATACGGTAACGAAGCCGTGTAAAGTGAAGAAAACCGGTGCGAGAAACTTTTCAATTATATTGACACAGGGATTAAATCGACAGATTCGTCGTATGTGTGATGCACTGCATGTCCGTGTTGTTCATTTAAAGCGTGTGAGAATTATGAATGTCCGGCTTGGAAACCTAAGACCGGGAGAATATCGAACGCTGACAAGACAGGAAGAGCAGGAACTTCGAAGGTTAGTTGAGAAGGATTCTTTATAGAGGAAGGAGAAAATATATGGCTTCCAAGACAGAACGAATAAAAGAATTAGTGGAATTGTTGAATACGGCATCGAAAGCCTATTATCAAAAGGACACCGAGATTATGTCCAATCTGGAATATGATACGCTATATGATGAATTAGTGTCATTAGAACGGGAGACCGGATTGATCTTATCGAAAAGTCCGACCCAAAATGTCGGTTATGAAATCATCAGTGAGCTTCCGAAGGAACGACATGCGGCACCGATGCTGTCTCTGGATAAGACGAAGAGTGTCGATGATTTGGCGGCATGGCTCGGTGATAAGACGGGAGTTATGTCGTGGAAGATGGATGGTCTTACGGTTGTCCTTACTTATGAAGATGGAGTGCTTGTAAAAGCGGTTACGCGTGGAAATGGTGAGATTGGTGAGGTGATTACAAATAATGCGAAAGTATTTGCAAACCTGCCAAATCAGATATCATATAAAGATCCTTTAACCATTCGTGGTGAGGCAGTGATTACCTATACAGATTTTGAACGGATTAATGCGACGATTCCGGATATTGACAGCAAATACAAGAACCCAAGAAATCTTTGCTCCGGCAGTGTCAGACAATTGAATAATCAGATTACTGCTGAGCGGAATGTACATTTCTTTGCATTTAACATGCTTGATACCGGCGATGCGGCGATTGATGCAACAATGAATTCAAAATTCGATTTTCTGTCATCACTTGGATTTGAAGTGGTGGAGCATGTCGATGTCACAGCAGCAACGATGCAGGAGAAGGTAACATATTTTGCAGAGAAAATTGAGACGAATGATTTCCCTTCGGATGGACTTGTGCTTTCGTTTGATGATGTTGTATATGGAAGGAATCTTGGGCGCACAGCGAAATTCCCACGAGATTCCATCGCGTTTAAATGGGCAGATGAAGAGGCGGAGACGATATTGCGCCATATTGAATGGAGTCCGTCAAGAACCGGTCTGATCAATCCGGTTGCGGTTTTTGATGCTGTGTCTTTAGAGGGGACATCCGTGAGCCGTGCCAGTGTGCACAACGTCAGTATAGTTAAACAGTTACAACTTGGTATTGGCGATACGATTAAAGTATATAAGGCCAATATGATCATTCCGCAAATCAGTGAGAACTTGACGAAGTCCGGTACGCTTGAGATTCCGGATACATGTCCGGCGTGTGGAGGCAGGACGGAGATACGCGAGGACAATCAGGCACAGACACTTGTCTGTCCAAATCCGGCATGTCCGGCAAAGGCAATTAAACTGTTCACACATTTTGTATCCAGAAATGCAATGAACATTGATGGATTATCGGAGGCAACCTTGCAGAAATTTCTGGATTGTGGTTTCATCGTGGAACTATATGATATTTACCGCATTGACCGTTATGAAGCAGAAATCGTCAAGCTGGAAGGATTCGGTCAGAAATCCTATGATAATATGATGGAAAGTATCGAGCAGAGCCGCACAACGCAGCTTGCACGGGTGTTATATGGGCTTGGTATCTTAAATGTCGGTACCGCCATGGCTAAATCCATCTGTAAATATTTTAAAGATGATGTAGAGGCAATCATCCATGCGGATGCAGCACAGTTCGCTGAGATCGAGAAAATCGGAGATGTGATTGCAGAGGGGATTGTAGCGTATTTTGCAGATCAAAATAATATCCGGGTGTTGCGCGGGATTTTAAAGGAAGTGACACTTGTTGTGGAGGAAAATACTGCTCCGCAGGATCTTGAAGGCAGGACATTTGTTATTACAGGTTCGCTCAACCATTTTGCAAACCGGGATGAACTTAAAAAAGTGATTGAAGATCGTGGCGGAAAGGTTGCAGGCAGTGTTTCTTCCAAAACAACATATCTGATTAACAACGATGTATTATCATCTTCATCGAAGAATAAAAAGGCGAAATCATTGGGAATCCCGATTATTTCCGAGGATGATTTCTTGCAGTTATAAATAAATCGTGGTATGCTTTAAATTTAGAAAAGAAAAGAGGTTTTAGAGATGCCGATTAGAATAGATAATGATTTACCGGTAAAGAAAGTTCTGGAACAGGAAAATATATTTGTGATGGACGAACACCGTGCGATGACGCAGGATATCCGTCCACTAGACATTTTGATCTTGAATCTGATGCCGTTAAAGGAAGATACAGAATTGCAGCTTTTGCGCAGCCTGTCAAACACACCCTTGCAGGTCAATATTTCCTTTATCCGTACAATGTCCTATGAGTCAAAGCATGTCTCGGAGTCACATCTGGAACGTTTCTATAGTGATTTTGAACATGTGAAGAATAAGAAATGGGATGGACTCATTATCACCGGGGCACCCGTTGAAAATATGGAGTTTGAAGAAGTGGAGTATTGGAATGAACTGACAGAGATCATGGACTGGTCAGTGACGAATGTTACATCCACATTGCATATCTGTTGGGGGGCACAGGCTGGGCTTTACTATCGCTATGGCGTGAAAAAATATCATCTGCCAGAGAAGTTTTCCGGTGTGTATAAACATTATACGTTCCATAAGCGAACGCCGCTTGTGCGTGGGTTTGATGATTCATTCTTAGTTCCGCAATCCCGTTATACCGGCGTGGATAAGCAGGCAATTGTTGACAATCCATTTCTGGAGATTGTGGCTGAGTCTGATATTACAGGACCATATCTAATCATTGGAGAAGACGGCAAGAATATTTTTGTCACCGGGCATCCGGAGTATGATACATTTACACTTGATCAGGAATATAAACGAGATATTAAGCGTGGTTTAAATCCGAATATTCCGGTCAATTATTATCCTGATAATGATCCGGAGCAAAAGCCTATCAAATCATGGAGATGTCATGCCAATACACTCTATGCCAACTGGCTTAATTATTACGTATATCAGAGCACCCCTTACGACTGGACGAAGAAGGTTACGAATTAAGAGAAGCAAGCTTTGTGATCGTAAGCGCATTATGGAGTAGGTAGCCGCAGAACATACCACATATATATGCGTGGATGCCGAAATGTGGCACAAAGAAAATGATACACAAGATTCGCATGCTGATCCCAAGAATATTGTAGATTAAATTTTGTGTCGCGTACCCAATCCCGTTCATAACACTGGAAAGCGTTGTGGAAAGATAAATAAAAGGACATAAAAATCCCATTAGCTGTAACAGCGTTCCGGCCTCCGGACTTTTAAATGCAAAGATACAAAGCGGTTTCCCGAAGAGAATATATAAAATGCAGGCAAAGCTTCCGAGCATGATGCAGAAAAGAGCACTTGATACAAGTGCTTTTTTTATTGCTTCCGTATCTCGTTTGGCACAGGCATAAGAGATAGATGGAAGCAGCATGGTTGAAAGTGAGTTTGTAATGGTTGCCGGAAATAATAAAAACGGAATGACAATACCTGTGATAATCCCGTACATTTCCATGCTTGTGTCTGCGTTGTTGTAATATTGAAACAGAAATGCAGGAAGTATAATTGCTTCAAAACTTGAAAATAATGTAAAAATCAGATTGTTGGAAGTGATTGGAATGATATCCTTCAGCATTGGAATCATAAGCAATTGTTTTTTTATGACAGAAGTATGCAGACTTTTGCTTTTAAATTCATTGTTTTGTTTACTGTGAAAAAATATATAACAACTAAGGGCGTAAAGTGTTGCTCCTATTTCTCCAATTACTACGCCACAAACGGCGGTTTTAGCATCAACCTGATTTTGCATATAGGAGATTGCAAGGAGATAGACAGAACCAATTCGTATAATCTGTTCGATTAACTGACAGCTTCCTGAGAAGAATGGTTTTTTATATCCGATAAAGAAAGCATTGATACAGGCTTTTATAGCGACAAAAGGAACTGCGGGAGAGAGAAGTTTTAACAGAACACGACAATCAGTATTTTTCAGTATGTGAATGGCAATAAAATCGCAGCCATAGAAAAAACAGCCGGAGACAAGCAGGCTTAGCATAAAACTCAGACAAACTCCAAGACGAAGCGCACGACGTGTATCCGGATGATTTTTCTTGCCAAGCAGGTAGGAGACATGTTTGGTGATGGTAGTAGCAATTCCCTGACAGCAAAATGAAATACCCAGAATATAAAGCGGAAAAATCAACTGATAAGTTCCAAGCTCTTTAACACCAATCAACCGAGTCAAGAATATTCTATTATAAAAGCCGAGACATTTGGTCAGGATTCCGGTTATCGTTAATATCAGGGTTCCTTTGATGATAGTTTGTTTTGACATGATGATCATTCCTGCCAGAGTCTTGGTTTATTATATTGGATAGGGCGATAAAATATGACAGTTTATATGGATCATGCAGCAACGACGAGCACCCATCCGGAAGTGATTCGTGCTATGCAGCCATACTTTCATGACAAATTTGCAAACCCGTCCGGCATCTATAGTATTGCAAAAGAAAATCACCGTGTTATAGAAGACAGCCGGCAGATGATTGCAGATACATTACATGCACGAAAAAATGAGATTTATTTTACGGCAGGCGGTTCCGAAGGAGACAACTGGGCATTAAAAGAGATTGCGGATGTATATAAGAAAAAAGGAAAACATATCATTACAACGAAGATTGAACACCATGGAATTCTTCACACATGCGAGTATCTGGAACAGCATGGATTTGATGTCACATATTTGGATGTTGATACCAATGGACGTGTTGATTTAGAACAGATGGAACGTGCAATCCGAAAGGATACGATACTGATATCTGTTATGTTTGCAAATAATGAGATAGGCACAATGGAACCGATCGAATTAATTGGGAAAATTGCCCGGAATCATCATATATTATTTCATACGGATGCGGTTCAGGCATATGGTCAAGTGCCGATTGATGTGGAACAACTGCAGATTGATCTTTTGACTGCAAGTGGACATAAATTCCGCGGTCCCAAAGGCACGGGGTTTTTATATGCAAAAGAAGGAATAAAAATGCAAAGTTATATTCATGGCGGTGCACAGGAACAAGGACTTCGGGCAGGAACAGAAAATGTGCCGGGAATCGTTGGACTTGCAACTGCAGCCTATATTGCAGATGCAACAATGGAACGGCGTTTGAAATATGAGACAGAAATACGAGACTATATGATACAGCAGATATTAGAAACCATTCCGTATTGCAGGTTAAATGGACACAGGAGGAATCGATTACCCAATAATATTAATATTTCTTTTGAATTTATAGATAGTGGGGCATTGCTTATAATGCTGGATACTCTTGGAATCTGCGCGTCCGGTGGATCTGCTTGTACATCTGCATCCAGAAAACCTTCCCATGTTTTACAGGCAATTGGCTTGTCAGATGAACTTTCCCGGGGTACAATTCGGCTTACCATCGGGGAAGAAACAACAAAAAAAGATGCAGACTATGTGATTGCCTGCATCAAAGAACTTGTAGAAGGACTGCGGGAACAGTCTCCGTCTTATGATGATTATAAAAGCCGGAGTTAGCGATTAAACAATCTTATGAAATTCAGGTTTTTTCTCTTTGAAGGTCGTAAAATAACGGAACCCGTTGGAAAGTAATAATTCTTTTGCCGTATCAAATCCATATGCAATATGTTCTGCATGGTGGGCATCGCTTCCAATCGTGACGATTTCTCCGCCTGCATCCTTGTACATTTTCAAGATGTCCGGATGCGGGTGTGGGAAGGACAGCCCACGGTACAAACTTCCGGTATTGATCTCGATTCCCTGACCACGGGATACCAGAATCTGAAATAATTCATAAAATATATCTGAATAATCATGAATATCAAAAAGTTCAGCCTTTGTTTTCCCATAACGGACAATATAATCAAGATGTCCGCAGACATTAAAATTATCAAATTCTTTTACACAATCAAGGAGTGTTTCAAAATAATGCCGATACGCTGTAAGGTCTTCTTTTCCTTCAAAATATTCCGGATAATAGGGATCCATTCCATCTACAACATGGAGACTGCAGATAGTAAAATCAAGTTCAGGATGTGCCTGTACAAAGGCATTCAGTTTATTTGTTGTGGATGGCATCACACCAAGTTCCACTCCGATACGAAGGTCAAAGTCCGGAGCGAGAGTTTCTGATAACTGATGATAGTTTTTATAATAGTCTGCGATATCAAGGTCAAAATCCATTTCCGGCTCTTCCGGACGGACCGGAAAGTCCATGTCATAATGATCTGTGACACAGAGAGAAGACAGCCCTTTTTTTCTTGCAGATTCAATTACAGAATATATTGATTCATCGCAGTCACTGGAAAAATCTGTATGGAAATGATAATCTGGAAACATTATATGCGTATCCTCCTGTAATGTATTTCTGGTTTTTATAAATTTCATTTATTTACTTGTCAATTATACCGTATAATCTTATAAAATCCAATAAAATTGGAGAAACACTCATTTTTTGAAAAAAATTACAAAAAATAGGCTTGAATTTTGCTATAAAAGAAGTTATGATATTCGATGTAAGTTTTTAGATGAATTACTGCAGCCATGCAGTATTTAAATCTTAATAATTAAAACTTAGGAGGATTAAAAAATGGCAGTAAAAGTAGCAATTAATGGTTTTGGACGTATCGGACGTCTTGCATTCAGACAGATGTTTGACGCAGAAGGTTATGAAGTAGTTGCAATCAACGACTTGACAAAGCCTTCAATGCTTGCTCACCTTTTGAAGTATGATTCATCACAGGGTAAGTATCAGTATGCAGATCAGGTTTCTGCTGATGATGAAGCAGGTACAATCACAGTTTGTGGTAAGACACTTAAGATCTATGCTGAGGCAGATGCTAAGAATCTTCCATGGGGAGAGCTTGATGTAGACGTTGTACTTGAGTGTACAGGTTTCTATGTATCAAAGGCTAAGTCACAGGCTCATATCGATGCAGGTGCTAAGAAGGTAGTTATTTCAGCTCCAGCTGGTAATGATCTTCCTACAATCGTATATAGCGTAAACGAGAACACACTTACAGCTGATGACAAGATCATCTCTGCAGCTTCTTGTACAACAAACTGTCTTGCTCCTATGGCTAAGGCACTTAACGATTACGCTCCAATCCAGTCAGGTATCATGTCTACAATCCACGCTTACACAGGTGATCAGATGGTACTTGATGGACCACACAGAAAGGGCGACTTCAGACGTGCTCGTGCAGCAGCAGTTAATATCGTTCCTAACTCAACAGGTGCAGCTAAGGCTATCGGTCTTGTTATCCCAGAGCTTAACGGAAAGCTTATCGGTTCTGCACAGAGAGTTCCTGTACCTACAGGTTCTACAACAATCCTTACAGCAGTTGTTAAGGGTAAGGACGTAACTAAGGAAGGCATCAATGCTGCTATGAAGGCTGCAGCTTCTGAGTCTTATGGTTACAATGAGGAGCAGATCGTTTCTTCAGATATCGTTGGTATGAGATATGGTTCACTCTTCGATGCTACACAGACAATGGTAGCTCAGATCGCTGACGATCTTTATGAAGTTCAGGTTGTTTCTTGGTATGATAACGAGAACTCATACACAAGCCAGATGGTTAGAACAATCAAGTACTTCGCTGAGTTGGCTTAATCTTCAGTCAGACTCTTTTAGAGAAGACCTACAAGGGTCCGGTCTTAATTGGACCGGACCCTTATTTTTATCATTTCAAAATTCAGGAGGATTTAATAATGTCATTAAATAAGAAATCTGTTGATGATATCAACGTAAAGGGACTTCGTGTTCTTTGCAGATGCGACTTTAACGTACCTTTGAAGAACGGAGAGATCACAGATGAGAACCGTCTGGTTGCAGCTCTTCCAACAATCAAGAAGCTGATCGCTGATGGCGGTAAGGTAATCCTTTGTTCACACCTTGGAAAGGTTAAGACAGAGGAAGACAAGCAGACAAAGACTCTTGCACCGGTTGCAAAGAGACTTTCTGAACTCCTTGGTCAGGAAGTAAAGTTTGTACCAAGTTTAGAGGTTGTTGACGATACAGTTCGCGCAGCTGTAGACGCTATGAAGGACGGCGAGGTTATTCTTCTTGAGAATACACGTTTCAGAGCAGAAGAGACAAAGAACGGTGAGGCTTTCTCCAAGGATCTTGCAAGCATCTGTGACGTATTCGTAAACGATGCATTTGGTACAGCTCACAGAGCACACTGCTCAAACGTTGGTGTAGCTGCACTTGTTGATACAGCCGTTGTTGGATATCTGATGCAGAAGGAAATCGATTTCCTTGGAAACGCAGTTGAGAATCCGGTAAGACCTTTCGTTGCTATCCTTGGTGGTGCAAAGGTTGCTGATAAGCTGAACGTCATCTCTAACCTTCTTGAGAAGTGCGATACACTCATCATCGGTGGTGGTATGGCATACACATTCTTGAAGGCTAAGGGATATGAGATTGGTAAGTCACTTGTTGACGAGACAAAGCTTGACTACTGTAAGGAAATGATGGAGAAGGCTGAGAAGCTTGGCAAGAAGCTTCTGCTCCCGGTAGACTCTGTTATGATCGATGATTTCCCTAACCCAATCGACGATCCAACAATCGCTACAACAATCTGTGATGCAGATAAGATGGATGCATCTAAGGAAGGCTGCGATATCGGACCTAAGACAATCGAGCTTTACTCTGAGGCTGTTAAGACAGCTAAGACAGTTGTATGGAACGGACCTATGGGTGTATTCGAGAACCCGGTTCTTGCAACAGGTACAAAGGCAGTTGCAGCAGCACTTGCTGAGACAGACGCTACAACAATTATCGGTGGTGGTGATTCTGCAGCAGCTGTTAACCAGCTTGGTTATGGTGACAAGATGAGCCACATCTCAACAGGTGGTGGTGCTTCTCTTGAGTTCCTTGAGGGTAAGGAACTGCCTGGTGTAGCAGCAGCTAATGACAAATAATTTTATTTTAGGAGATAAGAAAAATGGCAAGAAAGAGAATTATTGCAGGTAACTGGAAGATGAATATGACTCCATCAGAGGCTGTAAAGCTTGTTGAGGAGTTAAAGCCACTTGTAGTGAATGATGACGTAGACGTAGTTTACTGTGTACCAGCTATTGACATCGTTCCTGTTGTTGAAGCTGTTAAGGGCACAAACGTACAGGTTGGTGCTGAGAACTTCTACATTGAGGACAAGGGTGCTTACACAGGTGAGATCAGTGCACCAATGCTTGTAGATGCAGGCGTGAAGTATGTAATCATCGGACATTCAGAGCGTCGTGAGTACTTCAAGGAAGACGATGCATTCCTGAATAAGAAGGTTAAGAAGGCAATCGCTTCCGGACTTACACCAATCCTTTGCTGTGGTGAGACACTTGAGCAGAGAGAGATGGGCGTAACAATGGATTGGATCAGACTTCAGATCAAGTCTGACCTTGCAGGCGTTGCAGCAGATGATGTAAAGAACCTTGTAATTGCTTACGAGCCAATCTGGGCAATCGGTACAGGTAAGACAGCTACATCTGATCAGGCTGAGGAAGTATGTAAGGGTATCCGTGAACTCATCGCTGAGGTTTATGATACAGATACAGCAGAAGCAGTTCGTATTCAGTATGGCGGTTCTATGAACGCCGGCAATGCGAAGGAGCTTCTTGCAAAGCCAAACATTGATGGTGGTCTGATCGGTGGTGCTTCTCTGAAGGCTGAGTTCGGTCAGGTTGTAAATGCATAATAAGTAATTTACAAATAATTTACTTGTCATGTTATAAATTTACGAATATAATTAATCCTGCTTTTGTGTGATCTTTCATGCAGAAGCAGGATTTTTTATTAACAAAATCGTTTACTTTACCGAAAAAAATATAGTAAAAACAAATGAATCTATTATCAAAAAGATGGGACGTGATTTTAAATGCTACATGTAATTGAGGAGTTTGTATTTTGGTATCCCGCGCTGATGTCTGTGGCATGGGTAGTTGGTGGTATCTTATTTTACTTTGGGAACGAACGCAGGGGACCTTTACCGCTTTATGAGACACCGATGGTGTCGATACTTGTGCCTTGCTATAATGAGGCAGAAACAATTGCACATACAGTAATGGAATTATCCAAGCTGAAATATCCGAATTATGAGATTATAGCAATCAATGATGGAAGCAGTGATAATACTTCGGAAGTGATTCAAAGTCTGTTGCCAAAATATCGCAGATTACGGTTTGTAGATCTGAAAGAAAATAATGGAAAAGCAAATGCACTTTATCTTGGACTGATTGCTGCAAAAGGAGAGATTCTGATGGGGGTTGATTCAGATTCTTATCTGATGCCAGATGCACTTAATTATATAGTTCCACATTTTACGAACCCGTATAACGGAGAACGTGTCGGTGCTGTCACAGGAAATCCACGTGTCAGAAATCGTAGTTCTTTGCTGGCAAAACTGCAGTTGTGTGAATATGCAAGTATTGTCAGTTTGATCAAACGGACACAACGTGTATGGGGAAAGGTTATGACGGTTTCCGGTGTTGTAGTTGCATTCCGCAAGCGGGCACTTTTGGACTGTAACCTATGGGATCGTGATATGATTACAGAAGACATCGGTGTCACCTGGAAACTGGAGAAGAATTTCTGGGATGTCCGCTATGAGCCAAATGCACTCTGCATGATGCTGGTTCCGGAGACGGTCAAAGGACTGTTCAAACAGAGAAAACGATGGTCGCAGGGTGGTATGGAAATATTGCGTCGTCATTATGATGTGGTTAGGCATTGGAAGACGAGAAGAATGATTCTTGTCTATCTGGAGCAGATTACTTCGATTGTCTGGGCAATCTGTTGGCTTTTTACATTGATATTATTAATTCTTGGATGGATTTTTTTCGGAAAATGGTATGCACTTCCGTACATATGGAAGAGTTTATTCTTGTCTGTAGTTTGTATGATACAATTTGTAGTTGCAATGATCCTCGACAGCAAATATGATAAGAATCTGTTGCGAAACGGCATTGTTGCAATCTGGTATCCTTTTTTGTATTGGTATATTAATGCAATTATTGTGATATGTGCATTGCCATCTATGTTCCGAAAAAGAAAGAAAAAAGCTGTATGGGATAGTCCGGATCGGGGGTTGGAATAATATGAATGAGAATCGGGAAGATTTTACGAATCCATTACCGCAGAAGGCAGAATATGATATACAGGAGCATCTGATCTACGGAAAACAGAAGACATGGAAAAAGGTTGTAGAATGGATTATCACGATTCTTGCATGGGGAATCTTGCTTTCCTATGTTATCTATCTGGTTTATGGTGCGCTTGCAATTCGGAACGATTGGTATTTACCGGAATTTTATGTGTATACGCGGGATATGGTTCTCACGATTGAACATTATTTTCGTATTTTGTTTATTGCGGCACTGATATTTGTTGTGCTTTTTATATTCTGGAAAAATTATAACAAACGTAAATATGGCAGGCTGCATAGACGGAGATTTCGTCCGCCAGTTACGAACGATGAGATCGAGGAAACATTTCATCTTGATGCGAATCTGGTTCATGCAATGCAGGAACGACGTATGATTGTTTTGGAACATAATATTATCCCGGATGATCTGGGTATGGGGCGAGAGAAACACAAAAAGGAGAAGAAGCATGCAAAAAACAAGAATCTTAATCGTAGAAGATGAGACAGCGATTGCGAAGATGATTGCGATGAATCTTCGCGTCGCAAATTATGATACGGTGATTTATGAAGATGGATCGGAAGCAGCAAAGGGTTTAGCGCAGGATCATGCGTATGATCTTGCATTGTTAGACGTGATGGTTCCGGGCATGGATGGATTCACATTGCTTCCAATCGTGCGGGAGTATGGAATTCCGGTTATCTTCTTAACAGCAAAGGATGATCTGGCGTCGAAGATCCAGGGCTTAAAGGGCGGCGCGGAAGATTATATTGTAAAGCCGTTTGAGGTGTTGGAGCTTTTAGTAAGGATTGAGAAGGTGCTTGCCCGTACAAAGCCGGAAGAGCATACATTATCGGTGCTGAATCTGGAGATTGACTTTGAACAGCATATCGTCCGGCAGGATGGCAAAGAAGTATCACTAAAACCGATGGAATTTGAACTTCTGGCAGTACTTGCCAGGAACAAAAACCGTGCGATATCCAGGGAGAATCTGCTTCGCATGGTCTGGGGTGTCGAATATGTGGGCGAGACACGTACCGTTGATGTTCATATCGGACAGCTTCGGAAGAAACTGAATCTGGCTGATCATATTAAGACCGTATCAAAGCTCGGATACAGATTGGAGGAGTAAGTTGAAGCTTCAAACGTGGATTACATGGCTTTGCTGTATAGCAGTTTTTGTGGCAACACTTGTGGTTGATTTGTTTGTATGGAACGCGGAACATCGGAATATGCAAAAGGAAGCACAGACCAAAGCATTAAGTGAAACCTATAATCTGATCAATGCCTATGCAATGGAATTTAATATGAAAGATGGATCCATTCGCTCAGAAGATCAGATTCTTGACTCCAGATTACAGTATTTTTTTAAAACATATCAGGATGAATATGCCATTTGTATGCGATTTGGAGAATCGAAGAATGGAGAGTATCGCGTCACACCGGAACATGCATATTTTGTGTATAATCATACGATTTTTACAGAGGAGTATCTGCTGTCACTGGAGTTTCATCAATTCCAGAACTCAGATTTTTCCTATGCAGAAATCCGGTATAATGGAGCAAAGTATTTGATTTATTATTATTCAACATCCGGATATATAAATCTCTATCATGTTACCAGTATTGATTATGTTGACCAAAGAATGCAGAATCTGGCTATCTATATGGCAATCATTACATTTTTTGTGCTTCTTGTAATGGCGGGGATTATATCAGCGATTCTTAAGCACAGCCTTCGGTCTTTGAAGGAGTTGAATGAGACAGCATCCGATATTGCAAAGGGAAGTTATGATAAACGTGTGAATGTCAGGGGAAAAAATGAGATTGCAACACTTGGCACAACATTTAATCAGATGGCGGAAGCAGTAGAGATACGGACAAAATCATTGGAAGAGTCAGAACAACAGAAGACACTTTTTATGGGGAATCTTACTCATGAGTTAAAAACACCGTTAGCTGCAATATCCGGCTATGCTCAGACGTTATTGACGGTACGTCTGGACGAGGAAGATGAGCAGGAAGCGCTTACTTATATAGACGAAGAATGCAAACGTTTAGAGCGATTATCGAAGAAAATGCTGCGGCTGCTGGAATTGGATTCCGAACAGAAACTGGAGCTGCACAAGATATCGGTAAAAAAGCTTTTTGAACGAACAAAACGGTTATGTCGGAAACTATTGGAGTCAAAAGATATAAGACTTCTGTATGAAGAACACGGAGAATGTTTCATGGTAGAGGAGGATCTGATGACGGAGGTGCTTATAAATCTCGTTGATAATGCTGTGAAAGCAAGCAGCCAGGGAGATACGATCCGACTGATTGCGAAGAATCATCAGATTCTGGTACAAGATACGGGATGTGGAATCCCGGAAGACGAGAAAAAGAAGATATTGGAGCCGTTTTATATGATTGACAAGTCACGCAGTCGGAAAAATGGCGGTGCAGGGCTTGGACTGGCGCTTACAGCATTGATTTTGAAACAGCATAGTGTAGCATTGGCAATTGAAAGCGGAGAAGGAAAAGGCACGACGATGATTTTGAATTTTCCGGTGTGATCGTTCGAGTGAGATGGCGATTATATTTGGGAATGTCATACTTGTGATATGTATGTGCGTAATTTTGATATATGATATTGGGAATTGGTTGATTCAATGGCATATTCGGAGGATTCCTCTGGATATGTCATTTTTTATGTAGCTGATTTATATATAAGCGATTCTCATCGAGAGGCTCCATAGCGGAAAATGGGTGTAGGGAGGAAAAAACAAGTGAAAAAACACACGTCGTGGGTTTTTGAAGAGAAAATCAAGCAGAAAAACACAAACCGGAAGCTGATTGAGAAGTTCCATAGCGAAAATTGGGTGTGGAGAGGAAAAAACAAGTGAAAAAACACACGTCGTGGGTTTTTGAAGAGAAAAGTAAGCAGAAAAACACAAAACGGAAATTCCCCATTTCAGTACGAATTTACAAATTGTTTAAAAAATGATGAATACTCGATGCGGTGTAAAGTGTTAACATAACATCAACATACAGGGAAACATATTTATTATACTTGAAAAAGTCAGATAAATATCAATAAGACACACTAAAAATAATATTAAGCTGAAAGGAATAATCAACATGAGAAAATATAAACGTTTTGCAGGAATCTTCCTAGTGGCTGCGCTGACTGCATCGTTATTTGCAGGTTGTCAGAAAAGTCCGGAGAAGGAAATCGTGTCCAATAAGGATATGGATAATATGATTGAACAGGCGCAGGACACACAGGCGGCAACAACGGAAGTGGCAGAGGTTGCAAAAAATTATGATACGTATCAGACAGATATCCAGGATGATAATCTGCATGTAACTGTACATGCGGATGCACAGGTGGACATCCCGGATACAAGTCAGTTGTCCATCTTCCGGGTAGAGCAGAAGAAGTTTGATCAGGATTTTCTGGATAAGCTTCGTGGTTTATTATTCCAGGATCAGAAGCTGTACGATGGAACTGTTCTGAATCAGAGAACGAAAGCGGATATTGAGACAGAAATGCAGGAAAGCAGAAACTCAATTGCAGAATATGAAAATGATACAAACGGATTGTACTCCGAAAGCGACAAAGAGGTTTTGATACAGGAAGTTCAGGATCGTCTGGACAGTCTACAGGAAGAATATGAAAATTCGGATGATGCGATTAATTACACAGCAAATCCATCCGACAATCAAATCCACAGTATAGAAGAATTGCTTGCTCAGAATCCGGACAATGGATATTATCAATGGCAAAATTCATTTGAAGGTGCAGATTCCAGCATCTTTTATGGGATTAATGATGCAGCCAATGGTTCCTATCAGTCTTTGTATCTGCAGAACAATTTAAATTATGGAAATCTAATCCGGTATCGCAGTTCAAGACTCGGATATATCGGTGTTGGTTCATCTGTTATGGATGGAGATTTTTATTCGGAGATTGTAAAGCCGGAATATAATTTTGCAACGCGGGAAGCCAGATGGGTATGGCCGAAAGAAGAAGGCGTTCCGATTGATGCTATTAATAGCGAATTATATGATGAACAAAAAACAGCCGATGATTTTGTTGAAAATCAAAAGGATAAAACAACAATTTCCGAGACAGAAGCCAGAGAGAAGGCAGATGCATTTTTAAACGAGCTCGGTTTGACTGAATTTGCATATTATAATGGCGGTTTGATCAGTGAAGTAACAGAATATAATCGTAATTTGGATATCCAGCAGGAGTTAGGTGCAACACCATATCGAAATGTCTATGCGTTCCGGTATCAGAGATGTATGGATGGTGTTTTCGTGAATAATGATGGTGGCGGAAAAATCGTCGATGAATGGCAGGGAGACAGTTATAAAAAGATGCTTTGGACTGCAGAAGATATCGCAGTGTTTGTGAATGATGATGGAATCGTCGGATTTGATTATATGACGCCACTTACTGTTACAGAAACAGTTGTAGAAAAATCAACATTAAAGAATTTTGATGAGATCAAGGATATCTTTGAGCAGATGGTTGTGACGATGAATGCCGTGGAGTCAGAAGATGCAACGGAAGGAAATGTAACGATTGATATTGATTCTGTGAAGCTTCGTTATACAAGAATCAGCGAGAAGGACAGCTTTGATACCGGACTGTTAGTTCCGGTCTGGGATTTTATCGGAACGAAAACCGACCAGTATGGATATGAGGTACATGACGCTATCATCATGTCTGTCAACGCAATCGATGGAACCGTCATTGATAAAGATCTGGGGTATTAAATGAACAGTTTTGAGACAGACATGAAACGAGCGATAATTTCAAAAGGATTTCTTGCAGGATTTATACTGGAACTACTGATCCTGTGGAAAGCGGGCGGTGACTCGGAGTTATTCCGGGTGACCGTTCCTGTCATATCCACGTTTCCGTATGCAACTGCATGGCTTGCTGATTACCAGAGCGGATATATCAAGGCTTATCTGCCAAGATGCGGAATAACATCTTATATCTGTGGCAAATTCTTCGCATGTGGAATTGCAGGTGGATTGGTCGAGATGCTTCCATGCCTGTTATATCTGCGTTTTGCCAAGAATGCCGTAGCTTTAAAACCAATGCTCATTTTCTCCTCGGCAATGGTGTGGGCACTGCTTTCCGCAACACTTGCAGCCATCTCGAACAGCCGGTATATCGCGTATGGCGGAAGTTTTGTGATCTATTACATACTTGTGATCCTGCATGATCGGTATTTCGAAGAGATTTACTGTCTGTATCCATATGAGTGGATCCAGTTTCAGCATAACTGGATTTTTGACGAACAGGGTATTGTGATCCTGCTCACCGGTCTGTCGATTCTGCTTTTTTTAATCTATTACAATACGGTAAGGAGGTGCATCGAACGTGTATAAGCTAAGACAGATTCTGCTTACCGCATTTGCAAATTTCAGAAGATGGAAGAAGAATCCGCAGATTATCCTCGCGTTCTGCCTTGCATTTATCGTAAGTTTCCTGCTTTCTGACAAAGTGCTTGTGTTTGCAAAGGAGCATGACACGATCCTTCAGTTGGCAGAGCCGTTTATCTGGACGTTTGGTGATGCACAATCGGTGCTGATTATCTCGTTGTTATTGCTTTTATTGTTTGCCGAGATGCCGAACCTTGGAAATGATGTCCCGCTTTTTCTGGTACGGATTGACAGAAAGGTGTGGGTGCTCGGGCAGATTCTGTATCTGATTCTTGCAACGTTTTTCTTCCTTTGCTTTATCCTGCTTTCTACCTGTATCTTGGCAAGCAGTCAGGCATTTGTGGCAAATATGTGGAGCGATACAGCGGCAGTGCTTGGGTATTCGGACATCGGTTATGAGCTGAATGTGCCATCGTTCGTGAAGGTGATGGAGTTGAATTTCCCGTATCAGGTGATGTTCCACATATTTGGACTGATGCTTGGGTATTCAATCGTGATGGCGGGAATCATATTATTTTTCAATATGGTGAAAGACAACGGCGGCATGATCGCAGGTATCATCTATTCGGGATTCGGGTTTCTGCTTACACCGGATACACTGTCGGATATTCTGCATATCCCGGCGGTGCAATCGCGGTATGCCAATATCATATTCGGCTGGATATCGCCGCTCAATCATGCCACGTATTACATGCATAGCTTCGGCTATGATAATCTGCCCAAACTATGGGTGTCGTATGTATTTTTTGCAGGGGTGGCAGTGCTTGTATTCCTGTTATGTCTGCTTCGGATAAGACGGTATACATTTAATTTTACTGGAACACAGATGCGGTAATGGATGGATTTCGTGGCAGTTTATGCGTACATTTTAGAAAAATGATTTGTTGTCACGTGAGAAAGAGGTTCATAGATGGAAGAAACCAGAAATGAAAATAAGAATGAAAAAACAAACGAACGTAAACAGGGAATCGTCGTAGAACATGTCTATAAATCTTTCGGGAAAGAGCAGGTGTTAGTCGATGTGAATCTGGAGATTCCACCGGGAAAGATCTACGGCGTCGTTGGAAATAACGGAAGCGGAAAAACCGTGCTGATGAAATGCATCTGCGGGTTTATGCATCCGGACAAGGGGCAGATTCATGTCGGGGGCATCCGCATCGGGAAGGAATGCGATTTCCCGGACAAGCTCGGTGTGATCATCGAGACACCGGGATTTCTGCCCGGGTTAAGTGGATACAAGAACCTGAAGATTTTAGCGGATTTAAAAGGGCGGATTGGTAAAAACGAGATTATTCAGACTTTGCAGCGCGTCGGCTTAAATCCAAAGATGAAAAAACCGGTTTCGAAATATTCACTCGGTATGCGGCAGAGACTTGGCATTGCACAGGCAATTATGGAGAATCCGGACGTGCTGATCTTGGATGAGCCATTTAACGGACTTGACAAAGCGGGTGTCGCGGAGATGCGGCAGCTCTTATTATCCCTGAAGGAAAGTGGCAAAGCAATTATGCTGGCAAGCCATAATGCACAGGATATCGAGATGTTGTGTGACTGTGTACATGAAATGGAGGACTGGAAATGAAACGAAAGCATATAGCAACAAAAATACTTGCGATGACGATCGCGGCAACGATGTGTATGGGACTATCTCCGGCAGGAAGCGTGTTTGCAGCATCCGGTCAGACGGATATCCATATGTATGCCATGCAGATGGTATCCTATACCGCAGTGCAGGCTGATCCTGCCCAGCCAACGACACAGGAGCCGGCAACGACACAGGCAGACACAAATATAAAAGATGACAAAGATACGCAGAGCGAGGCAGTGACATTGAACATCGACAATGAGAACCAGTACGACGGCATGGAAAAACCCTATGCACAGGGCTATGTGCCAACCAATGCCAACGGCTCGGTCCGCATTGTATTTCCTATACTCAGTGAAGGGGAACTTCGGGGGAACACATTACGGGCGGCGCTTGACTTAGGCGACGCCCAGACAGCACCGTTCGTATTTAAGAACTACGAGAAGGATATCAAGCTGCAGACCGTCAAGGTGAATGCAGATACCAAAGAGGTTTCTGCTTATGTAGCGGATTTTACGGTTGAATTAAAGAAAAAACGAAACAACGGCTCCTACCCGGTGATCCTGAAGGCCACGGCAAAGGATGCAAAGGGCAGTGCGGTAGAGCAGGAATTTACCACGTATGTGACGATCAGTGATGGTATCGATCCGGATGCAACGACGGAAGCCGTGGTAGAGCCTGTAGCCGAAGACCTTCCGACTTTTGCACCGAAGGTCATGGTGGAGTCATATAAATTCTCAAAGGATGAGATTTTATCCGGCGATGAGATTACGGCAGAGATCACATTGCTAAACACAAGTAAGGAAAATACTGTGAAGAATATGACGGTAGCTGTGACTGCAGATACAGAGAGTTTTACCCTGCTGAGTCAGTCCGATAGTGTCTATATAGAAAAGATCGCTCCGCAGGAGAAAACAACGATTTCCTTTTCTTATCGGGTAAATGCGAAGACTGCTGCCGGTCAATATGATTTAGAACTCGCCATGGACTACGCGGACGGCGATGGAAATACATATTCTACTTCCGGTAAGGCTAAGATTACAGTACAGCAATCCTCTGAGATGAAATTTGATACACTGAATTTTCCTGAGAAAGTTGTCGTTTCCGATGTTGTGGAAGCAAAGGTACAGGCGATGAACTTGAGTCGAAGCAGGATTTATAATGTGCGTGCTGAGATTGCAGCAGATGGTCTGAAACCTCAAGGCACGATTTTTATCGGAGATATGGAAGCTGGAACTGCTGCAAGCGGAAGTACGCAGGTGACAGTCAGCTCGTTGTCCGGAAATAAGATGTATGGAACCACAGACGGAACAATTACTTACTACTATGAAGATGAAAGTGGCAAAGAATATACAGAATCAGCAACATTTACGACAACAATCAAATCACCTTTTTCAGATCAGAAAGAACAGACAGTACCGGATGATACAAATCAGTGGTGGGTGATTATGGCGGTTGTGCTCGGCTGTATCATTGCTGCCGCAGGTATGATTATCGTACGGAAAATACGCCTTAAGAAGCAGGAGGAAGATGACACGGAATAGATATTCCGGAGATATCTGTGTGGAGAGATTAGACAGACTATGAAGATACGAGAGTTTCTGCGTCTGCGACGACAGCAGGATGCAGTGAAGATTATAATTT
Source organism: Eubacterium sp. MSJ-33 (assembly GCF_022174665.1). Lineage (NCBI taxonomy): Bacteria > Bacillati > Bacillota > Clostridia > Eubacteriales > Eubacteriaceae > Eubacterium > Eubacterium sp. MSJ-33. Next base: position 524,200 of record NZ_CP076562.1, read on the forward strand.
TATATGTAATTGCAATTGGTGTCTGCTGCGGTTCCCTGATTAGGGACGGCTTGCACTATTCAAAAAATTCTCGGACAAAAGAAGAATTCAAACTGATTGGAAATGATCAGGTTTTGACAGACAGCAAAGTACAGCAGATACGGGAAATCGATGGTGTCACAGCCGTAAGCTATGATGTAAGTGATTCTGTTATAGTGACATATCAGACGAATACAACATCATTTGAGGCGGAACTTTTGAGCGAGGCGTATATACAGGAAGTTTACGGCATCTCACAGGAAAGCTCAATGATGACCTATTATGCCAATACTGCCGCATACGAGCAGATCCGTCAGAGTCTGTCACAGAATGTCACACCGATTCAGACAGATGAGATCACAGTCACCTATACTTCTTCCATTGCGAAAAGTCATCACACAGATTCAGCAACAGATGATGATGGTATTGCATCACAGTCAGAAAATAGCCAAACTGCGCGGATTATACGGACGGATATTGGAGGAGATGTACCGTTTATATGTGCCATCGGAGATCCGGTTATACTCAAAAAAACCGGAAATCTGCGTATTCAGATAGCCAGACAGGATCAAAGTCAAAGGGTGCTTACTCTTGCATCGAATTTATCTTTCTCAAACGATAACACACTGGAAATCTATCGGACACAATCGGAACTTGACCGGTTATTTATTCAAATGAAATTTGAACTGTTATTGATAATAACATGTTTGATTGCATCAATTTCCTTGCGTAGGTATGCAGTAAGGCCACTAAAAAAATAGTGGTCTTTCTTTTATAGAAAATTACATAAAGTGTATTTTCCTCTTGAAATTCAATTGGTTGTTTATGCAAGATTATAAGTTGTTTATACAAGGTGCATAGATTTTGTATAATAAACGAAATAATATAGTAATATCGGACTTACGGGGGAGAGTACATATAAATGATGACGATTACGAATGAACCAAAGAATTTATTGACAACCAAAAGCAAATTTATAGAAATTGTGTGTGAGAAGGAGAAAGTTTTAATCAATTTAAATGAAGTGCTGTATATTGAAAGAAACGCACGAAAAATTCGTTTTGTGGCAAAAGGGGTTGAATATACATCCTATATTTCACTGGCATCTTTGTTAAAGCGATTGCCAGACAATTTTGTACGTTGTCATACCGGATATATTGTAAATATGGATTATGTTGTTTCGATTCATTCGAATTATCTTATTATAAACGATGGGAATAAAATCAGTATTGGACGTACTTATAAAAATGCTATAACGACCTGGAGATAAATGTGTAAGAGAGGATTTGCTTTCATGGCAAGAGTGAAAGCAAGCCTCTCTTTTTTTGTAGCATTTTGATTGATGTAGACAGATGTTCATGATAAAATCTGTTATATAACAATTAACGAATAAAAAGGAAGGGTACAGGGGGATATATGAACAAAAATTTAAAAAAAATAGTAGTGGGATTACTGTTTATCATCGTATTTCTATTGGGCATGCTGCTTGGTATGCAGATACAGGGAAAATGGGATAAGGCCGGGAACAACAAGTCTGCATCCGGTTCGGCAGAAGCTCAGGCGGATGCGGAAATAGACGGAAATTCAGACAACCAAAATGATACCTCGACCAATGATTCTGCCACGAACGATACTTCGGATGACTCTGCGAACGAGACAGCATCTGCCAATCATGTGTCCGTAGACCGGGATGTGGATTATGGCGCAATGGATGTGCCGGAACCAACGACAGATGACTGGCTGTTTACGGATGGCAATAAGATCGTAGATGCGGATGGAAACGAAGTGTGGCTGACCGGCATCAACTGGTTTGGCTACAATACGGGAACGAACACATTTGACGGGTTATGGGCTTCCGACCTGAATCAATCGATTCAGGAGATTGCAAACCATGGTTTCAATGTGATACGTGTGCCTTTCTCCGCAGAGCTGATCCTACAGTGGGCAGGCGGCGAGTATCCGGATGCGAACTTCAATCAGGCGACAAACGATTATCTCGTTGGGATGGACAGCCTGCAGATCTTCGAGTATGTGATCGGACAGTGCCGTGCGAATGGGTTGAAGCTGATTATTGATATCCATTGTGCGGAGACAAATGCAAGCGGACATATGGTGAATCTCTGGTACACGGACCGGATATCCACGGACGATTATCTGTATGCACTTTCATGGATGGCTGACCGCTACAAGAACGATGATACAATCATCGCCTACGACCTAAAGAATGAGCCACACGGAAAGCCAAACGAAGGAGACGGTGCGGCAATCTGGAACGATTCCAAATCCGAGAACAACTGGAAGTATATAGCAGAGCGAGCTGCAAATGCTGTGCTGTCGAAGAATCCGAATGTACTCGTGCTCGTCGAAGGAACTGAAATCTATCCGGTTGATATCAAGAAGAACGGCGATTATACATCGACAAATGAGGAGGATTATTATTTCAATTGGTGGGGCGGAAACCTACGAGGTGTCGCAGATTATTCGGTTGAACTTGGCAAATATCAGAACAAGCTTGTATATTCACCGCACGATTATGGCCCGACCGTATACGAACAGCCTTGGTTTCAAGGCAGTTATACCTACGACAGCCTGATGAAGGACTGCTGGCATGATAACTGGTTTTATATCCATGAGGAGAATATCGCGCCACTTCTGATCGGTGAGTGGGGCGGTTTCATGAGTGAACCGAATATTACATGGATGACTTACATGCGGGAGCTCATACAGAAGAACAAGCTGAATCACACATTTTGGTGCTTCAATGCCAATTCTGGGGATACCGGTGGCATGGTCTTAGATGATTTTACAACATGGGACGAGGAGAAGTATGCATTTGTCAAGGAAGTCCTGTGGAACAACGGCGGGAAATTTATCGGTCTTGACCATGCGATTCCGCTTGGCATCAATGGAATCAGTCTGGGAGAGTATTACAAATAACATGTATACATGCAAATATATGATAATTTCATGTCGATAAAATCTTGAAAAATAGCGCATAACTGTATATAATCAAACAGGAAATTACAAAGAATAAATTATTATAATATAAAGGAGATAAACAATGAATAAGAAACCAGTTGTATTGATGGTACTTGATGGCTATGGCATTACAGACAAGACAGAAGGTAATGCAATTTATATGGCAAACACACCTGTGATGGATAAGCTGATGGCAGAGTGCCCATATGTAAGAGGAAACGCTTCCGGGCTTGCAGTCGGACTTCCGGACGGACAGATGGGTAACTCCGAGGTTGGACATATGAATATTGGTGCCGGAAGAATTATTTATCAGGATCTGACATCAATCACAAAGGCAATCGAGGATGGTGATTTCTTCGAGAACGAAGCAATGCTTGAGGCGATTGAAAACTGTAAGAAGAACAATTCAGACCTTCATCTGTGGGGACTTCTTTCCGATGGTGGTGTTCACAGCCACAATACACATCTGTATGGTATCTTAGAGCTTTGCAAGAAGCAGGGCTTTGATCGTGTATATGTACATCCATTCTTAGATGGTAGAGATACACCTCCGGCATCTGGTAAGGACTATGTTGCAGCACTCGTTGACAAGATGCAGGAGATCGGAGTCGGTAAGGTCGCAAGTATTTCTGGCCGTTACTATGCAATGGATCGTGATAACAACTGGGATCGTGTAGAGAAAGCTTATGCAGCTATGGTATATGGCGATGGCGTAAAGGCTGTAGATCCTGTGCAGGCAGTTGCAGATTCTTATGCAAATGATAAGACAGATGAGTTTGTTCTTCCAACCGTCATCGAAGCAGATGGAAAGCCGGTTGCAACGGTAAAGGCAAATGATTCCGTTATCTTCTTTAACTTCCGTCCAGACCGTGCACGTGAGATCACAAGAGCGTTCTGTGCAGATGAGTTTACAGGATTTGAGCGGAAAGGTGGAAAGCTTCCGCTGACATATGTATGCTTCAAGGATTACGATGAGTCTATCCCGAACAAGATTATCGCTTTCAAGAAGCAGGAAATCAAGAATACACTTGGCGAGTATCTTGCTGCAAATGGCTTGAAGCAACTTCGTACCGCTGAAACAGAGAAATATGCGCACGTTACATTCTTCTTTAATGGTGGTGTGGAAGAGCCGAACAAGGATGAGGACAGAGTACTCGTGAAGTCTCCGGCCGTTGCAACTTATGATCTGCAGCCAGAGATGAGTGCACCGGAAGTATCTGAGAAGCTCAATGCAGCCATCCGTTCCGGCAAGTATGATGTCATTATCATCAACTTTGCGAACCCGGACATGGTAGGACATACCGGTGTAATCCCTGCTGCTGTAAAGGCTGTTGAGACAGTTGACCAGTGTGTGGGAACTGCTGTAGAGGCAATCAAGGAAGTAGACGGCGTTCTCTTTATCTGTGCAGACCACGGAAATGCAGAGCAGATGATTGATTACAAGACAAAGGCACCTCATACGGCACATACAACCAACCCGGTTCCATTTATCCTTGTAAATTACGACGACAGCGTAAAGCTTCGTGAGGGTGGATGCTTAGCTGATATCGCTCCGACATTACTTGAGATCATGGGACTTCCACAGCCGGCAGAGATGACAGGTAAGTCATTGATCGTAAGATAATTGATTTCTATGCTGTAGATAAGTCATATAGGTTTTAAGATACTATAAGAGAAAGGACTACAGATATGAAGAAGTTTATTGAAGAATTTAAGAAATTTGCTTTAAAGGGCAATGTGATGGACTTAGCAATCGGTGTTATCATCGGTGCAGCATTTCAGAATATTGTATCTGCGCTGACGAATGATTTTATCACACCGCTGATTGCAGCAATTACAGGTAAGACAGATGAAAATGGCGGTGTTAAGCTCGGTGGACAATTTACCATCAATGGTGCAACCTTCAATTATGGAGATTTTATTTCCTCCATTATCAATTTCCTGATTATGGCACTCATTTTATTCCTTCTGATCAAGGGTGTGAACAAGGTGATGTCACTCGGTCATAAGAAGGAAGAGGAGGAATCAGCTCCGCTTACCAGAAAATGCCCATATTGCTACGGAGAGATCGACATCAAAGCAACGAAATGTATGCATTGTACATCCGACGTCTCTGATAGTGCACAGTTGTAAAATATAAAAAAATAGAAAACCTTTTTCGATAGAGTTATCTACCGCAAAAAGGTTTTTCTTGTTCTAATAGCAGGAGGAAAGAAGATTGAATTTTCTAGAGGAACGTATCTTAAAAGATGGAATAGTAAAAGAAGGAAATGTATTGAAGGTCGACAGCTTTCTGAATCACCAGATGGATGTCCGCCTGTTCGATCAGATCGGTGAGGAGTTCAAGCGCCGGTTTGCAGAGGAGAAGATCAATAAGATCCTGACGATCGAAGCATCCGGCATCGGTATCGCCTGTATCGTTGCAAGACATTTTGATGTACCGGTGATCTTCGCGAAGAAGTCGAAAAGCATCAACATTGAAGGTGATGTGTATGTGGCAGAGGTAGAATCATTCACGCACAAGTGTAAGAATCAGGTTATCGTATCGAAGAAATTCTTACATCCAGAAGATAAAGTACTGATTATCGATGATTTCCTTGCGAACGGTTGTGCTCTGCAGGGACTTATCTCTATCGTGAAATCCGCCGGTGCGGAAGTATCCGGTATCGGTATCGCAATCGAAAAGGGCTTCCAACCGGGCGGACAGGTAATCCGGAATCTCGGATTCCATCTGGAGTCCCTTGCAATCGTAGACAGTATGGATTATACAACAGGCGAAATCAAATTCAGGGAGAATGCATAAGATGAGTAAGACAGAAGCTTCGATTGAAAATATTTATAAACTAGAGGGAAGAGTGCCGGTTGCCAAGGCAATTCCCTTTGGATTACAGCATATTTTGGCAATGTTCGTAGCAAATATTGCACCGATTATCATTGTGGCTGCAGCGTGTGGGTTAGATGCTGGCGAGAGTGCCGGATTGATTCAGAGCGCAATGATTATTGCAGGTATCGGTACACTAATCCAGTTATTCCCGGTATGGAAGATTGGATCAGGGCTGCCGATTGTTATGGGTATCAGCTTTACGTTCGTATCCGTAATGTGCTACATAGGACCAACTTATGGCTATAATGCGGTTGTTGGCGCAGTTCTGGTTGGCGGTATCATCGAAGGTGTGCTTGGACTTTTCGCAAAATACTGGACGAAACTGATCACACCGGTTGTTGCAGCCAGTGTCGTTACAGCGATTGGGTTTTCACTTCTTTCGGTTGGAGCCGCTTCGTTTGGCGGTGGCAGTGGAAGTGAAAATTTCGGATCTGTGGAGAACTGGATCTTAGGAGTTGTAACTCTTTTATGTTGTCTGTTATTCCATATCTTTGCAAAAGGATATTTCAAGCAGCTTTCCGTGTTATTTGGATTAGTTGTCGGTTATATTGTGGCAATTTGTATGCATATGGTAGATTTTTCAGCGATTTCCGGGACATCTGTGATTGCATTGCCGAAGCTTCTGCCAGCAAAGCCGGAATTTAATGTCAATGCAATCGTATCTGTGACATTAATCTTCCTTGTCTCTGCGACAGAGACGATCGGAGATACATCAGCACTTGCAGTATCCGGACTTGGCAGAGATGCAACGACAAAGGAGACTTCCGGTTCGATTGCCTGTGACGGTTTTGTCAGTGCATTATCGTCTGTATTTGGCTGTCTGCCGATTACTTCGTTCAGCCAAAATGTCGGTTTGGTTGCCATGACAAAGGTTGTAAACCGTTTCGCAATTGCAACCGGTGCGGTTATTATGATCTTAGCGGGTATTTTCCCGATTTTCGGAGCTGTGCTTGCAACACTTCCGGATGCAGTACTTGGAGGATGTACGATTATGATGTTCGGTACGATAGTCGTAAGCGGTATCCAGATGCTTGGCAGATGTGGCTATACGCAGAGAAATATCACAATCACTGCACTTTCATTGAGTATCGGTCTTGGGTTTACGCAGGTGCCGGAGATTTTCGCAATCTTCCCACGTATCGTCCAGACGGTATTTGCTGAAAATTGTGTGGCTGTTGTATTTATCGTAGCGATTATCTTGAATCTTGTACTTCCAAAGAATATGGATGCGCATACTCCAGATGCAGAATCAGAAACAATTGCTGAAGAATAAAAACAAAATTCAATATTGAAACGATACAATCGCCCTGTAGCAAAACCGGTTACAGGGCGATTTTTATATGTAAAATGTATAAAAAGCTCCGATTCGGAAATAATTAGCTTAGATGTAAAAATTTTGGGAGGCTGATTTGGATGGATCGGATTAAATATATACACGCAAGAGAAATACTGGATTCCCGTGGAAATCCAACGGTGGAAGTAGAAGTCGTCACAGAGAGTGGTGCGGCAGCAATCGCATCGGTGCCTTCCGGCGCTTCGACCGGAGAATATGAGGCACATGAGCTGCGCGATGATGAGCGTAGATATATGGGAAAAGGTGTGGAGAAGGCTGTGACGAATGTCAATACTCGCATCAGTGACCGGCTGGTTGGTATAGATGTATTCAGTCAGGCGTTGATTGACAAATACCTGACAGAAGCAGATGGTACGGAGAATAAATCCCGGTTTGGTGCTAACGCCATCTTAGGAGTGTCACTGGCAGTTGCCCGTGCGGCAGCAAATTCACTTCGGATGCCATTATACCGTTATATCGGAGGAATCAACGCGAAGAAAATGCCGCTTCCGATGATGAATATATTAAATGGTGGCTGTCATGCGGATAACACGGTAGATCTGCAAGAGTTTATGATTGCTCCGGTCGGTGCAGATGCTTTTAAGCATTGTCTGGAAATGAGTGCAGAGATCTATCACACATTGAAACGCGTGCTGCATGAAAACGGACTTTCAAACGGCGTAGGTGACGAAGGTGGATTTGCACCGAACCTTGCAACTTCTGCGGAGGTACTTGATTATCTGGTACTTGCAATCAAAGAGGCAGGGTATAAGCCATATGAAGATGTGAAGATTGCCATTGATGCAGCCGCAAGTGAGCTATACGATGAGACAAGCGGGCTTTATTATTTCCCTGGCGAAAGTCGTATGGCAGGCAGGGAGATTTATCGGAACTCGGAAGAGATGGTACAGTATTACGAGGATCTGATCGGAAAATATCCGATTTACTCGATTGAAGATGGACTGGATGAAAATGATATGAAAGGCTGGAAGGTGCTTACATTTCGGTTAGGTGACAAAGTGCAGCTTGTTGGAGATGATCTGTTTGTAACGAATGTAGGAAGGCTGAAGCAGGGAATTGATGATGGAATAGCAAATGCAATTTTGATCAAATACAATCAGATTGGTACGCTGACAGAGGCAATGGATGCGATTGAACTTGCAAAAAAATCCGGATATAATACGGTAATTTCACACCGTTCCGGCGAGACAGAAGATTCTTTTATTGCAGATCTGGCAGTAGCTGTGAATGCCGGACAGATTAAGACGGGCGCTCCATGCCGTTCGGATCGCACCTCGAAATATAATCAGCTTCTTCGAATAGAGGAAGAACTTGGAAAACTGGCGATATATAATACAATTTCAAAATGATAAAACAGGATGCATAGCAAAAACCATAATAACCAGATATCTGGAATAGCTATAAATAATGTTCCAAAAAGAATATATTCATATTTGTCTCATATTTTGGAAAATTAATATTGAATTTACAAAATTCTTATGGTAATATATGCAGGTATGAGTTAATATATTAAGGAGGAACTATCGTGAAGACAGCGTTGATTATAGTATTTTTGGTTATATCGGTTATTTTGGCAGTTATTGTTATGATGCAGGAGGGAAAAGGCGGTTTATCCGGTGCGATTAGCGGCGGTGGCGCAGATACCTACTGGAGCAAGAACAAAGGAAAATCCAAAGAGTCTGTATTGAAAAAGATTACAGTCGTACTTGGTATTCTGTATTTTGCACTTGCTTTGTTCCTGTCATCAAAATTCATTTAGATTAGACAAGCTGCTTTGATTAAAAGCAGCTTATTTTTTTGGAGGCGTTACTATGGGAGAAAAAAGAGAACGAATCAAACAGAAGTTATATGATTTTATTTGTGATGAACAATACAAACCGATGCGGTTAAAAGATATCCGTTTTCTGCTTCAGGTTGGGGATGAGGATAAGAAACGCGTCGAAGAAGCTTTGAGCGAACTTGTGGAAGAGGGAAAAATTACAGTCACTCCAAAGGGAAAATATAAGAAGTTAGAGGACAAATTCTTAGTCGGTGATTTTATCGGCAACAAGAAAGGGTATGGTTTTGTACGCGTAGAGGGGTACAAAGACGATTTCTTCATTCCGGCGAAATTCTCTATGGGGGCATTTCATGGAGACCGTGTTATGATTGCTCCGGATTCCTATACAAAACAGGGGAAGAGCACGGAAGCGAAAGTAGTTCAGATCTTAAAGCGCGCTCTTACGACAATTGTCGGAACATATGACAAACAGCAGAATTTCGGCTTTGTAATTCCGGATAATCAGAAGATTTCAGATGATATCTTTGTTGCAAAGAAAGATTCCATGGGTGCCATGACCGGACATAAGGTCGTCTGCCGAATCACAAATTATGGAGAGAATCACAAGTCTCCGGAAGGTGAGATTATCGAGATCTTAGGGCATGTGAATGATCCTGGAACAGACATACTTTCGGTTGTTCGAGCATATGATATTCCTGTGGAGTATCCGGACAAGGTCATGGATTCCCTGAAGGATATTCCGGATGAAGTGGACGAAGCAGATTTTGTTGGACGAACAGATTTCCGCGCACTGCCAACAGTAACGATTGATGGCGAGGATGCGAAGGACTTAGACGATGCAATTACGTTATCATCTGCGGATGGCATTTATACATTGGGTGTTCATATTGCGGATGTATCACATTATGTAAAGGAGAAATCTCCACTTGACAAAGAAGCCTTAAAGCGTGGTACAAGCTGTTATCTTGTGGATAGTGTTATCCCAATGCTTCCGCATAAATTATCCAATGGTATCTGTTCATTGAATGCAGGTACTGATCGTCTGACACTTAGCTGTGTGATGAAGTTCGATAAGAAGGGCAAACTGTTAGACCATACAATCTGTGAAGGTATTCTGCATGTTGATGAGCGAATGACCTATACGAATGTTGAGAAGATCTTAGAGCGGAGTGATGAGAAAGTATTGAAGAGGTATGAGCCACTCATTCCAATGTTTGATTTGATGCTTGAGTTGTCTCAGATTCTCCGTGAGAACCGCCGGAAACGTGGTTCGATTGATTTTGATGTTGCTGAAACAAAAATCATTGTGGATGAAAACCACAAACCGATTGAAATCAAGCCATATGATCGAAATCCCGCAACCAAGATTATTGAAGATTTCATGTTGGCTGCGAATGAGACGATTGCAGAAGATTATTTCTGGCAGGAACTTCCGTTTGAATACCGTGTACATGAACATCCGGACGAAGAAAAGATTGATATTTTAGCTGCATTTATCAATAATTTTGGCTTGTTTATCAAAGCATCCAGAGACGAAACACATCCAAAAGAACTGCAAAAGATTCTGGATCAGATAGAAGGAAAGCCATATGAAGCTTTGATTAGTAAAATGATGCTTCGTTCTATGAAACAGGCTCGTTATTCAACGGAATGTACTGGACATTTTGGCCTTTCCTGCAAGTACTACTGCCATTTTACTTCACCAATCCGGCGGTATCCGGATCTGCAGATACACCGGATCATCAAAGAAAATCTGCATGGAGAACTTTCAGAGAAGCGGATTGAACATTATCGTCATATCCTGCCGACAGTTGCAAATGACAATTCTGCAAAGGAGCGTCGGGCGGAGGAAGCAGAACGGGATGTAATCAAACTCAAAGAAATCGAGTATATGTCCGAACATATTGGAGAAGAATTCGACGGAGTGATTTCAGGCGTTACATCAAACTATATCTTTGTAGAACTGGATAATACGGTAGAAGGCGCAGTATCGGTGGCCTATATGTATGATGATTTTTATTATTTCCGGGAGCAGGATTATGCTATGGTCGGAGAAAAGACAAAAAAGAAATATCAATTGGGTGACAAAGTACGTATCAAAGTGTTAAAATGTGATAAAATTAAGAAAACCATTGATTTTTCACTAATTGATGGTAATATAGAAGGAGTTGAAAAAAGTGGCGAAACAACGAGGGACGAAGCTGATAGCCAATAACAAAAAAGCATATCATGATTACTTTATAGAGGACACATATGAGGCTGGGATTGCTTTAGTTGGTACGGAAGTGAAATCTCTTCGTATGGGAAAATGCAGTATCAAAGAAGCGTTTGTTGGATTGGATGGCGATGAGGTATATGTTTATCGTATGAATATTTCTCCTTATGAGAAGGGAAATATTTTCAATAAAGATCCATTACGGACAAGAAAATTGTTATTGCATCGATATGAAATCAACAAATTAATCGGACAACAGAAGATGAAGGGATATACTTTGGTGCCATTGAAGGTATATTTTAAAGACAGTTTAGTCAAAGTTGAGATTGGACTGGCACGAGGCAAGAAGTTGTACGATAAGAGAGAAGATATCGCCAAGAAAGATATGAAACGTGAAGTTGAACGTGACTTCAAGGTTCGTAATCTTGGATAAAAAGAGTTATTAAGGTAGGAGAACATATGAGTCAGGCAAAAGTAGATCGTTATAAGGAAGAGAAGAAGAATCGTAAAAAAATCCAGAAAAAACAGAGAGTCAAGCAAGTGGTTGAAATCTTAGTATGTGCTGCAATATTAGGTGCTTTGGTTGGCTTTCCTATAGGAAGACACGCATATCAGAAAAGCTATGATACGCGTCAGGCAAATAAGACTATACAAGCATCTATCTACGATTACTGGGGTCAACAGTATTGGGCTGCAAATTATGCAGGCTCTATCTTCCAGACGGCAAGTGACAGTGATGCTACGCCTGTAGATGCATCTGCAACAGATGCAGAATAAATAAATGATATATGCACTGTAAAGTGGTATATATAGATTTTCGTCAAAAACCAGGGGTTGTACTGGTTTCGACGGGGGTTTAGAAATTACGGTAGCCATTCGTGGACCAGGACCACGCTAAAACTTGGAAAATAAATATAAACGCAGACGAAAATTACGCGTACGCTGCCTAGTATGGCAGCTGTCAGCTCTAGGTTCCCCACAACTTAGAATCCTGGCATCGACTTAGTGGGACACTCCGGAGCTTAAGCTTTGCGGTTTCGGAAAATTCATGAAGCTACTATATAGGAAAGCCTGTTTGTAGGCGTTTCTGTATGGGAAATCCAATATACAAACTGTAATGGGAGAAGCTGTAATGGAAGAGCTTTCGGACAGGGGTTCGATTCCCCTCAGCTCCACTAATTTTCATTAGGAGAGAAAAAAGGAAAAGACACGGAACTAATCTTCCGTGTCTTTCTTTGGTAATCGTGCATGCATAAACTCATAGATATTCTCACATAATTCCTTCTGCATTGTAAACGAAATTGTATAACGCTCTTTTTCTGTGAATATATTCAGAATATAGAAGAGCATACTTTCATCTGGAATGACCATCGTCACATGCTTGATCTGGTCAAAATCGTAATGGGTCGTGCCATATTTGTGTTCAATCGTAAATCCGGTATCATCGAAGATATACGTAGCTGAAAACGCCTGCTTTCGGAAGGACATCACTACGAGATAGATTCCGTAGGCTCCAACAAATGTTACAAACAATGAGGTTAATACCAGATGTTTGGCATAACCATGTATCATTGTAAATACCTGCAAAGTAGCAACAAGAAGAAAAACCAATCCTAGGAACCGATAAGCAAGTCGATTTGCTCGCCGTTTATTGACTGTATATTTATACCCCTTCATATTAGAAAATCCTTTCTTTTGGTAATCATCTTATAAGTCTGTATTGGAAATACATAATGTATGATGAATACTCGTACAAGAATAGTATAGGGGCTTAAAACACTTTATGCAAGTGCATTTTGCATGGATTTAACAAACTTTAACCTGATATTGATAGAATAAAAAGAATAAAAGAGGCATATATAAATAGTATGGAACAAGAAAAGCAGTTACAATTACATATTACAAAAAATGACCGTAAGATTATTACGGATTTTGCAAATTCCTTATCCGATAAGGAATATCAGCTTCGGTGCATGTGGGCAATCCAGATCTTAGAGTCGAAGCTCACGATGATTAATCTCGAACTGCAGGAGAATCTGGAACGGGAGGTTGTTGTGCGGCTGACACACCGCATCAAAAGTGCGGAAAGCATCTTCCTGAAGCTTCGACGCAAAGGTTATACCATTAATCTGGATAACGCCAAGAAGAAATTAAACGATATCGTTGGCGTCAGGGTAACCTGTATGTTTCGGGATGATATCTATGCGCTGATGGATTGTCTGAAAATCCAGCATGATATCAAGATATTAAAGATAAAGGATTATATAAAAACGCCGAAATCTTCCGGCTATCAGGGAGTACATATGATTCTGTCTGTGCCAATCTATCTGTCAAAAAAGGCGGACTGGATGAAGGTAGAATTACAGCTTCGGACCGTTGCAATGGATTCATGGTCGGTACTTGATTATCAGCTACTCTATAAGAAGGATCTGGCTGATACCGGAGAAATCGTTCAGGAACTAAAACGATATTCCGATGTGATTGCCGATATGGATACAAATATGATGCGGTTACGGGATAAGATCAAAGAGATTTAAGCGCCGGTCTGGCGTTTTTTCTTATGTCTGGAAATGCCGCTTTACATAGATTTAACAATTCTTTACCTTCTGTTGATAGAAGCCGATTCCATATTTCGATATTATTCAAGCTATGAAAGCCATTCTGCTTACGGGAAATGCTTGCAAAACGGCTTTTAAATCGGTTAAAAATGCCCAAAAGAGGAAGGAAGAATCAAAATGAACGAAAGTATGGCGACTGTGTTCGGTTTGCTGGGAGGTCTGGCACTTTTTATATTCGGAATGAATATGATGAGTGAATCGCTCCAAAAGGTAGCCGGAGACAAAATGAAGAAGGTGTTGGGAGTACTTACACGAAATGCCGTGTGCGGAATGTTGGCGGGCGCACTTGTAACGGCAGTTCTGCAAAGCTCCAGTGCGACAACTGTATTGGTGATTGGTTTTGTCAGTGCCGGATTGATGTCCTTAAAGCAAGGTATCTCTGTTATATTCGGGGCAAACATCGGAACGACAATGACCGCACAGTTGATGGCGTTTAAAATTAGTGATTATATTATGCCGATTGTATTTATCGGATTTCTGATCGCATTTATCGCGAAGAAAGAGAAGATAAAGTTTGTCGGACAGACAATCTTCGCATTCGGTTTGTTGTTTGTTGGTATCGAGATGATGGGCGATGTCATGAAGCCGCTTGCAACAAGCCCGGTATTTATCAATATGATGGAGAAAGTCAGCCATATTCCGGTACTCGGTGTTGGCGTCGGTATGCTTATGACACTCGTTGTACAGAGCAGCTCCGCAACGATTGCGGTATTGCAGAGCTTCGCATCACAGGCAGGCCCGGATGGTGCGAGTGTGATCGGATTAGTTGGCGCAATTCCGATTCTGCTTGGCGATAATATCGGTACAACCATTACCGCATTATTGGCAAGTATCGGTCAGTCCAAGGATGCAAAACGCTGTGCGGTTGCACATAGTGTATTTAATATTACCGGATCCTTTATCTTTATCTGGATCATTAAACCATTTGCAAAGTTTGTGGAGATAATCTCTCCAAAGGGAAATGAACTGGATGTGATTTCAAGACAGATTGCAAATGCACATATGAGCTTTAATATCATCAATACTCTGATCTGGCTACCGCTTCTTCCGGTTATGGTGAAGATTGTTATGTTTATTGTCAGAGATGACAAGAAGGCGGTTGTAAGTGATGACAAAACAAAGAGTTTTCTTGACCGCAATGTCATTGGGCAGCCGGTTGCCGCAATGTACCTTGTCTCACAGGAGATCCGTCGCGCCGGACGTCTTGTTGCTGAAATGATCGGGAATATGAAGGCAATCGTTTTAAACAATGATAGCAAAGCACTTACAAATCTCGAAGAAGATGGAAAGCTGGTAGACCAGATTGATGAAGATACCGTCAGCTATATTTCCAGCATGTTTTCGACAGGTTCGCTTACGGAAGAACAGTCCTCCACAACAGCCGGACTTATGTATGTATTAAACGATATCGCCCGTGTCAGCAAACGGTGCGAGGATATTACACCAGTGCTCCGTGCAAAACTCGAAGGAAAATATAAGTTTTCAAAGGACGCCATGGAAGAGCTTGCCAGAGGAATTGATGCAGTGGAAGTGATGTATCAAACGACAATTTCTGCTCTCGACAATGGTGATTCGAAGCTTGCGAAAAAAGTACTTGATTATAGAAAAGAACTTCGCAGTATGGAGAAACGCTTTAATAAGAACCATTTAAAACGTCTGCGCAAGAAAAATTGCAAACCGGAATTTACCTATCCGTTTTCCAATATGCTTCACAGCTTAGAGCGTATCGGTGACAGCTGTAGCGGCATGGTGGAAGAAGTGATGGACAATGTCCGTTTCCTGGAATTGGAGGAAGCATAGCATGAAGCTTAGAGCAAAACATAGATTTCGAATATGCATCGTAAGTTTTTTGTGCGTGGGTACATTGGCTGCATCCTTATGCAGCTGTGGAAAAAAAGAAACGCAGGACTATGCATTTGCCGGAACAAATGGAGACGCTTCTTCCCTTGGTATGATTTCGGTGCAGGTTCGTGAGGATGGTTCCGGTACCAGGAGCCAGTTTGAAGAATATCTCGGGATTTCCATGTCTGATGATAACACGGATAAATACAAGGATATGAAACAGTGCATGGTTTTATCAAGCGGGAGTGCCATGGCGAGCGCTATTAATGTATTAAAAAACGGAATCGGATATGTATCCTACGGACAAATGCAGGGAGATTCCAAAGCACTTGCTGTAGATGGAATTGTCTGTACCAGAGAAAGTATTGCAGATCATGCGTATCCATTGACCAGAGATTTTACACTTGCATGGGTAGACAGCCCGAATGCACTGCGGGATGATTTTGTCAAATATATAGCAGGTGCCGGTCAGAAAATCGTGGGTCAGACATATGTGCCAGTGGCGGAAGAGACAACATTTCTGGCAGATCCGGATGCACAGGGAACACTCAGCATCCGCGGTTCTTCCTCTATGGCAGAGCTGCTTTCGGAGCTTGCAGATGCGTATATGGCAGTGAATAAAAATGCAACGATCCATGTGTATGCGACAGATTCTACGAAGGGGTTGAACGATGCCATGGAAGGAAAATCCGATATGGCTATGGTATCACGCAGCCTAAAGGATTACGAGACAGATCTTGTAGAATCAACGGTGATCGCAACGGACGGAATCGCAGTGATTGTCCAAAAGGATAATCCGATCAATCAGGTAACAAAAGATGAATTGAAAGGTATCTTCAATGGAAACATCACATCTTGGAATGATATTCAATAAAATAAAAAATCTGTTTCGTAAAATATTAAAGAAACGTAACAAAGAAACAGAAACGATAACCGAAAATACGGAGGAAAATAACATGTTACAGGAAACAATTTATGATAACCGGGAACTTTCCTGGTTAAAGTTCAATAAAAGAGTATTGGAAGAAGCAGTGGATGAGAACAATCCGCTCTGCGAACGTCTGTCGTTCGTGTCAATCTTCCAAAGTAATCTCGATGAGTTCCTAATGGTGCGTGTTGGTTCGTTAGACGCAGGAAAAGACAGTAAAGTCCGCGAAAATAAGACGAATATGACCTGTCAGGAACAGCTTGACCGCATTATCGTCAAGGAGAAGAAGCTTCGGGAGAAGAAGGACGAAATCTACCTGCGCCTGATGTATGAGATGGAAGAATATGGTGTCAAGGAGCTTTTGTATAAGGATCTGAACGAGGATGAGCAGGATTCCATGAAGCTTTACTTTGAGAATGAGATCCAGCCGTTTATTTCACCACAGGTTGTCGGCAAACGCCAGCCATTTCCATTTTTACGTAACAAGGAAATCTACGCTGTGGTAGAGCTGCGAACAAAATCTAACAATACGAAGATTGGCATTATTCCATGTAACAATCCGGTCATTAAGCGCATGATCCCGGTTTCTTCCGACGGAAGACGTTTTATGCTCGCAGAAGAATTGATTCTGCATTTTGTTGGGGAAGTATTCCCGGGTTATAAGGTAATCAGCAAATCCCTGATCCGTATCCTGCGGAGTGCGGAAATAGACGTGGATGATGCATTAGACGATGATGAAAAAGATTACCGCAAGGGGGTGGAGAAGGTGCTTCGTACAAGAAGCCGTTTGTGCCCGCTCCGTATGGAATATACAAGAATGATGAATGACTCCATCATCGAGAAAATGTGTGGATTTTTAGACCTCACAAAAAAGCAGGTATTTCATTCCATCTCACCACTTGACCTGTCGTTCTTATTCAAGGTGGAGGATCTGCTTCGAAATGAAAAGCATTTATTTTACGAACGCCGCGTGCCACAGCAGCCGGCTATGATAGACCGGACACGCCCGGTGATGGAACAGGTTAGAGAGCGTGATTTATTCCTGTCTTACCCATATGAGAGCATGAAGCCTTTTATCCAGCTCTTAAATGAGGCAGCAAATGATCCGGAGGTCGTATCAATCAAGATGACCTTATATCGTCTTGCCAGCGATTCGAAGATTGTAGAGGCGTTGGTTGAAGCCGCAGAGCAGGGCAAAGAGGTTGTTGTGTTAGTCGAACTACGGGCACGTTTTGACGAGGAGAATAACATCCGCTGGTCGAGACAGCTTGAGGATGCCGGATGCCGCGTAATCTATGGATTGAATCATATGAAGGTACATTCCAAACTCTGTCTGATCACAGGAAAGCGGAATAATAAAATCGAATATATCACACAGATTGGTACCGGTAATTACAACGAGAAGACTTCCCGTATATACACTGACTATTCTCTGATCACATCTTCGGTAGATATCGGAAATGAAGCTGCCAATGTGTTCAATCATTTGTCAATGGGAACTACCGTCGATGAGACAGAGCATCTGCTTGTAGCTCCAAACTGCCTGCAGAATAAGGTCCTTGCAATGATTGATGAAGAAATTGCAAAGGCGAAGGAAGGAAAAGAAGGTTATGTCGGTGTGAAAATCAATTCCCTGACGGATAAGAAGATCATCGACAAGCTTATCGAGGCCGGCAAATCCGGCGTGAAAATCCGCATGATCGTGCGTGGAATCTGCTGCCTGAAATCAGGCGTGGCTGGAGAGACGGATAATATCCGAATCATCAGCATTGTAGGAAGATTTCTGGAACATTCCAGAATCTATATATTCGGCAAAGATGACCCGAAGGTGTATATTGCTTCTGCCGATTTTATGACACGGAATACCGTTCACCGTGTAGAGGTAGCGGCTCCGGTCTATGATCCTGCAATCAAAGCCCGGATTCTCGATGATTTTGAATTGTTCTACGAGGATGACCAGAAGGCAAGAGAGCAGATCAACGGTATCTACCTTCCAAAACAGGGAGACTGTCATATCAATGCACAGGAAGCACAATATGCACAAGCTTACAAAAACAATGAGATACATGCATAGGTACATAGACATAGCTTTCCTGTATGCATACTGTTATAACAATTACATCCGCTATACAATACTGCGCCATCAGTATTATGTATAGATTCGAGACTTCCTCTCGACTGACAGTGAATAAATATTACTGTCATAGGAGCGCCTGTTAACGCCATACACAGGCGCTTTTTCTTTCTCCGGGAGTGGAATTTGAGACGGATACTGTGAAAAAAATCCATTATGCATCTGGGACGATTACGCAAAGACGGTGGATTGTCATATGAAAAAGCAGTAGAAAAATATTGGGGTTGACTATCCGGAAAATCTCTGTTAATATATCCATATTCTCTTTATTGCATTAAAGCAGTAACGCGACAGAGAAAGAAAGATGAGGAACAAAGACATGAAAGAATTATCAAATTTACTTGGATTTCGGGAAAGTATCAAGGTAGTAGACGCAACCTTACGTGATGGTGGACTGGTGAATGACTTTTATTTTACAGATGACTTTGTAAAAGCATTGTATCAGGCAAATATCGACGCAGGTGTTGACTATATGGAGATGGGTTATCGTGCATCGAAGAAGGTATTTGATGAATCGAAGTTCGGTAAATGGAAATTCTGTAGTGATGACCATATCCGCGAGATCGTTGGAGATAACGACACAGACTTAAAGCTTGCAATCATGGCAGATATCGGGCGCCATGATAAGAACGATTTCGATGAGAAAGTAAATTCACCGGTTGATTTAGTCCGCGTGGCAGCATACATCCATCAGATGCCGGAAGCAATCGACATGGTAGAGGATGCGGCAAAGAAGGGATACGAGACAAGCTGTAATATCATGGCTATCTCGAATTCACAGGAGGAAGACATCAAGGTTGCACTTGATATGCTTGGCAAGACACCGGTTGATGTTATCTACATTGTGGACAGCTTTGGTTCGCTGTATCCGGAGCAGATTGCCCGTATCGCTGATTTGTACCTGAATTTCGCAGCGAAATACAATAAGAAGATCGGTATCCATGCACACAACAACCAGCAGCTCGCCTTTGCAAATACGATTGAAGCGTGTGGTGATGGTGTAGACTGGTTAGACGGAACCTACCTGTCCATGGGAAGAGGAGCCGGCAACTGCGCGATGGAGCTATTGCTTGGATTCCTGAAAAATCCAAAATACAACGTATACCCGGTATTCAAATTCATTGAAGACCACATGATGAAATTAAAGGATGACGGCATCGTCTGGGGCTACGATCTCCAGTACCTGATGACCGGACTTTTAAACCAGCATCCCCGTTCTGCAATCGCTTTCACAAAAGAGAATCGCCGCGACTACGCAGAATATTACAAGGAACTGTTAATTTAGAATAGAAAGTAATTAAATAACATAAAAGCTGAAAAGTGTGTTATTTCATTAACTCATTATTGTAGTAAAAGAAGTATATTCGATATAAAATGAATTGATGTCATATACATATGTTTGAAACTTAGAAGTGCTTAATGTTCTGTATTACATTAGCAATGTTTGAACACGATGTTCAAACAAGCCGCCACTGAGCCACGGATGGCGAATTGGCGGCGGTTGCGTACGGTAAAATACCGTAGATCAGAACATTTAGCACTTTTTAGTTTCAATACATCGTATATGACATCAATTCATTTTTATACAGACACTTGTTTTACGTACATTTTACAAAACTACGATAACGCACTTTACTTACATTCTGTATATTCTCATTTGTAAGTTAAATCAAAAAGAAAATCTTTAAGAGAAAAAGGAGACAGAGAAAATGAGAAAGTTAAAGAAAGCAATCATTGGAGTTTTAGCATCAGCCATGCTTATGGGAGCAATGACAGGATGTGGTAAAGCAGCAAGTGATGATATCACCGTAATTTCCCGTGAGGATGGATCCGGTACAAGAGGCGCATTTATCGAACTGTTCGGTATCGAGGAGAAGGATGCAGATGGTAACAAGATTGATAATACAATCTCTACTGCAGATATCACAAACTCAACATCCGTTATGATGACGAGCGTAGCAGATGATGAGGCAGCCATCGGATACATATCGCTTGGTTCCCTGGATGATTCTGTAAAGGCATTGAAAATTGATGGTGCGGAAGCAACCGCTGATAATATCTCAAACGGAAGCTACAAGGTATCCCGTCCGTTCAACATTGCAACAAAGGGTACCCCAAATGAAGTAACACAGGATTTCATCAACTTCATCTTAAGTGAGGATGGACAGAAGGTTGTTGAAGATGCAGGATATATCAGCCAGGGTAATACAGGTGCATTCAAGGCTGCAGGCGTAAAGGGTAAGATCAATGTTGCAGGTTCATCTTCCGTAACACCGGTTATGGAGAAGCTCAAGGAGGCATATGTTGCAGTCAATCCGGATGTACAGATTGAAGTACAGCAGAGTGACTCTACAACAGGTATGACAAGTGCGGCAGAAGGTGTCTGCGATATCGGTATGGCATCCAGAGAGCTCAAAGACAGCGAGCTTAGTGCAGGTCTTACACCGACAGTGATCGCAATTGATGGTATCGCAGTTGTTGTAAATAAAAACAACGACGTCGATGGTCTTACAAGCGATCAGGTAAAGAGCATCTACACAGGCTCTATCACAAAGTGGTCAGAAGTAAAGTAATAGATTGATAAAAACTTATCAGAAAGAAAATACGAGGCATACTATGACGAAAGTAAAAGAAAGAACTATGCATATCGTATTCCTGGTGGCTGCCTGTATGTCCATACTGGCAGTCGCCATGATATGTCTGTTCATGTTTGCCAATGGCGTACCTGCCATCCGGCAGATCGGATTTGTGAATTTCATATTTGGTAAAACATGGATGCCGGGTGCGAATAAATTCGGTATCTTCCCTATGATCATCGGCAGTATCTATGTGACAGCAGGTGCAATCATCATCGGTGTTCCAATCGGACTTTTATGTGCCGTATTCATGGCAAAGTTCTGTCCACCGAAGCTTCATAAGATTATGAAACCGGCTGTGGATCTGCTTGCAGGTATTCCATCCATTGTATATGGATTCTTCGGTCTGGTTGTGATCACACCGATGATCCGGAACACATTCGGCGGAAGCGGTAAAAATATTCTGACCGCCTGCATCCTGCTTGGAATCATGATTCTGCCAACTATCATCAGTGTATCGGAATCGGCAATCCGTGCGGTTCCGGAAAGCTATTACGAAGGAGCGTTAGCACTCGGTGATACGCATGAGAGAAGTGTCTTCAAGGCAGTACTCCCTGCAGCAAAATCCGGAATCCTTGCAGCCATCATTCTTGGAATCGGACGTGCGATCGGTGAGACAATGGCAGTCATCATGATTGCCGGAAACCATGCAGTTATGCCGGACAGTTTGTTAGCCGGTGTGCGGACACTTACATCGAATATTGTACTGGAGCTCGGATATGCAACAGATTTGCACAGAGAAGCACTGATAGCAACCGGAGTGGTTCTGTTCGTATTCATCCTGATTATTAATCTGTTGTTCTCAGTTGTGAAAAAGAAAGGGGCGAAATAGGCATGAGTGAACAAGCTGTAGCAGCAAAGGCAGATATGGAAGCAATCAGGCCGATCAATGTCGTTACCTGGAAGGATAAGCTCGCTGCATACAAAAAACGGCCGTTTTCCATGTTTTTACTGATTGCAGTCACTGTATCTGCTGTCATTACGGTTGGCGTGCTCGGCGCACTTGTTATCTATATTCTGGCAAATGGTATCATGAATCTTTCTCCGGAGCTTTTTGCATGGAAATATACAACCGAAAATGTATCGATGCTTCCGGCCATTATCAATACATTTCTTATGACCGCGCTTTCCCTGCTCATCGCAGTTCCAATCGGTATTTGTTCTGCTATTTATCTGGTAGAATATGCCAAGCGCGGAAATAAACTTGTGAGTGTTGTCAGAATCACAACCGAGACATTATCCGGTATCCCTTCCATTGTCTATGGTCTGTTCGGATATCTGATGTTTGTTATCGCATTCGGCTGGGGGCTTTCGTTCTTCGGTGGTGCACTTACACTTTCCATTATGGTGCTTCCAACCATTATGCGTACGACAGAAGAAGCGCTCTTAAGCGTACCGGATTCTTACCGGGAAGGAAGCTTCGGACTTGGAGCCGGTAGACTACGGACGATATTCAAGGTTGTTCTTCCATCTGCGGTACCCGGTATTTTATCCGGAGTTATTCTGGCAATCGGACGTATCGTCGGTGAGACGGCCGCTTTAATCTTTACATCCGGTACAACTGCCGAGATACCAAAAAGCTTATTTGATTCCGGATGTACACTGGCTGTTCATATGTATAAACTGCTTTCGGAAGGACTCTACACAAAGCAGGCATATGCAACCGCCGTTGTGCTGCTTGTAATGGTTGTCATAATCAATGCAGCATCCGGAAAGCTTGCCAAAAAACTGCAGGCAAAATAAGTACTGGAATTTGGAGGAAAAAATGGGTAATTTTAAAATTAAGGACATGGATTTATATTACAGCGATTTCCATGCGTTAAAAGATATCAACTTGGATATTCCATCAACAAAGATTACTGCGTTCATCGGTCCGTCCGGCTGTGGAAAATCCACACTTTTAAAAAGCCTGAATCGAATGAATGATCTGGTCGAAGGATGCAAGATCACAGGCGAGGTAACACTGGATGGCGAAAATATATACAAAGGAATGGATGTCAATACATTGCGCAAGCGCGTCGGCATGGTGTTTCAAAAACCAAATCCGTTTCCGATGAGCATCTACGACAATATTGCATATGGACCGCGTACACACGGAATCCATAAAAAAGCAGAATTAGATGAAATTGTGGAACGTTCCTTAAAGCAGGCTGCTATCTGGGATGAAGTCAAGGACCGTCTGAAGAAAAGCGCGCTCGGTATGTCAGGTGGACAGCAGCAGCGTCTGTGTATTGCGCGTGCACTTGCGGTGGAACCGGATGTGCTTTTGATGGATGAGCCGACATCTGCCCTCGATCCGATTTCCACCTCGAAGATTGAGGATCTGGCTGTCGATCTGAAAGATAAATATACGATCATCATGGTAACACACAATATGCAGCAGGCTGCACGTATCTCAGATAATACAGCATTTTTCCTGCTCGGAGAAGTTGTTGAGTTTGACAATACAGAGAAACTGTTTGCAAATCCAAGCGACAAGCGGACAGAGGATTATATCACAGGAAGGTTTGGTTGATAAATTATGAGAAATGAATACGAGAAGCAATTAGAGAATCTGAATGTCGAACTGATCCGTATGGGTGCACTTTGCGAGAAGGTAATCGCGGGTACTACAAAGGCGCTTTTTTGCGGCGATGCCAAATACACATCGAAATCCCATGCAGTGGAAGAGGAGATCGACAAAAGCGAGCATAATATCGAGCATATCTGTATGAGCCTGCTTTTAAAGCAGCAGCCGGTCGCATCGGATTTCCGTTTTGTATCAGCTGCATTAAAGCTTATATCTGATCTCGAACGGATTGGTGACCAATGCGCCGATATCGCGGATATGATTCGTTTCACAGCACCCTATGACTTAAAGGAATTTAAAGACCTTGAAGAAATGTCAGGTGCTGCGAAAGATATGCTGTCAAATGCTGTGGAGGCATATGTCAAAAAAGACAAGGATCTGGCGATCACTGTGATGCAGGCTGATGATAAAGTCGATGCATTATTTGATTCGGTAAAGAAACGTCTCATTAAAGAGATCGGAAAAAAAGCAGAAGATGGTGAATTTTATATAGACATTATCATGATTGCAAAGTATTATGAAAGAATAGGCGACCATGCAACGAATGTTGCGGAATGGGTGTATTATTCAATCACAGGAGAGCATATATAAAATGATTTATGTTTTAGAAGATGACAATAGCATACGTGAATTTGTAGTTTACACATTATGTCACATGGATTTGGAAGCAAAAGGCTTTGAACGTCCATCAGAATTCTGGGCAGGGATGGAAGAAACACTTCCGTCCCTGATTCTGCTTGATATCATGCTGCCGGAGGAGGATGGCTTGTCTGTCTTAAAAAAGCTGCGGGAACATGCTGATACCAAAGAGGTTCCGGTAATTATGTTAACTGCAAAGGATAGTGAATACGACAAAGTACTGGGGCTTGACAGCGGTGCGGATGACTATGTGCCGAAGCCGTTTGGCATTATGGAGTTAGTTGCCAGAATCAAGGCTTTGCTTCGCCGGACAGAAAACCGTGCAGATACGACAGATGACGGTGAGAAGCTTATTGCAGGAAGTATTGCCTTAGATACAAAGCGCCACATTGTTTTAGTGGATGGAGAGCGCATCAATCTTACATTGAAGGAGTTTGAACTTCTGCATCTGTTTATGGAAAACCAAGGGCAGGTGTTTACACGTGATCAGCTGCTAAACCGTATCTGGGGATATGAATTCGACGGGGAAAGCCGTACGGTTGACGTCCATATACGAAGTCTCCGGATGAAATTAAAGGAAGCCGGGAATATGATTGAAACCGTCCGCGGTGTCGGCTACAAGATCGGAGATTAAGATGAAAAAGAAGATATTCAAGAATACAATTTTAATCATCCTCCTTTTGGTTGTTCTATGCGGCATATCCATCATCGGTGTCTTATACAGCTATTTTAACAAGCAATACGTTGCCTCCCTGAATCAGGCGGCAGGCTATATTGCGGAAGGGGTCAACCTATCCGGACTGGATTTTCTCACTGACCTTGATGAGAATGAAAAGCGTATCACCTGGGTTGCGGCAGACGGAACAGTCCTTTATGACAACAAAGCCGATCCCCATACGATGGAAAATCATAAAAATCGTACAGAGATCAAACAGGCAATGACATCTTCAGCAGGCACAAGCGTAAGGTATTCGAAGACGCTTTCCGAGGAGACAATCTACCACGCCATCCGTATCGCGGACGGAAGTGTAGTCCGTGTCTCTGTAGTCCGTAAATCGGTACCTGCCCTTTTGATGAAGGTGCTGCTTCCGATTATTCTCGTATTACTGCTTGGTGTTGAATTTTCTGCGATTCTTGCCTACCGCTTATCGAGACAGATTACAACACCGTTAGAAGCAATCGACTTAGATCATCCGGATGAATCGACGGTTTATGACGAGTTGTCACCGTTTATCCGTAAAATCCGCATCCAGAATGAACAGATTCAGAAAGCGATGACGCAGCTGCAGACACAGAAAAATGAGTTTGCACTGATTACGGAAAACATGCAGGAAGGTTTTCTTGTTGTGGATAAAAAGGAAATTGTTCTCTCACACAACCGAAGTATCTCAACCTTGTTTGATGTGGATGAATCGGTAGATGGAAAACATGTGTTGGAGATTAACCGGTCGGAAGAGTTTATCGACTGTATCAAGAAGGCGATCCAGGGGATCCACAGCGAGTATATCTGTCCGGTTAAGGGACGCTTTTATAATATCTATGCGAATCCGGTATTCCGGAATAACGAGGTTGCCGGTGCGGTAGTTATCATCACGGATGTCACAGAGAAGGAAGAACGCGAGAATTTGAGACGAGAATTCTCGGCGAACGTATCGCACGAATTAAAGACACCGCTTACTTCCATATCCGGCATTGCAGAAATTATTAAAAATGGAATTGTTGACGAAAAGGATGTCAAAACATTTGCAGGTAAGATCTATGACGAAGCACGCCGGCTGATCCATCTGGTAGAAGATATCATCAAGCTGTCCCAGCTCGATGAGGGAGAGCAGGCAGTGGAAAAAACTCCGATTGATATATATGACCTGTCAAGAATCGAAATCCATCATTTGGAGCCGGTAGCAGAGGAACGGCATATCAAAATCAATCTGCAGGGTGAGCATATGATGATTTCCGGTATACATTCTGTGTTAGAAGAGATGGTATACAATCTGATTGAAAATGCCATTAAATATAACAAAGAGGATGGCACCATAGATGTCACGATCAAAAAGGAAAAACATCGTTGTGAGTTTTGCGTCAAAGATTCCGGCATCGGAATTCCGGCAGACCAGCTTGACCGGATATTTGAACGTTTTTACCGGGTCGATAAGAGCCATTCCAAGGAAATAGGCGGTACGGGGCTTGGACTTTCTATTGTAAAGCATGGCGCAAAGCTGCACAATGCGGAGATCAAGATTGAAAGTGCATTAAATGTCGGAACTGAAATAAAATTAATCTTTCCGATATAGGTGTCTTGTCACCTGTCAAAACATGTGCTATACTGCATGTACATTCGGAGCGAAAACGCAGGCGGAATGTCTGCGTTTTTGAGTTATGTACAGGTATAAATTCAAAGGAGACAGGAAGATGCGAGAATTACATTACGATGTTGTGATCGTCGGCTGCGGTGTCGGTGGATTATATACAGCATTGAATTTACCGGAAGACAAACAGATTTTGATGCTTTCAAAAGCAGAGCTTGAAACCTGTGATTCGATGCTGGCTCAGGGCGGTATCTGCGTGCTGCTAGACGAGGACGACTATGATTCCTATTTTGAGGATACCATGCGTGCCGGTCATTATGAAAACCGCAAGGAAAGTGTTGACATCATGATCCGTGGCAGTCGGGATGTCATCAACGATCTGATCGGATACGGTGTGGAATTTGAGAGAAACGCAGACGGAAGTCTTGCCTATACAAAGGAAGGAGCACATTCTAAGCCGCGTATCTGCTTCCATGAGGATATAACCGGGGAAGAGATTACGACCCGTTTATTATCTGCTGTGAAGCAGTTGAACAATGTTACCATTTTTGAACATACAACAATGACTGATATTATAGAGGATATCAATCATGCCTGCGTGGGTATACTTGCAAAATGTGCGGATGGTGAAGAATTAGAGATCTATGCGGAAAACACAGTATTTGCAACAGGTGGAATCGGCGGACAATACAAACATTCCACGAACTACCCGATCCTGACCGGCGATGGCTGTGAGATTGCGAAAAAACACGGCGTAGAATTAGAGCATATGGACTATGTACAGATTCATCCAACCTGCTTTTACACGGAGAATCCGGGCAGAAGTTTCCTGATTTCAGAGTCGGCAAGAGGTGAGGGTGCAATTATCTTGAATCACAAGAAAGAGCGTTTCGTCGACGAATTGCAGCCGCGAGATGTTGTGACGAAGGCGATTCAGGCAGAGATGGAAAAAGAAGGCGTGAAATACGAATTCTTATCCTTTGAGAATGTTCCACGCGAGACAATCCTGAACCATTTTCCGCATATCTACGAGCATTGCATGAAGTATGGCTTTGATATTCTGATGATGCCGATTCCGATCGTTCCGGCACAGCATTATTTCATGGGAGGTATCCATGTAGATAAGTTTTCACACACAACGATGCCACATTTGTATGCCGTCGGAGAAACAAGCTGTAACGGGGTACACGGAAAGAACCGCTTAGCCAGCAACAGTTTGCTTGAAAGTTTAGTGTTCGCAAAACGTGCTGCAAAGCACATGATTGGTGAGCTTGTGTAAATTTTATAGATCATTGTGCATGATTATTCCATTACGTAGATACATATATTTTATTTTTGAATATGTTCGCATATACAATATGTTTGGAACTTAGAAATTCTTGATGTTCTGTACTATATCAGCAATGATTGAACACGATGTTCAATCAAGCCGCCACTGAGCCATGGATGGCGAATTGGCGGCGGTTGCGTACGGGTTCATAATTTATATCAGAACATCTTAGAATTTCTTAGTTTCAATACATCGTATATGGAACAATTCAAAATAAAATATATGTACTACCAATACAAAAAATCATGTACAATGATCGTGTACATTTAATAAAAAAGGAGATTAGACACATGAATGAGATTACAATGCAGTTAGTTGCAGATAAGTATATTAAGATGGCTTTGGAGGAGGATATCAACAGTGAAGATATCAGCACAAATGCCGTGATGCCGGAGTATAAGAAGGGCGAAGTTACATTGCTTGCGAAACAGGACGGAATCATCGCCGGATTGCAGGTATTTAAGCGTGTATTTACGATGTTGGATCCGAATACGGAAGTGATCTTTGCTAAGAAGGATGGAAAACAGATCAAGGATGGCGATACCGTGACAAACGGTCAGGTGCTTGCAACGGTTGTCGGAGATATCCGTGTGCTGCTATCCGGTGAGCGTACGGCACTGAATTACCTGCAGCGCATGAGTGGTATTGCAACCTATACGAACAATGTTGCAGCACTTTTAAAAGGGACAAATACCAAACTGCTTGACACAAGAAAGACAACACCTTGCATGCGTATCTTCGAGAAATATGCGGTTCGTGCCGGCGGTGGAAATAATCACAGATACAATCTGTCTGATGCCGTTATGCTGAAGGATAATCACATTGATGCTGCAGGCGGTGTGGCAAAGGCAATTCAGATGGCAAGAGATTATGCATCGTTTGTCTGCAAGATTGAAGTAGAAACTGAGAATCTGGATATGGTAAGAGAAGCAGTGGAAGCTGGTGCCGATATTATTATGTTAGATAATATGTCCCCGGATCTGATGGCGGAAGCAATTAAGATCATCGACGGACGTGCCAAAACGGAGTGTTCCGGAAATATTACAAAAGAAAATATTGAGACAATCACAAAGCTTGGTGTAGACTACGTATCCAGTGGTGCACTGACACACTCAGCACCTATTTTAGATATCAGTCTGAAGCATCTGCATTCGGTTGACTAATCATTTTGTATGCCGGGTTACAATAATTTAATTATGTATACTTATCAGCTGTTTTTAATTATGTATGCACGAATGAATATCAATCAAGGAGGAAAAGCAGATGGAGCAGACAATTATATCCGGTGATGAGCGCAGAGAGAAGCTGCTTGCATTGTTACTGCGTTCTGATGAACCGTTGTCGGGTGGAAAAATCGGGGATATCTACCATGTTAGCCGTCAGGTTGTCGTGCAGGATATTGCATTGCTGCGCTCAAAGGGGCATTCAATCGTATCGACACCACGTGGATATATGTATGAGAAAGATGCGGACAATCAGAATTGCCGGCGGATTGTGAAGGTCTGCCACACGGATGATCAGGCAGAAGAAGAATTAAGCACGATTGTCGATTTCGGTGGAGTCGTTTTAGATGTTATGGTCAATCACCGCACCTACGGCAAGGTCACGGCACCGCTGAACATCAAAAGCCGCCGTGACATCCGCAAATTTATTGAAGACCTGAAAGCAAGCAAATCTTCCCTTTTATCAAACACAACTTCCGGCTACCATTTTCACACAATCGAAGCCGAAAGCGAAGATATTCTTGACGAAATTGAAGAAGCCCTGAAGGAAAAACACTTCCTTGTCGACTTCCTCGATTATGAAACCACCTTCAAGCAATAACCCTAAGGTCAAATTTTTGAGGTAATTAACACAGATATTTGTATTTTCGTACACAAATAAATAATCAATCCAACGATTATTATAAAAAGTGATATTTTCAAATAACTGCCAATATGTTACAATAGCAATCGTGTATAACTTATAAGATAACGTAAATAGCGAATTGTATCCATTCAAATTGTATATTGTGTTGTCTGTAATTATTAATTTGTTTGCAGACCATTGGAACACGCTGGTACTTAATGAGCAAGTTCTATATTTTCAACAATGAATTATTATATCTTGCGAATTTAGTACCACTGCGTGTGGAAGTGAGCGAGAGCGCGTCTGCAAGCAATTATATAATTACAGACAATACTTAGATAACGTATAGGATACAATTCGCGAATCAAGCAATTAAACTCAGGAGGATAATTACAATGGCAAAAATTCAGATGAAGACTCCACTGGTAGAGATGGACGGAGACGAGATGACACGAATCCTTTGGAAGATTATCAAGGACGAACTGATCTACCCATTTATCGACTTGAAGTCCGAGTATTACGACCTTGGCCTTGAGTACAGAAACGAGACAAACGATAAGGTTACTTTTGATTCTGCATACGCAACACAGAAGTATGGTGTCGCAGTCAAGTGTGCTACAATCACACCGAACGCTGCCCGTATGACAGAGTACAACCTGAAAGAAATGTGGAAGAGTCCAAACGGAACGATTCGTGCGATCTTAGACGGAACCGTATTCCGTGCCCCAATCGTTGTCAAGGGAATTGAGCCTTGCGTAAAGAACTGGAAGAAACCTATCACAATCGCAAGACATGCATACGGCGATGTGTATAAGAGTGTGGAAATCGATGTGCCGGGTGCCGGTACAGCCGAGCTTGTATTTACAGGTGAGGACGGACAGGTAATCAAGGAAACAATTCATAAGTTTGATGGCCCGGGTGTGATTCAGGGACAGCATAATATCGACAAGTCCATCGAGAGCTTTGCAAGAAGCTGCTTTAACTATGCACTTGATACAAAGCAGACACTGTGGTTTGCTACAAAGGATACGATTTCCAAGAAATACGACCATACATTTAAAGATATCTTCCAGGAGATCTTCGATAAAGAATACAAAGAGAAGTTTGACGCTGCAGGCATCGAGTATTTCTATACACTGATTGATGATGCGGTTGCCCGTGTTATGAAGTCTGAGGGTGGATTTATCTGGGCTTGTAAGAACTACGATGGCGATGTTATGAGTGATATGATTTCGTCTGCATTCGGTTCTCTTGCCATGATGACATCTGTACTTGTTTCTCCGGATGGAAAATATGAGTACGAAGCAGCACACGGAACCGTTCAGAGACATTACTACAAGCACTTAAAAGGTGAGGAAACATCAACAAACTCTGTTGCAACGATTTTCGCTTGGACAGGTGCTTTGAGAAAACGTGGCGAGCTTGACCATATCCCGGAGCTGATGGGATTTGCAGATAAGCTCGAGCAGGCTACAATCAAGACGATTGAAGATGGCAAGATGACTAAGGATCTTGCACTTATTACAACGATGAAAGATGTCACTGTATTAAACAGCGAGAACTTTATCAAAGCAATCCGAGAAACACTTGAGGGAATGTTATCTTAATGAATATATGGGATGTTCTGAAAATTGAACAGACAAAGGATAAAGACGCATTGAAGAAAGCCTATCGAATGCGTCTTTCTTCTGTCAATCCGGAAGATAATCCGGAAGGGTTTATGGAACTTCGGAAAGCGTACGAAGAGGCTGTGCGCCTTGCTGACCAATCGGAAGAAATACCATCGGAAAAATCAAAAAAAACGTCTACAGAAGAACAGGATGCATTGTCCGATATATACAATCATTTTGAACAACGAATCAATCCAGACTGCTGGCAGGCACTTTTTGATACTGATTTCTATGTGGCGCTTGATACTTGCGAAGATGCATTGGATGATCTTATGCATTTTTTACTGGAGCATGTATTCCTGCCACAGAAAGTATGGAAGGTGATTGTAGATCGGTTTGATATTGCAGAAAATAAAAGGGAACTTGCAGAACGTATTCCCGAGAATTTTCTCGATTATATCTTAAATAATGCGAAGTATGATGATATTATCAACTATGAATTATTCAATCTGCAAGGGGACGAGACTCCACAGCAAATTGATGATTATATCCGTGATTATATTGAACTCGACCGGCTGATTCGGGCGCATAACAAAGAAGAAGCAGAAAAAAAGTATATATATATTCGTGATGCCTATTCTTTTAAGAATCAGTATCTTACACTCTGTGCGCTTCGCATCCGGTTACAATTCTGTCATGATGCGTTTGCTGACAAGATTGAAGCTATGTCAGAGGAAGAAAAAGAACATTCCGATCTCGACAATCTTTATGCTGAAACTAACGCGGATGAACTACAATCAATCTTCGTGGATGCTATCAAATTGACAGAAGCAGCCCCTGAGGATATTACGATTTTGTTATTTTGCGGAGATATTGCTATCACCCGGCAGGAATATGTCCAGGCAAAAGAGTTTTACGACAGAGCAAAGTCGTTGGATACGGATAATTATTTTGTGCGCGTCAAACAGGCGGAGATTGCTTTTCGTACCGGACTGTATAAAGAATCCAGAGACTTGTTTATGGATCTGCTTAAGGAAAATCATTATGATGACAATGTACGTATTGGTATGGTACGTGCCAATCAGAAGATGATTGAACAAAACCGGAAGCGCTTGAAAGAATATCCGGATGATTTGAAAGCGAAGATGGAAATCGGTTGGAGTTATTACCAAAGCTATCAGTTTCAAGAAGCAATTGACTTTTTGAAAACAGTAACTCCGGACCAGGAAACAAAATTTGAATATTATAACGTGCTTGGTCGATGTTACCTTGGAAATGCGGATTATAAAAATGCAAGAGAATGTTTTCACACATGGGAAAATCTAATCGAATCCATTCCGGAAAATGATGAATCGGAAAACGCACAAAAGAAGCGGAAACGATATCCGTATGTAAATTTTCTGCTTTCTGACTGCTATATGAAGTTGAAGGACTATACACAGGCAGAGCAATATCTGAAGAAAGCACTATCCACAGAACATGAAGAAATCATTCTGTCTTATGAAGCCCTTTGTGAGTTATCCTATCTTCAGGGGAAATATGCATACTGTCTTAAAGCCTGTGAATTTTTGATTGATAAAGAACCACAGGATTATGTTGGATATCTGTTCAAGGCAAAAGCATGCAGAGAATTGAATTATATACAGGATACTTATAATTCCTGTGAACGTGCCATACATCTATATCCGTATCTTGCACAGCCATATGCTATAGAAGCGGAAATTTTTCTGGATGCACGTCAATATGAAGATGCACAGGCAACAATCAAACGGTTTGATGCTATGAAAAACGGAAGCGACTGGATTGATTACTGCCGCGCAAGGCTTTATTTTGGTAAAGGGAATGTGCAGCAGGCAGTTCAAACATTGGCAAAGATTGTTGCGCAATCCAATTTGAAACTGACCGATATGGATCATTTTGAAGATGTCACAATGCTACTCGGCATCTGTTATAAACAAACCGGTATGTACAAAGAGGCTTTACAGCAATTTATAAAAACCAGAGAGTTAAACGACAGAACGTCTCTTGTAAATTACTATATAGGATCTATGTACCTGAAGCTTGGGGAGTTGAACAAATCCATCACATATCTGGATGTTCAGATAAAAAAATCCCCCATTGCACAGGCATACAGCGACCGCGGAACTGCCTATTTCATTTTGCAGGATTACAATCATGCGATGAGTGATTACCTTACGCTTCTCAAACTGGAACCTGAAAATGCATTTGCATATATGCAGATTGGAAGAATTCATGAGGCAAGGAACAGTTTTAAAGCGGCTGCGGATGCATATCAGAAGGTTTATACACTTGCTCCGGATAATGTCAAATTACTACAGGACTGCATGCAGTTTTTAGCACGTGTATACCAATGTATGAACTGGTTTACAGAAAGCAGAAAGCTCTATGAAACATATCGCGAACGTTTTGAATGGAACGCGGATATTGCATATGACTATGCGGTATTGTTAGTTCGTATAGGAGATGTGAAAACGGCAATCTCCATGCTTCAGCCGTTTATTGATGATCCGGCATGCGCACGTAAACTGATTGAAATCTATGGAGATGAGGAATATATTGATTTAGCTCATGAGACCTTTGAATATATAATTAGCAAAGATGAAAAAGACATCCTTACTTATGGTGTTATGGGTGATGTTTTCCGTAAAAACGGCCTATATGAAGACGCAAAAAATCTTTATGAGAAAGCAATAGAACTTGACACTCGAAAAGAAGCCAATTATTATAGTGAGTGGTTAGAATGCATGCTAAAATTAAAACCTCTTCGAAGTATTAAGAAATATCTTCCACTTGCAACAATTGCCAAAGATCGTATGAATACACCGTTTGCATATATTAAATCGTCCCGGATTTCCCGACTGACCAAAGATTATGCAACCGCATTCACCCTTTTACGTCAGGCATTGAAAGTTCCGCGTTGCAAAGGCTGCTTTTACAGTGTCTGTCATCGAGTGATTTACGAACAAGCTGTCTTGTACGAGAAACAACGTAATTATGCAATGGCACGAAGTATGTACGAAGAAGCAATCAATATATGCGGACAGAACGCTTTTTATGAAGCATGTTTAAAACGAATAGATGATAAAATTAAGAAATAGGATGAATATATGATAGTTGGAATTGATTTAGGAACTACTAACAGTTTAATTGCATATTTTGATGGTGATCACGCGAAGGTCATCCCAAACCGTCTGGGGGAGAATCTTACACCGTCCGTAGTCAGTGTGGATGAGGAAGGGGTTGTCTATGTTGGCAAGACAGCAAAAGAGCGAAAATTGCTGTATCCGGATCAGACAGCAGATGTATTCAAACGGAATATGGGTAGTTCTAAAGTATTTACCCTTGGAACCCGTAAATTCTCTGCGGAGGAACTTTCCAGTCTTGTATTGAAATCATTAAAGGAAGATGCAGAAAGTTATCTCAAATGTGAGATTGCAGAAGCAGTTATCAGCGTACCGGCATATTTTAATGATGCCCAGAGAAAAGCAACAAAAAAAGCCGGAGAACTGGCTGGTTTTATTGTAGAGCGGATTGTAAGTGAACCAACAGCAGCGGCCATTGCATATGGATTGGACAAAAAGAATGCAGATACCAAATTCCTTGTTTTTGATTTGGGCGGTGGTACCTTTGATGTGTCTATTCTGGAATTATATCAGAATATTATGGAGGTTCGCGCGGTTGCAGGAGATAATTTTCTCGGTGGTGAAGATTTCACGGTTGTATTGGAACAGATGTTCTTGCGTGAACATGAGATTGACGAGGATACACTTAATCAGAAAACCCGCGCACACATTCACAAGCAGGCAGAGCTTTGCAAGCTTGGATTTGCAGATGCAAAAACATCAACGATGAAATGTAATATTAACGGAGAAGTTGTTGAAAGCGAAATCGATCTGGATGAATACGAGAAATCCTGTCAGGTATTGCTCGGACGTATCCGAAAGCCTATTGAACGCAGCTTAAAGGATGCAAATATCAAATTAAAAGATATCGAAGAAGTTATATTGGTTGGTGGTTCTACAAAGCTTTCCATCGTACGTCGTTTTGTCAGCCGTTTATTTGGACGTCTGCCGAATACAAGCATCAATCCGGACGAAGTAGTTGCAGTAGGTGCAGCAACACAGGCTGCTATGAAGGAACGGAATGAAGCCGTAAAAGAAATCATTCTGACAGATGTCTGTCCATTTACATTGGGTACAGAAGTTGTATCCAGAAGAGCTGGCGGTGTTATTGAAGCAGGGCATTATCTACCTTTGATTGAGCGTAATTCCGTTATTCCGGTCAGCCATACTGAACGACTCTATACCGTCAGTGACCGCCAGACACATATCAAAGTCGATATTTTACAGGGAGAAAGCCGGCTTGCTGCAAACAATGTCTATCTAGGAAGTATTGAAGTAATGGTTCCTCCCGGACCAGCCGGACAGGAATCAGTTGACGTCACATACACCTATGATGTGAATTCTATATTGGAGGTTATCGTCAAAGTCATTTCTACTAATATAGAAAAAAGGCTGGTGATTAAGAATGAGGAAACCGATTTGACAGATGAAGAGATTGACGCAAGATTTGCAGAACTTTCTTCTTTAAAGATTCATCCACGTGAACAGGAGGCAAACAAGCTGTTACTTCTACGTGCAGACCGTATGTATGAAGAGTCAATCGGAGACAGGCGAAAGCTTTTGGAACATGAGATTAATATGTTTGAAGATATATTAAATAAACAGAATCCATCCGAGATCAGCAGTGCAAGAGAATCCTTCAAAGAATTCCTTGACAATATGGAAGATGATTTATTCTAAGAAAAAGGCTGGCGCTTCAAGAAAGCGCCAGCCTTATTATATGCCTTGCATATGCATGCAGCAAATCAAGATCCTGCAGAAATGAATCCGTTAATTCAATAAAGGATTCATTTTCTGCGTAGGTGCGTTTGTATCCGGACAAAATACCTTCATCAATCTGCGAGATAAAATATCCACGCTTTCGAAGATAACAGTTTTCTTTTTTTGCCGGTTCACGATAGTCTTTATCCACATAGCTTGCAACACTTTTATGTACAGCCATATCTTCAGCAGGCAGATAATAATATTCTTTATAATTATCAAAGAAAAATTTCAGTTCTTCTGTGTAAATCGGAGCATTGATTGTAGCTTCTTTTTGAAAACCGGTAATCATGATGTCATTAATCCCAAGTGTAATCCTGCGTGGAAGCGGGTATTCCAGCTCCAACGAAAAAAGCAATCGGTTCTGACGAACTGACATCTTGCGCACAAGCAGGCATCCTGCTTTCAATCTGCAATAAGCAAGCATACTGGATGCATCCAGCAGGCCTTCCAGATCTTCATAATTATGCTGCAATAAAAGCTGCTTATTGGTCTTGACCGGAAGTTTAACATAATCCTGATATACCTTGATTAAATCCCCACCGGAATATTTATCCAGCCGGTGAATCCCCAGAAAACGTTCTACGCTTTTCTGTTTCATATTTTCCATATGCAAATATTCCTTTAAAAAACGAATCTGCTTATAGATATCAATGCTTTCTTTGTCTGCGAAAGGATTTCCAAGCTTATAATAAGCCGCTTTTTTAGAAAGATAGGGAATGTCAAAGCCATCTCCGTTATAGGTAATCAAATACTTATAATTACACATAAAAGAAAAGAATTGCTCGAGTATATTTTTTTCAGATTGCTCATCCTGATTAAACCACTGGCATATTTTCCATTGATGGTTTTCATAATAGGCGCATCCAATCATGTACAAAACCGTATGTTCTGCTGTAAATCCCGTAGTTTCAATATCAAACACAAGCAGATCTTCCGACGGATAATAATTTTCTAATTTCTGAAATTTGCTTTTATGTGCATTATTTATTATTTTCTCCATGAAAAATACCTTTCCGTTTTATCCATTATAACCTGCCTGATTTGTTTTAAATTATAGCATAAATACCATAGAAGTAAAGAAAATGCTTGTTTTTTTTAGGCAATATGATATAATTTTATCTAAAGTATGATGTACGGAGGAAATAGAATGTTACGACCAGACGATATTAGATCAACAAGCTTTAAAAAAGGCTTATTTGGTTACAAAGCCTCAGATGTTGACAGCTTCAAAGACACTGTATTCAGAGCGTACAGCGACCTTTCCAAAGATTATGAGGAAACAAAAGAAAAATTTGATAAACTCACAAAAGCAATGGAAGAGACCAGACTCAAGTTATTTGATCTTGAGAACAAGCTTCAGCAGGCAGAGAATGTATCAACCGATGCAGGAGACAGCGTAGAAGCCAAGAAACGTGCAGAGCAGATTATCAAGAACGCAGAAGCAACCGCTGCTGATATTATTGCAAAAGCAAAAGCACAGAGTGATAAATTAGAGGGTGTTGCCAAGCCAAAGGCAGAAACTCCAAAAGCAGAGCCGGAACCTGCAAAGGAATCAGCATCATCTAAGTTCTTTAAAAAGGCAGAAGAGGATGTACATACTGCTGCAACAAACGATGATGACGATGAAATCTTCGTAGGTGAGATTGAAGACGCAAGAAAGCCGGATCGCATGATGATCGGAGATGGTGAGGAAGAAGACGAAGGATTTGAATTCTTATAAGCCAGACAATCGGTGTAGGGAAAGACAGGGAGTTGTCGTATTGTTGCGACAACTCCTTTCATTGTTAGGAGAACAAGATGCTTGCATATATTAAAGGTACTATCACAGATATCGGAAGTGATGAAATCATTGTAGAAACAGGTGGTGTTGGCTTT
Organism: Eubacterium sp. MSJ-33; assembly: GCF_022174665.1. NCBI lineage: Bacteria > Bacillati > Bacillota > Clostridia > Eubacteriales > Eubacteriaceae > Eubacterium > Eubacterium sp. MSJ-33. The sequence continues at coordinate 562,672 of NZ_CP076562.1, forward strand.
TTAGTATTTACCTCTTCACAGGCAACTACCAGATTGACAAAGAATCAACAGGCAATAATCTACACACATCTGAACGTCCGTGAAGATGATATGAGTCTGTTTGGATTTCTGACAAAAGAAGAACGTTCGGTTTTTCGAATGTTAATCAATGTCAGTGGAGTTGGACCGAAAAGTGCACTTTCCATTCTGTCCTGCCTGTCTGTAGATGAACTACGAATGGCGGTATTATCAGATGATTACAAAGCAATTGCAAAAGCAAATGGTATCGGTCCGAAAACTGCCCAGCGATTAATTATTGAGCTTCGTGACAAATTCCATCTGGAAGATGTTTTGGATAGTTATGAAGAAAATACCACAGATACATCCGTACCGGAAGATCTTATATCTGAAGCAGCCATGGCTTTAAGCAGTCTTGGATATTCCAATGTAGAAGCACTTCGGGCTATCAAAAAAGTACCAAACAGTGAAGGTATGACTGTAGAGCAACTATTAAAAGCTGCTTTAAAGAATATTATCTAAGAATGAGCAGGAGAACAATATATGGAACGAATCATTCAGGCGGATATTATTCCGGAAGATGATAAAATAGAACAAGGATTACGTCCCAGCCATCTGTCTGAATATATCGGACAGGAAAAAGCAAAAAAAAATCTTCGTGTATTTATCGAAGCGGCAAAAAAACGTGGCGAGCCATTAGATCATGTACTTCTGTATGGACCACCGGGACTTGGAAAAACAACACTGGCATCCATTGTCGCAACAGAGATGGGGGTGAATTTGAAGATTACCTCCGGTCCGGCAATTGATAAACCCGGAGACCTGGCTGCAATCTTAAATAACTTATCTGAAAATGATGTGCTGTTTATCGACGAAATCCATCGATTGAATAAACAGGTAGAAGAAGTTTTATATCCGGCAATGGAAGATTTTGCAATTGATATTGTCATTGGCAAAGGTGCTGGTGCCCGTTCAATCCGATTAGATCTTCCCAAATTCACATTAGTCGGTGCAACAACACGAGCTGGCATGTTGACGGCCCCGTTGCGAGATCGGTTCGGCGTAGTAAACCGGTTGGAATTTTACAATGTGACAGAATTAATGCAGATCATCATCCGTTCAGCTTCGGTTCTCGATGTAAAAATCGATGACGAAGGTGCTTTGGAAGTTGCCAAACGTTCACGTGGTACACCGCGTCTTGCAAACAGGCTCTTAAAGCGTGTGCGAGATTTTGCCCAGGTAGAAGGGAATGGCTTCATTGATTATGATGTTGCGAAAACAGCATTGGATCGTCTGGAGGTTGATTCCATGGGATTAGATAATACAGACCGGAATATTCTGGAAACCATGATTCATAAATTCGGTGGTGGTCCGGTCGGCTTAGATACTTTAGCGGCGGCCATCGGAGAAGATTCCGGCACACTGGAAGAAGTGTATGAACCATATTTAATAAAAAATGGCTTTATAAATCGGACACCACGTGGTAGAATTGTTACGGAACATTGTTACCGACATTTTGGATTGGAAAATCTGATAGAATAGCAAAGGAGAATTTGTATTATGGCAAACAAAGTGGATATCCCGGTTGTCATCAACGGGAAGGTATATACATTAAGCGGATACGAAGGTGAGGATTATCTTCAGAATGTCGCAACCTATATAAACGGTAAGATTGCAGAATGTAAAACTTCTGACCAATATCGTCGCATGAATACAGAATATCAGGGTATTTTGCTTGCATTGAATATTGCGGATGATTATTTCAAGGCGAAAAATCAAGCAGATTCCATGGTGACAGAGGATAGCAACAAAGAACAACAGTTATATGATCTTCGCCATGAAGTGATTGAATCCCAGATTAAATTAGAGAGTTCCGCCCGCATGATTGAAGAATATAAGGAACAGATTAACGCATTGCAGCGAAAGATTATTCAGTTAGAGGCAGAGAAAAACCGAAATGAATAACAATCATAAAAAAATTGAAGTGCTCGCACCTTGCGGGTCCTATGACATTTTAATTGCCGCTATACATGCAGGTGCAGATGCCTGCTATATTGGCGGCAATTGTTTTGGTGCACGAGCATATGCAGAAAACTTTGATCAGGAAACAATCGTAAAAGCGGTTTCCTATGCACATCTGCATGGTGTAAAAGTTTATCTGACAGTAAATACATTATTAAAGCAAAATGAACTATCTGAATTATATGATTATATCAAACCATTCTATGAATCAGGCGGAGATGCACTGATTATTCAGGATCTTGGTGTCTTCTCCTATGTAAGAGCGCAGTTTCCGGATATTGACATCCATTGCAGCACACAGATGAATATTACATCCCGTTATGGTGCAAAGCTTATGAAAGAGCAGGGGGCATCCAGAGTTGTCACAGCCCGGGAGATGTCTCTTGCGGAAATTCGTGATATCAAAGAACACGTAGATATCGAAGTGGAAACCTTCGTTCACGGAGCCATGTGCTATTCTTATAGCGGACAATGTCTGATGAGTTCTCTTGCCGGTGGCAGAAGCGGAAATCGCGGACGTTGCGCTCAGCCATGCAGAAAATGTTACGATAACAGCTATTTGCTGTCTATGAAGGATATGTGTGCACTTTTCTATATTCCGGAACTCATAGAAGCCGGTATCGATTCTTTAAAAATTGAAGGTCGTATGAAAAATGCCTACTATGTGGCATCAACCGTTCATGCATACCGTACAATGGTAGACGACTATCAAAAAGGACATTTTAACAAAAAGAAAGCAGAATCGCTTGCCTTTGAACTGGCAAATATTTATAACCGTGGTGGTTTTTCTGATGGATATTTCTTCCGTCACAATGGGCCGGAGATGATTTCATTTGCACGGCCAAACAATCAGGGCGTTGCAATCGGAACACTGGAACAGATCGGTAAAGGAACAGTTACCATGCGTTTGCAGGAAGATGTATATCCACAGGATGTATTAGAATTGGCAACTATTGACGATGATTTTGTTGAGATTACTTCATCAAAAGTCGGAAAAGCAGGACAATCCCTGACATTAAACTGCCCTAAAACCAGGCAGCTGAAAAAAACACAGATCCTATATCGAACAAAATGCCCGCATATTCTAAACCATGTACAGGAAGATTATATCGATAAATTTGCTAAAATACCGATTACTTTTACTTTGAACGCTCACATTGGCATGCCAATATCTGTAACAGTCCAAAGAGAATTATCGGGAACCAATTATGAAGCTACGCTTACAAGCCAGATTGTAGAGCAAAGTCAAAAGCAAAATGCGTCATACGATATGATCAAAAAGCCGTTTTCCCAGCTTGGAAATACGGAATATATACTAAATGATTTTGTTTGCGATATTGATAGAAATGTATTTTTACCAAACAGCGTACTAAAAAATATGCGCAGGGATGTGTTAGAAAAACTGGAAGATAATATTTTAACCGCTCAGCGCCGGGAGGCATCCGGGAAACTCGCATGGGATGCAATTTATGACACACGAAATGTCGAAAAAAATCCAAATATTCCAACTACAGAACATATAACAGATCATATTATCAGTGTATCCGATTTCTCACAGTTTCTGGCTGTAAAGAAAATGCTTTTACAAACGAAACTGAAAGTTGATGCAATCACGGTTCCTGATACAATATATGCCGATTGCATAAAACAGGCTCCCGCATCAATATCTATCTATATAGAACTGCCACATGTCATTCACTCAGATTACGCGTTACATTTGCAAGAAACGCAAATCCGTGGTATATATATTAGAAACATTGATGAACTGGCAATTTTAAACGATTTGGAACTGCCATCCGGATGCAGGATATTATGTGATGCCGGTCTGTATTGTTACAACCGTCTGGCGCATGCATTTATAAAAGGATTGCTTTCTTCTCCGGTTGCTTTTATAACTCCAAGAGAACTAAAGCTGGATGAATTAGCCACGCTTGCAAAAGAGCCTCTCTGCCTGATGCTCTATGAATACCAGCCTGTTATGATTTCTGCGAATTGTGTGAAGAAATCAAAACAGCATTGTACGAAGAAAGATGGTCTGCTTTCCATCACAGATGAGAGAGGGAATACTTTTTATGCAAGAACATACTGCAAATATTGTTACAATGTAATTTACAACAAAGTTCCATATTCTATATTGGATAAATATAAAGAACCCGATTTTTCTGACTTGCATTCTGCCGGTTATATGATGCGTTTCACAATCGAAACAGAAGACCAGACAGTACAGATTCTTCGCATTCTGACAGGAGAAGACAGCAGACTCAAAGAGAAGACGGGCGGACATTTATATCGAGGTGTATTATAATGGTCAACATTATCTGTGAAATTTCAAAGTATCTGGTTTTGCTGTTTATGGTTTTATATACTGTAAAATGCTTTTCTGTACTTTCGTCAAAAGACGAAGAAAAAAAGAGAAAAAATCTGAATAAGCAGATTGGATATGTTTTCATGATCCATTTCCTGTGTTATTTGATTTTGTATCTGCGGTTAGGAGAACTGAAAATCGTAATTTTTTATGTTGCCCAGATCTTTGTAGCCATATTATATATGGTGCTGTATCACAGCATCTACAAAGACTCCTCAAGGCTTCTGACAAACAATGCAGCATTTCTTTTATTAATCGGATATATTATGTTAACGAGATTAAGCTTCAGTCTTGCAGTCAAACAGTTTATCATGGCAACTGCAGGTCTTATCATCACAGCATTTATCCCATATATCATGCTGAAATGGAAGAAGATGAAGGATCTCGGTGTGTTCTATGGGATTACAGGTCTGATTTTCCTTGTTACAGTATTTATACCGGGGCTTGGAAGCGAAAAATATGGTTCCAGAAACTGGATTCATATCGGAAGTTTTTCACTTCAACCGATGGAGTTTGTTAAGATATTATTCGTATTTTTTGTAGCATCCATGCTGGTAAAAGCAAGCACCTTTAAAGAACTTTTTGTGAATGCAGTAATCTCTGCCGCATTTATGGGTGTTTTAGTTTTGGAAAAGGACTTAGGTGCAGCCGTTATTTTTTACATAACCTATGTACTGATGGTTTATGTAGCGACTTCCCGGCCAGTATTTCTAATTGGTGGAATCTCGCTTGGGGCAGGAGCTGTCATGCTTGGATACACGTTGTTTAAAGATTCGCTGTTCCGGCACGTCATGGTCCGGGTTCATGCCTGGCAGAATCCATTTGCAGACATTGATGGTGGCGGATATCAGTTATCCCAGTCACTTTTCGCAATTGGAACCGGCGGATATACAGGTTCCGGTCTGACACAGGGCGCAGCCGGAAGCATACCGGTTAGTGAGAGTGATTTTATATTCTCCGCAATCTGTGAAGAATTAGGTGTCATCTTTGGATTGGCGATGATTCTTGTTATTGTCAGCATTTTTATCTCATTTGCCAATGTGGCAATGAAATGCAAAGAACCATTTTATAAATACGTTGCCCTTGGATTTTCAAGTATTTATATTGTGCAGTGTTTCCTGAATCTTGGCGGTGTTACCAAATTTATCCCGTCAACCGGAGTTACACTTCCACTTGTAAGTTATGGTGTAAGTTCTGTATTAAGCACTTTGATCCTGTTTGCAGTTGCACAGGGGGTCTATCTAATAAGCAGTAGTGAGGCAGTGAAATATGAGCGAGAAAAAGAAAAAGCAAGACAAAAACTCCGCGAACAACAGCAACAGCCGGCCATTAACACCGGAAGAAGAGCTGATCGCGAAAGAAAAACAACGAATTAAGAAAAATAAGATCAAGAACCGTCCTATCATTGTAATTACTTATATGATGGTTACTTTGTTTGTCGGTATGATTGCCTATGTTATCTATTTCATGCAATTCAAATCCGAAACGGTGATTGCAAATTCGCGAAATGTAAGACAGGATTCCTTTGCGAGTACCGTGGAACGCGGAGACATCATCACAAGTGATGGCGTTGTGATTGCAACAAGCGAAACCGACGAAAACGGAAATATAAGCCGTTCTTATCCATACAGCAATATGTTTGCACATCTGGTCGGATACGATGAGTACGGAAAAGCAGGGCTGGAGCTTTCCGGTAACTTTTATATGCTACGTTCCCATATAAATATATTCGAACGCGTCTACCGTGAATTCAAAGAAGAGAAAAACCGCGGTGACAATGTAGTTACTACCGTAGATTACGATTTGCAGGCGGCAGCATACAACGCACTTGGCAGCTGTAAAGGTGCGGTTGTCGCAATAGAACCATCCACAGGAAAGATATTATGTATGGTTTCCAAACCAGATTATGATCCAAACGACATAGAAAATGTATGGAGTTATCTGCAGACAGAAGAAGGGGCGCAGAGTACCATACTTTTGAACCGTGCAACACAGGGATTATATGCACCGGGTTCTACATTCAAGGTCGTATCCCTCTTGGAATTTATACGCGAAAATCCAACAACCTATGACAGTTATCGTTTTCACTGTGACGGAACCTCTACATTTTCAGGTGTCACAATCAGTTGCAGCAACAACAATGTACATGGTGATTTGTCCTTGGCGGATGCCCTTGCATATTCCTGCAATGTCAGTTTTGCTACAATAGGAGAAACGTTAGACAAAGCATCTTATCGTTCCACAGCCGAAGATTTACTTTTTAACAAAGATCTGCCATACGATGGAACATATAATTCTTCCCAATTCAAGATAAACAAAGGCTCTGCAAATGATGAGATTCCGCAGACGGTCATCGGACAGGGAGACACAAAGATTACGCCACTGCACAATGCAATGATCATGTCAGCCATCGCTAACGACGGTGTTTTGATGAAACCATATACAATAGATTCAATTGAAAATGATGATGGTGCAACCATCCGGACATTCCGTTCCAAACAGGCAGGAACCCTTATGAGTGCAGATGAGGCAAACGTACTTACTGAGTATATGAAAGGTGTCTGCGAATATGGTACCGGCTCAGGTTATTTCTCCGGACTTTCGTATCAGGTTGCCGGCAAAACAGGAACTGCCGAGTTTGATAACGAAGGAAACTGTAACTCATGGTTTGTAGGTTTTTCCAACCCGGATGATCCGGATCTCGTTGTCTGTGCAATTGCCGAACAATCTAATGTCACAGGTGTGACCGGTGCATGGGTTGCCAGACAGGTTTTTGATGCCTACTACAGCAAATAGTTAATCTTGCGACATGCTATAGAATCTGCTATAATAAATTCAATTTTGGTACACACCAATGGAAAAAGCAGGAGGAATTGCAATGATTGAAGCAACAAGCTGTGGTGGTGTGGTAATCTTTCGAGGAAAAATCCTGTTATTGTACAAGAATTACAGGAACAAATACGAAGGCTGGGTTCTTCCGAAAGGAACCGTCGAGGAAGGTGAGCAGCATAACGAGACGGCTCTTCGTGAAGTAAAGGAGGAAACCGGCGTAAGCGCGCAGATTATCAAATACGTAGGAAAAAGTAACTACACATTTAACACCTCTTACGATGTCGTAAACAAAGATGTACACTGGTATCTGATGATGGCTGACAGCTATTACAGTAAACCACAACGAGAGGAATATTTTATGGACTCCGGATATTACAAATATCACGAGGCGTATCATTTATTAAAATTTCCGAATGAAAAACAAATTCTGGATCAGGCATATGAAGAATATACTGCCTTAAAACAGAATAATCTATGGGGGAGTAAGAAATATTTTTAATCTGATCTATGAAAAAAAAGAAGCATATCCTATATAATTTATGTTTGATTGTATTAATCTGTGTATTTATCGGCTCTGGCGGATATCTTGCATATTATTTTCTACAAAGCAAAAAAAGCGAAGAGCAATTTCAGGAACTCGAAGCAAAGATTGGAGACCTAACTGACGCAGATGAAACCGCGTATATTGCAACGGATGGGGATGCAGAACCCGGTCTTGAGTTTGTAAATATCAATGGTGTACTAATCCAGAAAAAGTACGCAGCTTTGTATCGTGAAAATCATTCATTTATCGGCTGGCTTTCCATCGAAGATACTAATATTGATTATCCGGTCATGCAGACGCCGGATGATGAAGAGTATTATATTCACCGGGATTTTTATGGTGCATACAGCAGCGCAGGTACATTGTTTGCAGACACAGATTCCAGCATACAAAGACCGTCTGATAACATTCTGATTTATGGTCATAATATGAAAACCGGAAAAATGTTTCATGACCTTCTAAAATACGAAGATGAAGCTTTTTATAAGAATCATAAATATATCCAGTTTGATACCATTTACGGAAATGGAACATATGAGGTAATTGCAGCATTCCGTACAAGGATTATGAATGAAGAAGATCAAGATTTTCGATATTATCAGTTTTTTAATGCTGCAGATGCATCTGAATTCAATCAATTTGTCTCCGGATGTAAAGCTCTTACAAACTATTCCATTGATACAGAAGCTTCTTACGGAGATTCTCTGATTACGCTTTCAACCTGTGCGTACCATACAGAAAACGGAAGATTTGTCGTTGTAGCAAAGAAAATCCAACCCTGAATAACAGTCAAAATGCGTAAATAGAATGTGTTTTTTTATTGACAAGCGTATTCATGTATGATATAGTATCAAATGTTCCGCCGGTGTGTCGGAATTGGCAGACGAGGCAGACTCAAAATCTGTTGATGGCAACATCGTGCGGGTTCAAGTCCCGCCACCGGCATTGAATGAAAAAGCGAGATTCCTTAAAACTTAAGGATTCCCGCTTTTTTTCATTTTATACAATCATCATGCGAAAAGCACAGCTATGATAATTATCCTAGACGAATCATCTCCTTTCTCAGACGCCGGATGATTTTTTTCTCCAGTCGAGAAATATAAGACTGCGAAATCCCTAATAAATCTGCAACTTCCTTTTGCGTCATTTCTTCATCATCATGGCCAATTCCATAACGAAGTTCTATAATGGTACGTTCCCGGTCACTCAAGATATCCATTGCCTGTTCCAAAAGTTTCAAATCCACTTCATCTTCAATATCTTTATAGACTGAGTCTTCCTCTGTGCCAAGAATATCTGATAACAACAATTCATTTCCATCCCAATCCACATTCAATGGCTCATCAATGGAAACTTCCGTTTTGACGCGTAAATTCCGGCGCAGGTGCATCAAAATTTCATTCTCAATACAGCGGCTGGCATAGGTAGCTAACTTAATATTTTTATCGGATTTAAATGTATTGATTGCTTTAATCAGACCGATTGTTCCTATGGATATTAAATCTTCCACACCAACGCCTGTGTTATCGAATTTCTTCGCTATATATACAACCAGACGCAGATTATGTTCAATTAATGTCTGTCTGGCTTCTAAGACATTATCATCGAGATGTGTTAATAGCAGATTTTCTTCTTCTGCTGAAAGCGGGGCCGGAAGGATCTCCGCTCCACCGATGTAATGTACTTCGTTTTTTGGAAATAATAGATAATTGGCTATACTCTTGATATTAAAGCGAATCATATTATTGCTGACGATGCTAATCATACTGGTTCCTCCTTGATTGGTTGTAATTTTTCATTAAGTAATACATCATATTGATTTTCAAAAAATGATTCCCTGCTGATTCCCGCAGTCACAGCATATATGACTGCATGCTCATTTTTATATACGAGCTTAGGAACCGTAATTGCCGGCATAAATGAAAATCGATTTCCGATTGTATGATAGGGGAGAGGATAGAAACTTAATGTGCCATTCCCGTTCATCTTTGTGTACGAAAAATGCCCTGTTTTATGGTATTGTACGAGATACGCATAGCTTTGCTCCGGCAGATACTGTTTTAATAAGTGATAATCAATTACAATTGCCGGTTTATTTGTATACGGATTTTTCAAGCGATTTCCTGTATCCAGAAATGCATTTGCGCGGATTGTTTTATCCGGAAATACAAGTTCTACTACATAATTCTTTTTTTTCGCTGCACGTCGTTCATACAAACACCGAACTATGCGACACAGAAGAATTGATATGATACATGCTTCAAAAAATAATGGATTATGCAGTGCATGACGGCTTTGAACACGAAAAAGCTCCAACATACCTGCAAGCCATATGCAGCATCCGATGACTGTCAGCAAAACAACAATCTGCGACGCATGCGCTCTACAACATTTTGTAAAAAAATATGTCATAAAAAAGCAGCATATGCCATATAATATGTAATAGAGAAAACTATTTGATCTCGTTATTACAAAAATACCGGTTGACAAAGCTGCCATAAGAATCGTCCAAAGTAACGTGCGGGAGATTCTTATGGTCTGGCCAAGAATTGTCTGTACCATAAAAAAGAGTGTTAGATTAATCAGCACATGATACAGAAACAACACATCGGCATAAACAATGTATGTCATATTCACCTCCTTTTCACTGTTCGTAAGTATTATAAAGAATTGTTTCAAAAAACACTGTCGCATTTCGTATTCTGATTTCGTAAAATCACAAGATTATTCGACATAGAAATATATAGCTATAAGAAGAAAAAAAGTATAAAAAAGAGTAAGTGTGAGAATTATGGATGTATTTGTCAATTATTCCGACAAAATAAGCACAGGGCTGCAATTATCACTGGAAACGGAAACTGGCGAACGTGCATATACCATACTATTGCGTTATAGCGGCAATTATAATGAGTTGCATACACAGACTGACATTCTTATGATACCGCTTTTAAATCAGTTCGCAATTGGTTCTGCATCCAAAGAACAGATTCAGGTTCTTGCCTATCTTCCGCAGATTCTATACATTGATCTGACAAGGCGGATGGAATATGAACAGGCTGTCTCAGCCAAAACACGAATTGCGTCCTGTTTTCCCATGTATGATACTTCCGGTCAGGTTCTGCGCGGTAACGGTATTGTCTGTGGCATTGTCGACTCTGGTGTAGATATCAATCATCCTGCATTCCGAAAAAATGACGGAAAAAGCCGTATTGTCACCTATTGGGATCAGATGCAGTCAGGAAATGCACCTGCTCCATACGCTTTTGGAGCTGTCTATACATATAATCAAATTAACGATTTCATCCGCAACGGGCAAAACATTCCGCGATTTGATATAAGTGGGCATGGAACTTCTGTTGCAAGCATAATAAGTGCACTAAGCCCAGAGGCTGAGCTGGCTGTTGTGGCTGCAATGCCGGATACAGCAGCATTTTTATGTGCCATTGATTATCTCGTCCGATATGCAGCAGACCGCAGGCAGCCGCTCGTATTAAACTTAAGCTATGGAAACAATTATGGAGATCATGCCGGAAACTCTCTTATAGAACAATACATAAATACCCTTCGGGCAAATGGAAAGATCACAATCGTTACAGGTACGGGAAATGAAGGCAACACGGGAAGACATCGGTATATCCATGGTTCAAAAGCCCAAAGCGTTGGTATAGCACTTGAAGACGGACTTTCAGTATTCAATCTACAATTCTGGTCTGACCCGGTGAATCCATACCAGTTTCAAGTACGCTCTCCGAGTGGTGAAACCACTATTTTTATGCATTCCGATAATCAGGGACAGTTTTATTCTTATCAGTTTCGCTCAGTCAATATCTCCATTCAGATTGGCAGTCCAAGTCCCTACAATCAAAAGCAGGAGATATTTTTCTCATTTCATGCAGCTTCGGAAGCAATCCAATCCGGTTACTGGAGCATAGAAATACGTCCATTCTTATCCAATTACTATGCAATTGATGCATGGCTTCCGGTTGCAGCATCTACGAGTGCAGACATAGAATTTGAAATACCAACTCCTGATTTGTCATTGACGATACCTGCAACAGCAGATATTGCAATCAGTGTGGCAGCTTACGATCCGTCTTTGCAAAGCATTGCTGTCTTTTCGGGTAAAGGCAGCACCACCATTCAAAAGCCGGATTTTGCCGCCCCGGGAGTCAATATTCTGACAGCACGCAGCGGTGGTGGTTATGTTTTGCAGACTGGTACATCATTTTCGGCACCGTTTGTATCTGCGGCTGCTGCAAATCTTATGCAATGGGGGATTACTGATGGAAATGATCCTTTTTTATATGGTGACCGTATGAAAGCATATCTGAAAAATGGTGCCATTCCGTTGCCTGGTGATTCAAAAATCCCCAATATTTTGGAAGGTTGGGGCAGATTGTGTGCCAATGCCAGCATACCACATAAATCCACCTCGTTGTAATATACATACAAATTCCAATATCGACTAGACAAAAAAACTGTGTTATGATAGTTACTGTATGAACGAAAGAAAAGCGAGGTTGCTGACAATGCCTGAAGGAGAAAAAAAGCATATTACAATTGGAATACTTGCGCATGTTGATGCCGGTAAAACGACACTTTCCGAACAGTTTCTCTATGAAACCGGTGTAAAAAAACAGGCTGGAAGAGTCGATAACGGAGACACCCTGCTCGATCATGACGAAATGGAGCGAAGCCGTGGTATCACTATATTTTCCAAACAGGCAGAGTTCACTGTTTCTGATACACAAATCACGTTACTGGATACGCCCGGTCACGTAGACTTTACAGCAGAGATGGAACGTACATTGCAGGTGCTCGACTATGCCATTCTTGTAATCAGCGCCTCGGATGGAATTCAGGCACATACAAAAACTGTTTGGAGATTGCTGAAAGAGTATCACATTCCGGTATTTATATTTGTGAACAAGATGGATCAGCCGGATACGGTTGAGGCAGAGATTCTTGCCGAATTACAAACATTGTCGGACAAAATCATTCCATTTACACACTATACACAGGGTGAGATTACAATTCCGGATGATCTGTATGAAAATCTGGCAATTGCATCCGGAGATGAAGCAATTTTAAACCGTTTTATGGAAGAAGAAACGCTTTGTGTTCCTGAGATACAGACGCTGATCCATACACGCATGGTTTTCCCTTGCTATTTTGGAAGTGCATTGAAAGAAATTGGCGTGAATATGCTGTTACAGGGGTTGGATATCTATACAAAAGATGTTTATGGAGTCCAAGGTTCCCTGCCATTTGGTGCCCGTGTATACAAGATTACCAGGGACGAGAAAGGAAATCGACTGGCACATATCAAGATTATGCAGGGAAATCTGTCGGTTCGGGATGCAGTCGGAGATGAAAAAATAACCCAGATCCGCGTTTATAACGGAGAACGATTTGAGGCACTGCAACATGCTTCTGCAGGCACAGTCTGCAGTGTGACAGGATTAGAAACCGTCCGGGCTGGTGAAGGCATTGGAAATTACACCGATAATCCAATGGCATGTATTGAACCAGTTATCTCCTATACGATTTACTTTGACGAATCTGTCAGTACACGACTGATGTATACCAAAATCAAGGATCTCGATGAAGAACTCCCGGAACTTCATATGGCGTGGAATGAACATAACGAAACAATCCAAATCATGCTGATGGGACCTGTTCAAATCGAGATTCTGACTGAACTGATTAAAAAACGATGTGGTGCAGTACCAACCTTTGACAGTGGAAGTATTTTATACAAAGAAACGATTGCAAAACCTGTCATCGGGGTTGGACATTTTGAACCTTTGCGTCATTATGCAGAAGCTCATATCCGTATAGAACCGGCTGAACAGGGTAGTGGCGTTGATGCATCTTTGGATTGTTCAGAAGATATCCTGTCCAAAAACTGGCAGAGATTGATCTATACACATTTATTAGAACGGACACATCGGGGTACAAAAATCGGAGCTCCACTAACGGATGTTCATTTCACAGTAGTAAACGGTCGTGCCCATAACAAACACACGGAAGGGGGAGATTTCCGACAGGCAACTTACCGTGCGATCCGTCAGGGACTGATGGAAGCAGGCACTATAATACTGGAACCGGAATATGATTTCACCCTTGATATTCCAAGTTCTATGATTGGACATGCCATGACAGATCTTCAGTCCTTATATGCCGTGATGGAAGCACCTGAGCAAAGCGGTGACAGAGCAATCCTCCGTGGACACGGTCCTGTTGCAACATTACGCGATTATCAGCTTCATGTTCGGGCATACACAAAAGGACAGGGTGAATTTCAGGTTAGTTTTCGCGGATATACACCATGTCATAACGAAGAAGAAATAATCAATACACATCCGTATGACCCGGAAGCAGATCTGCGAAACCCAACGTCATCTGTATTCTGTGCACACGGCTCCGGATTCATCGTTCCATGGGATCAGGTAAAGGCTTATATGCATGTGAGCGATGATACCGATATCCCGGAAACCACACCGGTTGAATATGAGATGCAAAGCCGTGAAACATTTGATTATTCCATTGGTTTAGACGAAATTGATGCAATTTTATCCGGTCAGACAGCCAATCAAAACGCAAAGAAAAAATTATATAAAAAAAGGATGGCAAATCATTCTGAATCCTATACTGCCAAACCATCAAAGGCAATACTGACTCCAAAAGAAAAGCGTCTTATCGTGGATGGCTATAATGTCATATTTGCATGGGAATTATTAACGTCACTTGCAAAAGACAATCTGGATGCTGCAAAAGATAAACTTATTTCCCTGTTATCAAATTATCAGAGCATTACAGGCGTAAAAACATTGCTCGTGTTTGATGGATATAAGGTGAAAGGAAATCATGGAAGCTTTGTAACACAGGAGGAGATTGAAATTATACACACGAAAGAAAATCAGACGGCAGACCAGTTTATTGAAGCCTATACACATGAACATGAAGATCAGTATCTTATGACCGTTGCGACCTCGGATAGATTAATTCAGACAATTACCCGCGGTGCCGGATGCCGGATTATTTCTTCCCGTGAACTCTATGCAAACATAGAAACTGCTGCAAAAGAACTTCGAGAAATATATGATATTCAATGACGGATAACTGCACTTATAAATGAATAATTTATAAGTGCAGTTATTTGTATTTATAGAGAATCTATGCTATAATTTAAATAATTATGACTAGAATAGATATAGTTTGACATAATAGGAGGTTTTAATGAGAGAATATACAACACAGATGGACGCAGCCAGAAAGGGAATTATTACACCGGAACTTTCCAAAGTTGCCGCAAAAGAACATATGCGAGAAGATGAATTACTTCCTCTTGTAGCATCCGGAAAGGTTGTAATCCCTGCAAATAAACTGCATACATGCCTTGATCCGGAAGGTATTGGATCTATGCTTCAGACAAAGATTAATGTCAATCTTGGTATCTCCAGAGATTGTAAGGACTACGACATCGAGATGAAGAAGGTAATGGAAGCTGTTAATTTGGGAGCGCACGCCATTATGGATCTTTCATCCCATGGAAATACAGAACCTTTTCGAAAAAAATTAATTGCTGAGTGCCCGGTTATGGTTGGTACGGTTCCAATCTACGATTCGGTTATTCATTATCAGAGAGATCTGGCAACACTAACAGCCAAAGATTTTATCGATGTTGTACGACTACATGCAGAAAATGGTGTAGACTTCGTAACATTGCATTGTGGTATTACAAGAAAAACAATTGAACAGATCAAGAAACACAAGAGGAAGATGAATATTGTATCCCGTGGTGGTTCTCTTGTTTTTGCATGGATGACTATGACCGGAGAAGAAAATCCTTTCTACGAATATTACGATGAAATTCTGGATATTTGTGCAGAGTATGACGTAACGGTTTCTCTCGGAGATGCCTGTCGACCTGGCTGCCTTACTGATGCAACAGACGTCTGCCAGATTGAAGAATTAGTACGACTCGGAGAACTTACAAAACGCGCTTGGGAAAAAGATGTACAAGTTATGGTCGAGGGGCCCGGACATGTGCCAATGGATCAGATTGCCGCAAATATGAAAGTACAACAGACTATCTGTATGGGAGCTCCATTCTATGTACTTGGACCGCTGGTTACGGATATCGCTCCGGGGTATGACCATATCACTGCTGCAATCGGAGGAGCTATCGCGGCACAGGCCGGAGCGGCATTCTTATGTTATGTTACCCCTGCAGAGCATCTGGCATTGCCGAATGTTGACGATGTAAAACAAGGAATTATTGCATCTAAAATTGCTGCCCATGCTGCAGATATTGCTAAGGGAGTGCGCGGTGCCCGTGATATTGATGACAAGATGGCAGATGCAAGACGGGTGCTTGACTGGGATAAACAGTGGGAATGTGCCTTAGACCCTGAGACAGCGAAAGCCATACGCGCAGACCGCAGCCCGGAACATGAAGATACCTGTTCTATGTGTGGAAAATTCTGTGCTGTACGTAGCATGAACAAAGCATTAGCAGGAGAATACATTGATATTTTATAGTAGATAAAACGGGAGGGTACTTATGGAAAAAAATGAAGTTTGGGAAAATATCAAGAAATACGGGAAAATATTCTTGCAGGGAATCGGATTATTTTTTGCATATGTATTTCACTACATCAGCATATTCTGTGTATTTGTATATAAGAAGCTGAAAATCTTATTTAAAAAGTTATATAAAATCATCCGCAAACATATACGCAGAGTAAAAAAACATATGAAAGCCGGAGATTACAGTCTGTTGTTCTATACAATTCTGGGTGTGGTTATCGTTATTGTATTGCTGATTTTACTGATTCACGGTATAGCAGGTAAGAAAAAAACGGTTCCAAAAACAACAACCGAAACAACAACCGAAGCACCTGCTACCGAAGAAGTTGATACGCAGGCAGTTCTCCGCGAACAGGCAGCTTATATTTATCAGAACAACCCTGATTACCTGATGCTTGTCAATGATACAAATCCAATCGCTGCCGGATATACGTTTGAACAGCATACACTGAACAGTGGATATATCGTAGATGAACGAATCTATAACGATCTGCTTGCTATGCTCGAAGCATGTAATGCTGCCGGAAATGAGTACACAATTAAAGGCGGTTATATCAGCGCAGACACAGAGGGCAGTGGAGAATATGCAACCGGTCTTGCCTTTGATGTTACGGCCCACGACATTGCCGAACTGGATATATCCGTTGTTGCTTCCCTCCCAACCAATCAATGGCTGATGCAAAACTGTTCTTCCTTTGGTTTTATTGTACGATATCCGGAAGGAAAAGAAAGCATTACCGGACATAATTTTGAGCCATGGCATTTCCGTTATGTCGGAAGAGATGCAGCAGTATTTTTAACAACCAATAACCTGACACTGGAAGAATTCTACACTTTATTAAATGGTGGCAGTGTTGCAATCTCCACTTCCACAGATTCGGTTCCTTCCACTGACCCGAGTGCTATAGGAACTGATCCGAATACCGGAGTTACTACATCGGAAGATACTGGTGAAACAACCCAGAGCGAAGCAGTTCCGCAGGGAAATTAAGAGAAAGATGCTAGAGAACATTTATGAGTAAACCAGATAAACATATGAAAAGAGGACAATATGAACGGGAGATGGCACGCCGCAGACGGGAACGTAAGCGGCGTATCCGTCGTTTTCATCTGATTTGTCTTGGGATTATAACACTTGCATTCGTAATTGTATGCTTTCATATATTTTCCCATAAAAAAAGCATTCGTAAGGAAGCGGTTTCTCTCTATGAAGCAGGCAGCTATCAGGAAGCTTTAGACAAATTTCAGGAAGCTTACGCAGAAAAGCAATGGTTTTCTGATTCTGTGAACATTGATATTCTGATGTATCAGGCAGACTGCATGATGCATTTACAGGATTTTTCAAATGCAGAACTGACTTACCTGAAAATTCAGAAGAAATATCGTTCCTCCAAATATGACAGCAAACAGCTTTCCTACCTGACAGAGTTATCTCATGCGCTTGCAAATTACAAGCAGGGAGATTATGTCTCAACCGTTGCAACCTTTACAAAAGCAGTGGAAAATGGGCACAACGATATCAGTATTTATGCTGCAATCTGTTATGAAAACCAAAAAAGCTATGACAAGATGAAACAATACCTTGATATCTATGCGCAATATCACGGTTTGGACGCATATGTAAATTACAAATACGCATCCTATTACTATGATATCAAAGATTATAATCAGGCTTTGACTTATCTTGCACAGGCTGAGACAAGTGGAGAAAGCGACTATACGCAGAAAATATTATACGCAGAGATTATGTGTTATAAGGAACTTCAGAATTATACAGAAGCCTTTTCACGGGCATCTACGTATATTCAGCAATATCCGGATGACACAAGTGGACAGGATATCTATGCCTATCTATATACCCGGGTGAATTTAAATGAAAAACCTGTAAATGACAAATTTCATTTATTCACACCAGAAACGAACGGATTAGCTACACAATAATTATATTATGTAAACTAAAGGTGAACTATGTACGAAAATAAAGTGGAAATTGAAAAGGTTGTTCTTTTTGCCATAGATCTGGATAATGGAGAGAATGTTTCTGCAAACTTAGATGAGCTTGAGGAGCTTGTACAGACCGCCGGTGCAGAAACGCTTGGACGCATGATCCAGAATAAAGATTCTATCGAAAAAGCAACCTACCTTGGAAGCGGTAAGGTCGAGGAGCTTCGTGAAATGGTGGAACGCCTTGGCGCGACCGGCGTTGTATGCGATGATGAGTTATCGCCAATCCAGATGAAAAACCTGGAACAGGAATTAGACACCAAGGTCATGGACCGTACAATGGTGATCTTGGATATCTTCGCCAAGCATGCAACAACAAGGGAAGGTAAGCTTCAAGTAGAGCTGGCACAGCTCAAGTACCGCAGTAACCGCCTGATTGGTATGGGACAGGTATTGTCCCGTCTGGGCGGCGGAATCGGCACGAGAGGTCCCGGTGAGAAGAAGCTCGAAGTCGACCGCCGAATCATTCGGGAACGCATCGCGAAGCTTTCCAGTGACTTAAAAGACGATATCGCTCACCGTGAGGTTATGCGGAAACAGCGTATGAACAGCCATATTCCGATCGTATCAATCGTTGGTTATACAAATGCAGGCAAGTCAACCTTGCTGAATCACATGACGCAGGCAGGTGTCTTAGAAGAGGATAAGCTGTTTGCAACACTTGATCCGACCTCACGGAATTACAAACTGCCGAACGGACAGGAGATCATTCTGACAGACACCGTCGGATTTATCCGAAAACTGCCACATCATCTGATCAACGCGTTTCGTTCCACACTGGAGGAAGCAAAGTTTGCAGATATTATTTTGCATGTGGTTGATATCTCGAATCCACAAGCCGATCTGCATATCTTAACCGTCTATGATACGTTACGTGAGTTAGGCGTAAAGGATAAGCCGGTTATCACATTATTTAATAAAATCGATAAAGTAGACGATCTTCCAGCAGTGAAAGATTTTCAGGCAGACCATACCTTATATATCTCTGCCAAGCAAGAAACCGGATTTGAAAAAATCACAGATATTCTCGCAGAAATCATCAACCAAAGCCGCATATACATCGAACAGACGATTCCATACGCCAAAGCAGGTGTTATCCAGCAGATTCGCAAATCGGGCAATCTGTTAGAAGAAGAATACAGAGAGGACGGCATCTTCGTCCGCGCGTATGTAGATGCAGGCACGAAAGGGCTACTATAACATGGAATTACCTATTAACTTTGAACAAAATATGCGAACACTTCTGCAGGACGATTTTGATTCATATGCAGCCTGTCTTGATCAGCCAATGTATCATGGCATCCGAATCAATACAATGAAGATTTCTGTGGAAGAATTTCTGAAGATTAATCCATTTCATCTGCGTCCGGTTCCATGGTGTAAAAATGGATTTTATTATGATGAGACACTAGATAAACCATCCAAACACCCATATTATTTTGCCGGGCTTTACTATATTCAGGAACCATCTGCCATGACACCGGCAAATGTCCTGCCTGTGGAGGAAGGAGACCGGGTACTTGATATCTGTGCCGCTCCGGGTGGAAAATCAACGGAGCTTGCGGCAAAATTACACGGCACCGGCCTGCTTGTATCAAATGATATCAGTGCTTCACGAGCGAAGGCATTACTGAAAAATCTGGAGGTTTTTGGCATAGAAAATGCACTAATCATCAGTGAAGCCCCCTACAAATTAGCCGAACGTTTTCATGAATATTTTGATAAAATCTTAATTGATGCGCCATGTTCCGGAGAAGGTATGTTCCGCAAATCCACATCCATGATCACCGCATGGGAGAATAACGGCAATCAGTTGTTCGCCGATCTGCAGCGAAGCATCTTAGATCAGGTTGTCACAATGCTCAAGCCGGGTGGCATGCTGCTTTATTCAACTTGTACATTTGCGCCCCTTGAAAATGAGCAGTCCATCGAATATCTTCTTTCGCTGGATGATCATCTGGAGCTGGTGGATTTCCACCCTTATGAGGAATTTGACCACGGACATCCGGAATGGGGCAATACCGGAAACGAAACACTGACACGATGTGCCAGACTCTGGCCACATAAGATTGAGGGTGAGGGACATTTTGTATGTCTTGTAAAAAAACAGGGAGAAAGAGATAATCATGCCAATTATGGTGATTACCCGGTCAAACGTGCAAAACTCCCGGATTCCGTTCTTGATTTTTTATCACATACGACACATAAATTTTCCCCGGAACGATTTGAGATATCAGGCGATAAACTATATTATATACCGGAAAGCTTTCCGACGGTCCGCGGACTCAGAATCTTGCGATGCGGCTTATATGTCGGCGAGATTAAGAAGAACCGATTTGAGCCAAGCCAGTCGCTTGCAATGGCTCTTACGAAGGAAGAGTTCGATAATTGCCTCAACCTACCTGCAGATGATGCAAAGGTTATCAAATACTTAAAGGGTGAAACCATTGATTTTGATGATACATCCGTCAAAAACGGTTATGTATTAGTGTGTGTGGACGGATATCCGCTTGGCTTCGGGAAAGCAAACCAAGGTGTTTTGAAGAATAAATATTTACCTGGATGGAGGTTGATGTCATGAAAATAGCAGTAATCACAGGTGCATCTTCCGGTTTGGGAAGAGAATTTGCCAAGCAGATTAATCAGCATTTTGTCACACTCGACGAGATCTGGCTGATTGCGCGAAGAGAAGAACGTTTGAATGAATTAAAGAGGGCTTTGCATGGAGTACATATACGAACAATTCCGATTGATCTGTGTGATCGGAATGCCATCGGTACTTATGAAGAAATGTTACAAAAATTTCATCCACAGATCCGTGTACTTATAAATGCCGCCGGATATGGAAAGATGGGCTATGTCGAACAGATTTCCGAAGAAGATCTGACAGGCGAGGTGCAGTTAAACTGTGAAGCCTTGACCCGTATGACGAAGCTTTCCCTTCCATACATGGCAAAACACTCAAATATTATCAATATTGCAAGCTCCGCTGCATTTATGCCGCAACCAAACTTTGCGGTTTATGCTGCAAGCAAATCCTATGTACTTTCATTTTCCAGAGCATTACATCAGGAATTGAAGAAGCATGGTATTATTGTAACTGCTGTTTGTCCGGGGCCGGTAAACACCGAATTTTTTGATATAGCAGAAAGCTATACCAAAACCAAAGGATATAAGGTTATCCTACGTGCCAATGCAAGTAAAGTCGTTGCGCTTGCCTTAAAGGACGCAATGAAAGGGAAGACCGTATCAACATATGGTTTTGTCATGAAGGCATTCCGTGTTGTAACAAAGGTTATTCCGCATGGCTTTATTGTTCCATTCATACACTAAACAACTTTTCATACCTATAATAAAGGACAGACTTATTTCAATGAAAAAGAAAGAAAAAGGCCAATATGGCTATATTAATTACT
The DNA here is from genome assembly GCF_022174665.1 of Eubacterium sp. MSJ-33. Classification (NCBI taxonomy): domain Bacteria; kingdom Bacillati; phylum Bacillota; class Clostridia; order Eubacteriales; family Eubacteriaceae; genus Eubacterium; species Eubacterium sp. MSJ-33. The sequence continues at coordinate 584,447 of NZ_CP076562.1, forward strand.
ACAAAAAAGGAAAGCTGCTTGTGACTTTGATTCTGGCAATTATGATTGCATCAATCATTCTTTCCATGCTGCTTGCATTTGGCGACACCGGGCGTATCGGTATCGTATTCGCAATTCTTCTTGTTCTGCCATTTGCAAAATTTTTGATTGCCTATATTATGTGTGCGCGGTTTCAGACAATGCCACAGGACGTTTATGACGTGGTACACGGTCAGACCAATGAGACAGACATGATCTACGATCTCGTAATCACTCAAACCGAGGGTATGCATTTTTATGATGCAGTCTGTGTCAGAAACGGAAGCGTATATGCCCTTGTGTTAGATAAACATTTTAAAGAAGAAAAGAAGGAATACGAAACATTCATGCAGCAGGCGCTTGCAAACAGCAAGTACAAATATATTGTCCATCTGTACACTGATACAGACACCTTTACAAAAAAGATTCACGCCATCGGCGAACCGAATGATAAAACAAAAGTGATAGATAAATATATGAGAGAGCAGATACTGACATTCTGCGTATAAAATTTGTGTGTTAAATCTAAAAGAACAGATAAGAATATAAATAAAAGTTGTAATTTGAAGGCAAGGAGGAGATGGATATGCAGGAGCTTACTATCACAGATTTAGATGCCGGACAGCGCTTAAATAAATATATGATGAAATACCTGAATCAGGCGCCTTCTTCCTTTATCTACAAGATGCTCCGCAAGAAAAACATCACCAGAAACGGCAAGAAAGCAACCGGTGATGAAATCTTAAAATGCGGCGATGTAATTAAAGTATTTCTGGCAGATGAGACGATTGAAAAGTTCCGTGTTACGCAGACCGGACAGGTATCCAAACAAAAGCCGGGGATCACGCTTCAGATTCTCTATCAGGATTCGGATATATTAGCGGTGCATAAACCTGTCGGTGTCCTATCACAGAAAGCACAAAAGGATGATTACTCAATCAACGAAGCAATCGTTGATTACTGCCTTTCCATGCGGATTCTAAACGAGAAACAGCTAGAGACGTTCCATCCGTCAATCAGCAACCGCTTAGACCGGAACACATCCGGCATTATCCTTGCCGGAATCTCGTTGAAGGGCAGTCAGATGTTAGCCCGCATATTAAAGGGACATACATGTGAAAAATATTACTACACGATCGTAGCCGGAGAGATGAAGCAACGCATCCATGAGAAAGCCTATATCGTAAAGGATTCAAAGAAGAATCAGTCTAAGATACAGAAACATGAAAGCCCCGGTGCATCGATGATCGAGACCGCATTTACACCGCTTTGCACGAAAAATGGCTTCACCTTATTGCAGGTACAGCTTTTCACCGGAAAATCGCATCAGATTCGTGCGCATCTGCAATCACTCGGATATCCGATGGCTGGCGATACGAAATATGGCAGCCCGGCAGTAAACCGGAAGCTTCGCGAGCGATACAATCTGAATCATCAGTTACTCCACGCAGGCAGACTTGTATTACCGGGCATCCCGGAAATCACAGATCCGTTGCCGGCAAAATTTCAGAAAATAGCGGATGGGCTGGAACTCAAATCCCCAACGAATCACTAAACAACATGGATTGCCGGAGATACAGTCCGGGCGCATTTACATTTCATAACATAGAATTAAAAATAGAAAGCATTAATTATAAAAACATGCCAACATGGAATTCCAGAGGATTACGCGGTTCCACCTTAGAGGAACTCATCAATCTCACCAATGAATTATATACAGAGAAAAACTTAGCGCTCATGCAGAAGATTCCGACACCGATCACTCCCGTTAAGATTGATTCGGAAAGCGGACAGATTAAGCTTGCTTATTTCGAGAAAGATTCCACCGTCGACTATATCGGGGTAGTACAAGGCATTCCGGTCTGCTTCGATGCAAAGGAATGCGCGACAGATACATTTCCGCTTCGAAACATCCACGAACACCAAATACGTTTTATGCGGCAATTTGAGAAGCAGCACGGTGTCAGCTTTTTGCTTGTAATGTTTACCGCACGCAATGAGTTTTATTACCTGCGGTTATGTGAGTTAGAAACCTACCTTGCCCGCGCTGCGCAGGGACATGCAAAGAATTTTAAGTACGAGGAATTAAATCCCGCCTATTTTATAAAGTCACAATCCGGTGCACCGATTCATTATCTGAAGGGATTGCAGCTGGATTTGCAGGAAAGAGAGGACTAAACGATGTATCAATATTACCGTGTAGCAGCCGCAGTTCCGGACATGCGTGTTGCGGATACTGCTTATAATGTCGACCAGATGCTTCAAAAAGTGGAAGAAGCAAAACAAAAAGGTGTCAATCTGATTACATTCCCGGAGCTGTCTGTCACCGGATATACCTGCGGGGATTTATTTCTGCAGCAGACGCTGCTTACAGAAAGTAAAAAAGAAGCTGCCCGTTTTGTACAGACAACCGCAGACTATGATATGGTTGTTGTATTCGGTATGCCGCTTTCGATTGCAAATGCGCTCTATAACGTTGCTGTAACTGCATACCGCGGACATATCTATGGCATCACCGTCAAGACATTTCTCCCGAATTACAATGAATTCTATGAGAAACGCTGGTTTTCTTCTGCGCGGGAATTATCAACGGATCACATCTATGCCTCTGAATTACTTGGCTCTGTGGAGCGTGATTATGATATTCCGCTCGGCAATAACCTAATCTATCATCTGCCGGATGCGTTCTGCTTCGGTGCAGAAATCTGTGAAGACTTATGGGCACCAATCCCACCATCTGCATTTATGGCAATGAGTGGGGCAGAACTGATTTTAAACCTTTCCGCAAGCAACGATACGATTGGAAAGCGTGAATACCGCGAGAAGCTTGTAAAAGAAAAATCAACCTCTCTGATGTGCACCTATCTCTATGCGAGCGCCGGAGCAAACGAGAGTACAACCGACCTGATCTTCTCCGGTCACTGCATGATCTGCGAGGGCGGAAAGATGCTTGCCGAAAACAGCGGGATTGCGGAAAATAACTATCTGCTTGTCGCAGATATTGACATCGAACGGATTCAGGCAGACCGCCTGAAAGGAAAGACCTATCAGGACTGTGCCGGCACCTATGGCAACGCGGTTTCGATGCGTCAGATCTTAATTCCGGTATCCGAAGCTTTCGAAAGCGACGGAAGTCTTCGAAGCGTCAATCCACACCCATTTACACCGGGCGATACAAAGAGACGTCAGAAGCGTTGTATGGATATCTTCCATATGCAGATCGGCGGACTTGCAAAGCGGCTTTCCATCTGTGGCGGAAAGATGGTAATCGGTGTGTCCGGCGGTATGGATTCCACCTTGTCACTGCTTGTGGCTGCACAGACCTTGAAGAAGATGGGGCTTCCTGCTACGAATCTGACCGGAATCACGATGCCAGCCTTCGGCACGACGAACCGCACATACCAAAATTCCCTAACCTTGATGCAGACACTCGGCATCACCGTGAAGGAAATCCCAATCAAGGATGCATGTATAACACATTATGCGGACATCGGACATGATATGGAGATCAAAGACATTACTTATGAGAATGTGCAGGCACGCGAGCGGACACAGGTGCTGATGGACTATGCGAATAAAATCGGTGCCATCGTCGTAGGAACCGGAGATCTGTCAGAGCTTGCCCTTGGCTGGTGTACCTATAACGCCGATCAGATGAGCATGTACGGTGTCAATACCAGCATCCCGAAGACACTTGTCAAATGGATGATTGCCAGCGTGATTGAATGTAACATCTTCCCGGACAGCACGGAAGTCCTGAAGGATATCATTGACACACCGATCAGCCCAGAACTTCTTCCTCCGGATGAACATGGTAATATCGTGCAGAAGACCGAAGATTCGGTCGGTCCTTACGAGCTGCATGATTTCTTCCTGTACTATGTCATGCGTTTTGGATACAGCCCGGAGAAGATCTTCCATCTGGCAAAACGTGCATTTGCAGGAATCTATGATGCTGCAACCATCTTAAAATGGATGAAAATGTTCTATCGCCGTTTCTTCGCCCAGCAGTTCAAGCGGAGCTGTATGCCGGATGGCGTGAAGGTCGGCAGTGTATGCTTATCCCCACGTGGCGACTGGCGTATGCCAAGCGACGCATCCGTGCAGATCTGGATGCGGCAGTTAGAGGAATTTGCAGATTAAGAATTTATTTTCAAACTATATGCAACCTTTTGCCGGGTTATGAAGTGTTATATATAGTAAAGAATCGAGAGGAACTGTAATATGGATTTGGAGACAATTGCACTTATTGCCATGGGTGGATGCTTATTCCTCTGGCTTGTTGTGAATTTCATCATCACACTTCATAATGTCCGCAAAGCAAAAGCTGCGGGGCTTACCGTACAGGTACAATGTGAAAAATGCGGAACGATATATGAAGTAACCGGAAAAGAGGCTACACGCCCGGCTATGGTAAAATATAAGAAGAGCAGCCGTACCCATATATCAAACGGTGCTTTTGTAAATACACAAAATTACAGCCATTATGCAAAGAAATTCCATTGTCCTTGCTGTGATAAGAAGACCTACGGCAAGGTACTTGATATTCAGGAACTGCAATATGAGGGACAGGATAGTACAATAAAAGAACTCGGAAAAGGCTTTTTGCGTATGATCATTGGCTGCACGATTATCCTGATTCTTGCACAAATCCCATTACAGATTGGGAAGAAACAGCGGGAACGTGAAGTGCAGCAGATGAAGGAGCAGCAATATGAAGAGCTTAAGAACAAAGCAAACAATCGAAAATAAAAATGTCCGGCATTTAAAATTTGAACGATATATTCTGACTTTGTGTTTTCTGCTTTTTATAGTTGTGGGCATAACCGGCTGCACAAAAGAGTATACCGCGGACGATATCAAATCATATGCCAAAGAAACCTTATCCATAAGAAGAGTTACTGTGGATAAAATCCCCCATGAATATAAAGATGAGGATGGATACACGGATATTTTATGGACTGTGAAAGATAAGAAAAACAACATTACATTCCATGTATTGGATAACACCTTTTATGGCGTGGAAAGCGTAACCAATATGCTGTTGGATGATTACGATGACTGCGTATTTGCCGCGTATGCAGATAAGCTTCCATCCAACATTTTATCCTATGAAATCACAGAAAATGACCAAACGCATCTGACAAATGCCGAAATCGTTGCTGATTATACAAACGAGACAGAACTTAACGCATGTCTTTGCGCTTTGCAGGATGTATATTCATTCTATGAAGAAAAAGGGTTTGATGATCTAGTTATTGGATATACATTACATTATCAACCAACGGAAAACAACATGGATGCGGAACCGGATACCGATGGAAAAGAATACACCGGTGTTCTTTCCGATATTCCAACTTTATCTGAATTCAAATAATGAATCCCTGAAAAGCGCAGTTTTTACTGCGCTTTTTGTTTACAATAAGACTGTTCCCCTCCTGTTTGGAAGAATATCGAACATTTATTCGAAAAAGATATTGACAAGAGAACAGATGTTCTGTATAATTCAATCATCGAACAGATGTTCATCAGATAGAACAGACACAGGGAGGATATAGATATGAAACGTAAATTGATTTTTGTACTTAGTCTTGTACTTATTCTTTGTATATTATTTGGAGTTAATAGTAAAAAACAAAATGCGGAAGCTGCTACTTCGAATCAAAAATATTATAAATACATAACAATCGAAAAAGATGATACACTCTGGACAATTGCAGAGGAGTATTGTTCGGAAGAATACGATAGTTACCGTGAATACGTAGATGAAGTAAAATTTATCAACAATCTGGAGGACGATACGATTTATTATGGTGGGCAATTAGTAATTCCTTACTACGCACCATCATTATAAATAAATTCCATACCATACCTTATTGGAAGCCGGAATTTAATTTCCGGCTTTTTTCAACAATTTTTTCCCGCTGTATCGGTTGAAAGTTAAGTTGATTTCTTATATAATAATTTAATTGTGGGATTGGAACACACCTCCCACAAATTATATAAGAAAGAGGAAATACAAATGAACAGCGTGTCAATTCCAACGATGGAGCCGGATAGACAATACTATTTTATGAACCAGTGCAAAACACTTGTGCTTGAAAAAAAGGCAGCATTGAATCGACCACTTACCTACAACATCCAGACCTTTGGATGTCAGATGAATTCACACGATTCTGAAAAATTAAAAGGAATCATGGATGAAATCGGGTACGAAGAAGTCGATGACGAGAATGCTGACTTTGTAATCTTTAATACATGCACGATTCGTGAGAATGCGAATCAGAAATTATACGGACATCTCGGCCACGTCAAGACATTAAAGAACAAAAACAAAGACATGATCGTGTGTCTGTGTGGCTGCATGATGCAGGAGCCACATGTCATCGAGACATTGAAACAGAAGTATAAATTCGTAAATATTATCTTTGGAACACATAACATCTACAAATTAGCAGAGCTTATTTACAGCTATTTAGAAACAGGCAAGCAGACAATCGAAGTCTTAGATGAGACAAAACAGACCGTCGAACAGCTTCCTAGAAAGCGGAAATATACATTTAAGTCCGGCGTCAATATCATGTACGGATGCAACAATTTCTGTACATACTGTATCGTGCCATATGTACGCGGACGCGAGCAGAGCCGTAAGAAAGAAGAAGTTCTGGCAGAAGTAGAAGCACTTGCCAAGCAGGGAATTACCGAAGTTATGCTGCTCGGTCAGAATGTAAATTCCTATGGCAATATCTATGAATACAAGGATGGGAAGATTGTCGAAGTGGACGAGAAAGACCGCGTGACATTCCCACAGTTACTTACGGAAGTGTGTAAGATTGATGGCATCGAGCGTGTGCGCTTCATGACCAGCCACCCGAAGGATCTGTCCGATGAGCTAATCGAGGTAATGGCGAAAGAGCCGAAGATCTGCAAGCATCTGCATCTGCCTGTGCAATCAGGATCTACGAACATATTAACACGCATGAACCGACGCTATACGAAGGAACAGTACCTTGCATTAGTTGACCGGATTCGTGCCAAGATGCCGAACATCTCCCTGACAACCGATATCATCGTCGGCTTCCCGGGCGAGACAGAAGAAGATTTTGAGGATACACTGGATATTATCCGGAAAGTAAAATACGATCAGGCGTTTACATTTATCTACTCCAAGCGTACCGGAACACCGGCAGCAACAATGGATAACCAGGTGCCGGAGGATGTCATCAAAGAACGTTTTAACCGTCTTTTGACATTGGTAAATCAAGTATCAAACGGTCAGATCCGCCGATTTAACGGGCAGGTAAAGCCGGTGCTTGTGGAAGAACTGAATACTCACGATGCATCGCTTGTGACCGGACGGACAGAAGAGAATGTAACGGTACATTTCCCGGGAACTGCCGATATGATCGGTACGACTGTCGATGTAAAACTGACAGACTGTAAGGGATTTTACTTCATGGGTGAAAGGATTGGGTGATTGGCGTGGCAAAGCTATCTCCTATGATGGAGCAATACGTTGCAACAAAAGAAAAATATAAAGACTGTATCTTATTTTACCGTCTCGGTGATTTCTATGAGATGTTCTTTGATGATGCAATCTTAGCTTCCAAGGAATTGGAGCTGACTCTTACCGGAAAAGACTGTGGGATGGAGGAACGTGCACCGATGTGCGGCATTCCTTTCCATGCAGCAGATACCTATATTAACCAGCTTGTAAAAAAAGGCTATAAGGTTGCGATTGGTGAACAGGTAGAAGATCCAAAGCTTGCCAAAGGCCTTGTCAAAAGAGAGGTTATCCGTATCGTAACACCCGGTACGAATCTCTCCGCTGAAAGCCTGGAAGAGACAAAGAATAATTATCTGATGTGCATTTCCCATATCGGCAAATATTTCGGCATCTCCGTCACAGACCTGTCTACAGGTGTGTTCAAAACCTGCCAGATCCAGACGGTAGAGAAGGTTGTCGATGAGATCAATAAATTTCAGCCATCCGAGGTATTGTATCACTCCGGTATTGAGCAGATCGAAGATATCCACGCTGTCTGCGAACGGCTGCAGGTCGCACATACAGAAGCACCGGATTATTATTTCGATATAGATACAGACGAAGATACGTTAAAACGGCATTTTCATATCAACAGTCTGGAAGGACTTGGTCTGAAGGATAGCTTGGCGTGTATCGCTTCTTGTGGCGGTCTGATTCAATACCTTCACGAGACACAGATGAACTCCCTGTCCCATATCAACCATATCGAGACCTATTCGGTTGATTCCTATATGATTCTTGATTCTTCTACCAGACGCAATCTGGAACTAACGGAGACCCTGCGGGACAAGCAGAAACGCGGTTCTCTGCTCTGGGTTTTAGACAAGACGAAGACTGCGATGGGAGCCAGAAAGCTACGGGAATATGTAGAGCAGCCACTTCTGGATAAGACAGGAATCGAAAGCCGTCTTGATGCAGTTGAAGCATTGAACGAAGATCTTGTAAACCGCGAGGAGCTTCGTGAATATTTAAACACCATCTATGACCTGGAACGACTGATTACAAGAATTGCGCTGAAAACTGCAAATCCAAGAGACCTGCTTGCATTCAAGACATCCATTCATTATCTGCCTGATATCTACAATATGCTGTCACAATTTCATGCAGCACGTTTTCAGGAGATCTATGAAGATTACGATAGTCTGGAAGATCTATATGATCTGTTAGAGCAGGCAATTGTGGAAGAACCGCCCGTTTCTGTCAAAGAAGGCGGCATCTTCAAAAAAGGATATCGGGATGAGATTGATGAATTACGGCTGGCAAAAACTGAATGTAAAACGTGGCTGGCGGATTTGGAAGCAAAAGAACGGGAAAAGACAGGCATCAAAGGCTTAAAAATTAAATATAACAAGGTATTTGACTATTATTTTGAGGTAACCAACTCCTTTAAGTCCATGGTTCCGGATTATTTTATTCGCAAACAAACACTTGTCAATGCCGAGCGTTTTACAACAGATGAGTTGAACACACTTTCCGGCAAGATTCTGGGTGCAGAAGACAAGCTTTACGCGCTTGAATACGATTGTTATGTGGAATTGCGCGAAACCCTTGCCAAAGCACTTACCCGTGTGCAGAAGATGGCCGGTTATATCGCAGAATTAGATGCCCTTTGCTCACTTGCTTATGTTGCCGATAAGAATCATTATGTTCGTCCGACACTTAATACCGACGGAATCATCGACATCAAAGGCGGCCGCCATCCGGTTGTAGAAAAGATGCTTGCAAATGATAGTTTTGTTGAAAACGATACATATCTTAATAACGCCGAAAGCCGAATTTCTATTATAACAGGACCTAATATGGCAGGTAAATCTACCTATATGCGTCAGACTGCTTTAATCACTCTAATGGCACAGATTGGTTCCTTTGTTCCGGCACAATCTGCTAACATCGGACTCTGCGACCGGATATTTACCCGTGTTGGTGCATCCGATGATCTCGCAAGTGGACAGTCGACCTTTATGATTGAGATGAACGAAGTTGCAAATATTCTTCGCAATGCTACAAAAGACAGTCTGCTTATCTTAGATGAGATTGGACGCGGAACATCCACATTTGACGGATTGTCAATTGCATGGGCTGTAGTAGAATATATTGCCGACCCGAACATTATTGGTGCAAAAACATTGTTTGCAACCCATTATCATGAGCTAACCGAACTCGAAGGGAAATTGTCTTCTGTAAATAATTTCTGTATTGCAGTACAGGAAAACGGCGAAGATATCGTATTTCTGCGTAAGATCATCAAAGGTGGTGCCGATCGGAGCTACGGTATTCAGGTAGCCAGACTTGCTGGTGTTCCGGAACCGGTTTTAACACGTGCGCGTGAGATCTGCAATGAATTGATCGACTCCGACATTACTACGAAAGTCAAAGATATTGATATTAAGACAGACATGACTGAAACACACAAAAAAACAGCAAATAAGTCCGATACTTATGAACAAATGTCCCTGTTTTCTTCCCCTGTTGAGATGTCAATCGCGAACGAGTTAAAAACAATGGATCTGAATAATATGACTCCTATGAAAGCTATGTTATATCTGCAGGAGTTACAAGATCGACTAAAAAATATATAAAGAACAATGCGGGTACAAAAACAAAATCAACAAACATATATGTAAGCAGTTAAATTTATACGAGGAATGCTATCATGATAAAAGTATTAGATAAAGCTACTATCGATAAAATTGCTGCCGGCGAGGTCATCGAACGACCATCATCGGTTGTAAAAGAACTTCTGGAGAATGCCATAGACGCTGGATCTACAGCGATTACTGTAGAAATCAAGGATGGTGGTACTTCTTTTATCCGAGTCACAGACAACGGCTGTGGAATAGAAAAAGAAGAAGTCCGGATGGCATATATGCGACATGCAACAAGTAAAATTGAACATGTTGAAGACTTAAATTCGATTATTTCCTTAGGATTCCGCGGAGAAGCACTCAGCACGATTGCTGCAGTATCCCAGACGGAGATGATCACAAAAACCGCAACAGACCTGACCGGAGTGAAATATGTGATTCATGGCGGAAAGGAAATCGAATACAAAGAGGTTGGTGTTCCAAACGGAACAACCATCGTTGTACGTAATCTTTTTTTTAATACACCTGCTCGGAAAAAATTTTTGAAATCCGCCATGACAGAAGGTTCCTATATTTTTGATTTGTTGACAAGAATTGCTTTGTCTCATCCGGAAATATCCTTTAAACTGATTGCTAACGGACAGACAAAAATTGATACATCCGGAAACGGCAAATTAAAAGATACTATTTATCAGTTGTATGGAAGAGATATTACTGCTAATCTGATTCCGCTTGATTACGTTGACGGTGATATCCATCTGACCGGATTTATCGGCAAACCTTTTATCGCCAGAGGGAACCGTGGATTAGAAAACTATTTTATTAATCACCGCTATATCAAAAGCAGTGTGATAAACCGTGCAATCGAAGAAGGTTATCGCACATTTGTCATGCAGCATAAGTTTCCATTTACTGTGTTATATCTGGAACTGCCGCAGGAAAAATGTGACGTCAATGTCCATCCAACAAAGATGGAATTCAAATATGACAACGAGAAAAAACTTTTTGAGGTCTGTTGTAATGCGGTAAAGCTGGCACTAACCCACAAAGAGATTATCCCTAAGGAGGGTGAAAAGCCAATTCCAAACCCTGTGATATCCGATCCGGAGCACAAACCCGCAGAACCATTTGAAGTACGCCGTACACAGACATCCGTTTCAGCGATTGCAGCTACGGTTCAACCGCATACAGCAACACAGCCTGTCAGCAAACCAGCCCCGTCACATGCAATTCCACAAAAAAATGTACGGGCCGGGAATTACAGTCCAACTTATAAAATTCTCGAATCTCTGCGCAAAGCAGAAGAAGAGGAAGCTGCAAAAAAAGGAACGGCTCTGCCCAATATTGCTGATATGGTAGCTGATGACGGTGTTGTATATTCCGCACAGCCAAACGCAGTACCACAGGAAACTTCACAGAATGACACTGCTGTAAAACAAGTTTCACCCAAAATGGACAAAAACACCGCTGCATATAAATATACCGTTGGAAAGCAGGAAAGTCTCTTTGATGACGATTTCTTAACAGAGAAAGCCAGATTGAAACACCGCGTCATCGGACAGGTTTTTGACACGTATTGGCTTATCGAGTACAACAATAATCTGTATATTATGGATCAGCACGCTGCACACGAAAAGGTAAAATACGAAGAATTGATGGCGAATCTGAAGAGCAAACAGGTTTTGTCCCAGCAGCTTATGCCACCAATGGTGCTTACAGTAACTTATGCAGAGCGGCAGGCAATCCTTGATAATTATGATATGTTTATGAAAATCGGATACGACATCGAGGAATTTGGTGGAAACGAATTCAAGATCAATGCTGTCCCATCCAATCTGTTCGGAATGCATGGACGCGATATGTTTCTGGAGTTTGTAGGTTCCCTGATTCAAAATTCCGGTTATATATCAAACGATGTTTTCATTAAAAAATTATCAACGATGGCATGTAAAGCAGCGGTAAAGGGAAACATGAATTTATCATTTCAGGAAGCTGATGCCCTTGTAGATAAACTTTTAAATCTGGAAAATCCATACACATGTCCTCATGGAAGACCAACGATTATCTCCATGAGCAAAGAAGAATTAGAGAAGAAATTCCACAGGATTGTATAATATGACTCGAACAACCAAAAATAATTTAATTATATTAACCGGTCCAACCGCCGTTGGCAAAACAGCCCTCTCCCTAAAACTTGCTAAAGATATCAAAGGTGAGATTGTCTCTGCCGACTCCATACAGGTATACAGGCATTTTGACATTGGTTCCGCGAAAATCATGCCAGATGAGATGCAGGGAATTCCACATCATCTGATTGATATCTTAGAGCCAAAGGATCGTTTTAATGTCATGGAATTTAAGAAGTATGCGGAAGACGCCATGCAAGGTATCTATGAACGTGGGCATATTCCTATCATAACAGGAGGAACAGGATTTTATATTCAGGCACTGTTATATGATATATCATTTGACGAAGAAACGGTGGATGGCTATCGCCAGGAATTAGAAACACTCGGAGATGCAAAAGGAAACGCATATCTGCATCAGATGCTTATGGATATTGACCCGGCATCCGCTGAAACAATCCACGCAAACAATCGCCAGAGAGTTATTCGAGCTCTTGAATATTATCATCAGACCGGCAAAAAATTCTCTGACCATAACGAGACAGAACGAGAAAAGACATCCCCTTATAATTTTGCTTACTTCGTATTGACACGGGATCGTGCGAAGCTCTATGCAGCAATCGAACAGCGCATCGATGAAATGCTTTCACAAGGACTTGTCGAAGAGGTTCAATCGCTCGTGCAAACTTATCATCTGACTACCGAAGATACAAGTATGCAGGGAATCGGCTATAAGGAAATTCTCGGATACCTGCAGGGAGCCTATGACTTAGAAGAAGCCGTCCGCATCTTAAAACGTGATACACGGCACTTTGCCAAGCGTCAGCTCACCTGGTTCCGTCGTGAACGGGAGGTTATCTGGCTTGACAAAGATATTTTGAACACAGATGAAAAACTGGAAGATGAAATCAAAACTCATCTTGCCGCAAAAAAAATACGATACCAGTAGATGTTTCATATCAAAGTATGTAACATTTGCCAAGATTACCAGAACAGGAGAACATTATGAATAACACGGATGAAATCAAACAATATTATTTAAGTCTTGGAATCAAAGAATCAGTCTATGATTTTTGTGAATGCGTCGAACAGGATCTGCTTCCAAGATTTCAAGAGATTGACCGGATTGCTGAACAGAACCAGATTAAAGTTATTTCTGCTATGCAGAAAGCAGGCTTCTCCGAATCTCACCTGAACGGCACAACCGGATATGGTTATAACGATCGTGGAAGAGAAGCAGTGGAAGAAATCTACGCCCATGTATTCCATACCGAAGATGCGCTGGTACGCCAGCAGATCACCTGCGGTACACATGCACTTTCGATTGCATTATCCGCAAACCTTCGTCCGGGCGATGAAATTTTATCACCGGTCGGAAAAGTGTATGATACACTGGAGGGTGTGATTGGTATCCGTGAATCCAAAGGCTCGCTGGCAGAATTCGGAATCACATTCCGAAAAGTTGATTTATTGCCGGATGGAAGCTTTGACTATGAGAATATCCGAAAAAATATTAATGAGAAAACAAAATTGATAGAAATTCAGCGTTCCAAAGGCTATGATGTACGTCCGACGCTGTCAGTGGAACAGATTGGCGAGTTGATTGCATTCGTAAAATCTGTCAAACCAGATGTGATCTGCATGGTAGATAACTGTTATGGTGAATTTGTGGAAACGATTGAGCCATCCGATGTCGGTGCTGATATGGTTGTAGGCTCCCTGATTAAAAATCCGGGTGGTGGGCTTGCCCCAATCGGCGGATATATCTGCGGCAAGAAAGAATACATCGAAAACTGTGCCTACCGTCTTACAACGCCGGGACTTGGAAAAGAAGTGGGAGCATCCCTAAATGCCACCCGGCCAATTGCACAGGGGTTGTTTCTGGCACCAACGGTAACTGCAGCTGCTTTAAAGGGTGCAATTTTTGCGGCCAATGTATATGAACGCCTGCATTTTAAATCCATTCCGGATGCTACAGAGCCACGTTACGATATCATTCAGGCAGTAGAATTCGGAAAACCGGAATATATTCAGGCATTCTGTGAGGGAATTCAGGCTGCAGCCCCGGTCGATAGCTTTGTAACTCCGATTCCTTGGGATATGCCAGGCTACGACAGTCAGGTTATCATGGCTGCCGGCGCTTTTATATCCGGTGCTTCCATTGAGCTTTCCGCAGATGCTCCGATGAAAGAGCCATATGCAGTATATTTCCAAGGCGGACTGACATATCCACATGCCAAATTCGGCATCATGATGTCCCTGGAAAAAATGGTAGAAAAAGAACTTGTAGTATGTTAGACTAAGCGATGATAAGTCCTGCACCCGGAGAGGTGAGAGGAGCAATCATGCATATCTTAGTTAAAGATTTAGCCGTCTGTGAACGCCCATATGAAAAAGCTGAACGGTACGGCGTATCTGCACTTTCAGATGCAGAGCTGTTATCCCTGATTATGCGGACCGGCACAAAAAAGGCCAGTGTTCTGGATCTGGCAAATCAGGTATTAAATGCACACGAAACGCAAAAAGGATTACTCGGGTTACAGTTTCTGTTGCCACAGGAACTGACAAAAATCCCCGGTATCGGGAATATCAAAGCAATCCAGCTTCTTGCACTGGCTGAGATATCCAAACGGATGAATCTCGAACAATTACAAAAAAAGCTGGAATTTCATACTCCTGACACAATTGGAGCGTATTATAGAGAGAAGTGCAGATTTTTAACCATAGAAAAAACATTTTTATTGTTACTTACAAATGCGCATACTTTAATAAAAGAGATTGAACTATCGTCCGGAACAGTCAACCAGACCTATCTGTCACCAAGAGAGATATTCATACATGCACTCCGCTATGAAGCCGTGCATATCGTGCTGGTACATAACCATCCATCCGGGCGAGTCACACCGAGCGATACGGATATTCAATCCACATTACGCATCCGTGATGCCGGCAAGATGCTTGGCATTCAGGTTTCTGACCATATTATTGTTGCCGGAGATCAATATTTGAGTATGCTGGAGAGAGGCATTTTATGAGATTTGATAGAAGAAAAGATATTCATCCCAAATATCTGTTATTAGCATTTACGATTATTGGCATTCTTTTGATTATCGTATCCTATGCTGCTGCACCAAAAGTAGCGGGAATCAAACGATTCACAAGCAGACTGATCACCCCGATTCAGAAAGGAATCAATGAAATCGGACTGTGGACGGATTCCAAGATGAAAAATCTGAATGAAATCAAAGCCCTGACAGATGAAAACGCCGCATTACAGGCTGAGCTTGCCTCCTGTAAACAGGAGATTACAAATTATCAGAACAAGATGATAGAATTACAGGAACTGCGTGACCTTTATGCATTGGATGAATCCTACCCTGATTATGAAATGACTGCAGCACACGTTTTTGCAAAAGATTCTACTTCATGGTTTTCTACTTTTTATATTGACAAAGGTACAAAACACGGAATCAATAAAGGGGCCAATGTTCTATGCGGAGATGGACTTGCCGGAATCGTAACAGAAAGTTTTGATGATTATGCCAAAGTCCGTGCAGTGATTGATGATGATTCCAACATCAGTGCCAAAGTTATGCCTGCAAATGCACTTTGCACCGTAGAAGGCAACTTAAAGCTCTATGATAAAGGATATCTTCTTGTTGAAAATATTGACAAAGATGCAAATGTTTCTATCGGTGATAAAGTTGTTACCTCACCGATATCGGATCTGTATCATTCTGGTCTTATTATCGGCTATGTTACAAAGACCTCCTATGATACAAACAATCTGACAATGACCGCGTATATTACACCGGCTGTTGATTTTTCAAATATTACAGATGTGCTTGTGATCACTGCCGAAAAAAAGACAGTTCCGCATAACTAATTACAAGAGTAAGGGAAACACCACACTATGAAACATAAATTCAAACGAGCAATCACATTAGCGATTCTGATTGTCATAAATTTTGTATTACAATCTACCGTATTTGGTTTTCACAGTCTGAGTGTAGTCACTCCGAATCTGCTTCTGATTCTTACGATGTCCTTCGGTTTGATGCGGGGCAGAAAAGAGGGATTACTGGTAGGTGCATGCAGCGGCTTGCTTGTCGATGTCTTTTTCTCAAGCATCTTAGGACCGTATATGCTCTTATATATGTTTATCGGATATATCAACGGATTTTTCCACAAAAATTACATGATTGAAGACGTGTTACTTCCTTTAATTGTTATTATAGTGGATGATTTTCTGTTCAACACCATTATCTATATCATCCGTTTTCTGCTGAAAAACAAAACCGACTACGGTTCTTACCTCCTGCATGTAATTCTGCCGGAGATACTGTGTACAGCTTTATTGACTGTGCTGATCTACAAGCTTTATGTTGTGATCAATAAACGCCTGAAGGAAGATGAGTAATCTATGTTACGTGAGATATTACAATCAATTAAAGAAATTATCGTTGACTATGTAAAAAGCCGTCTGTTCCCGGTTACTGTTGTCGTGCTTGTCCTTTTTTCCATACTGATCCACCAGCTTTTCGTGCTTCAGATTAAAGAAGGGCAGGAGCATATGGAGAATTTTGTTTACAAGTCAAAAAAGACATTGACCATCGATTCTGTACGCGGAAATATCTATGACTGCAATGGTAATCTCCTTGCTTACAACGAGCTTTCCTACTCTGTAGTATTCAGCAATGATACCGCTCAGACTACTATGGCAAAAAAACTTGGTATCAGCGAAAATGAAACCAAAAACCAGATTGTCTCCAATACACTCTCTATATTAGAGAAAAACGGAGATTCTCTGACTTTGGACTTTCCAATCAAGCTTGATGCCAACGGAAATTATCAATATACAGTAAAAGATCAGCAGTTAAAGCTGTTTTTAAAGGATGTTTATGCACAGACTGATTTTGATAAGATGACAGATGCTCAGAAAAATTCTACTGCGGATGACATTATGAAATATCTGAATGAAAAAATATTCGATGTTGCAGATACCTATAGCAAAGAGGAAGCTTTAAAGATTGTTGCTGTCCGCTACAAGTTATGGATGAACCGGTATCAGCAGTATGTGCCTGTCACGATTGCTTATGATATCAGTGAGACGAGCAATGCTGCAATCACCGAACATGCAGATGAACTGCCTGGCATGTCTGTATCTGTAAAATCCCTGCGTCATTATAATGATGCCAAGTATTTTGCGCATGTCATCGGCTATATTGGTGCTATATCAGACGAAGAACTGAAAGATAGAAATGCTGATTTATCCGACAATGAAAAATATACGAACGAAGAAATGATCGGAAAAACCGGTATCGAACAGTATTGTGAATCCTATCTGCGCGGCACAAATGGTTCTGAAACCATGTATGTGGATAATCTTGGAAAAGTGATTGAAACTGTAGAATCGAAACCGGCAACTGCAGGAAATGATGTCTATCTGACCTTAGATCTGAATCTGCAAAAATACTGTTATGATACACTTGAGGATGAGATAACCTCTATTATATTGACATATCTGACACCTGCTTATAATGTTGTTGCAGAAGAAAATTCCAGTATTCCTATTACCGATGTATATTTCGGACTGTTCAACAATAATATTTTCTCTCTGGATCATATGCATGCAGACGATGCGACAGACACCGAAAAAGTAACTATATCGGCAATTGAAACACAGACCGAATCAACCATTAACCGGATTGACGACATTCTGACAACATCCTTTACACCACTTTCAGAACTGGATCAGACCTATCAGGATTATATGGAATATATTTGTGAGATTCTAAGTGAAAACGATATATTCCAATCTTCCATGATTGACAAAGAAGATCAAGAATTTATCGACTACACCAGCAATGTTACATCTCTGGAGCATTATCTGAAATATGCGATCAGCCAGGAGGCTATCGACATCTCCGCTTTGCAGGTAGAGAGCGATTATTATGATAATGACGAGATATATAATGCATTATGCGATTATATTATTGAATATTTGAAGCAAGACAGTGAATTCGACAAACTTGTTATTAAAGATATGTTAAAATCCGGAGAGATATCCGGAAATATGGTTGTACAGCTTCTATATGACCAGGGCGTCTTAAATGTAGACGGCGACACCGACTATCAGGAGTATTTAAACGGATCGTCTAGTGCCTATGATTTTATACGAAAGAAGATTCAAAGTCAGGAACTGACCCCGGCTATGCTGGCTCTTGATATCTGTTCCGGCTCTGCTATAGTGACGGATGTAAATACCGGTGATGTAAAAGCATATGTCAGTTATCCAAGTTATGATAACAATTATCTGACAAACGAAGTTGATACCGATTATTACAACAAACTGCTTGCAGATAAAACGACACCGCTTTACAACCGTGCCAGCCAGCAGCGTACCGCACCAGGCTCCACCTATAAGCCTCTTGTTGCAATCGCAGGCTTAACCGAAGGAGTCATCGATACAAGTTCTGTATATTATTGTAACGGATTGTTTGATAAGATTACTCCACCCGCAAAATGCTGGGGAAACAGTGCACACGGTGGTTTGAATGTCGTTGGAGGTATCCAGCATTCCTGTAACCTGTTTTTCTATAACCTTGGATATGATTTGGCAGCCAAGGATGGGAAATACAACGATGCATACGGTGTTGAGCGCATTCAGAAATACGCAGAACTTTTTGGACTTGGCGATAAATCCGGACTGGAATTACCGGAGATCGAACCACATATCTCAGACAACGATTCTGTGCGAAGTGCCATCGGTCAGGCAAAGAACACATATGCACCAATTCAGTTATCACGGTATGTAACGACTGTTGCAAACAGCGGTACCTGTTATAACCTGACATTAATCGACAAAGTGACCGATTACGAAGGAAATATCATATTGAATAATCAGGCAGAGGTAAAAAATACGGTGCAGCTTGCGAAATCTACATGGGACTCTGTCCATCAGGGTATGCGAAACGTAGTTGCTTATTCCGCAGGTTCCAACGAGCTTATCAATCAGATTAATGTAAATGTTGCCGGTAAAACAGGAACTGCGCAGGAGAGTAAGGTCAAACCAGACCACGCCTTGTTTGTTTCCTACGCCCCATACGAAGCACCAGAAGTATCTGTAACCTGTGTTATTCAAAATGGATATTCATCAGCAAATGCAAGAGAGTTAGCTGGCTTTATTTACGCATACATGTATGATCCAGACAAGCTTGTAGGTGCTGAAATGAGTGGTAACGCTGAACCATCTCAAGATTAGTCAAAGAGAGGTGTCGTATGATTAGTCCCGTTATGATGAAAGGTAACAAAGCGGGGATTCGACTGATTATATCGCCGGAAGCTACATTAAGCCAGGTAATTACCTGTCTGTCAGACAAGCTTCAAACGACCGGAAGATATTACTCGAACATAAAACCAATTACAGTTACCTTTGAAGGAAAAGATCTGACTGAGGACGAAAAAAAGCAAATTATTGATACACTGACAGAAAAAGGAATCCTTATAAGTAAAAAAAGAATTCCAGCAGAAAAACCAGCCCCAAAAACAATTCACCCGGATAAAAGCGGCCTGTTCTATATTGGCAGCTTAAAAAACGGACAGTCCATTCAGGCAGCTGCCAGTATTGTGATTGTTGGAGATGTAGAATCAGGTGCCAGTGTAGAATCCGAAGGAAATATTATCGTGATTGGAACATTGAGTGGTATCGCGATATCTGGATGCAAAGGGAAACCTGATACGTTCGTATATAGCCTGAAATAGACTGGGGGATTTTATCATGAGTGAAGTGATTGTTGTTACATCTGGAAAAGGCGGCGTCGGTAAGACAACTACGACCGCAAATATAGGATATGCACTGGCAAAGCATGGCTTTGAGGTACTGTTGATTGATACGGATATCGGACTTCGAAATCTGGATGTTGTTATGGGCCTTGAAAACCGAATTGTCTACAATCTGGTTGATGTAATCGAAGGAAACTGCCGTCATCAGCAGGCAATCATCCGGGACAAGCAGTGTGATACATTATCACTTCTGCCTGCCGCACAGACAAGAGATAAAACCGCTGTATCACCGGAACAGATGGTCAAGTTGATTTCTCAGTTAAAGCCTGACTATGATTACATAATCATTGATTGTCCGGCCGGCATTGAGCAGGGGTTTAAAAACGCCATTGCCGCAGCCAAACGTGCCATCGTTGTAACGACACCGGAAGTATCCGCAATCCGTGACGCAGACCGAATCATCGGCATATTAAATGCAAATGAGATTCCACGCATTGATCTGGTTGTAAACCGTGTTCGTTCTGATATGGTAAAACGGGGAGAGATGATGTCTGTGGAAGATGTCGTAGAAATTCTTGGTGTCAATCACATCGGAAGTGTCTATGATGATGAAAATATTGTTATTTCAAGCAATCGTGGTATTCCGATTGCAACCAGAAACTGCGCAGCAGGAAAAGCATATGAACACATTGCTCTGCGAATCTGCGGTCAGGATCTCGCAAAAGAAGAAAAACGAAGCCGACTATTCGGCTGGATAAAAAAGAAGGATAAAGATGTTCACAAGATTCAGTCTCAAAGACTATAATTTCAAATTACTGATTACTGTTATCATTGCAATGATTTGCGGTGTTGTTATGATTAACAGTGCCGACAGTTCATTTACTTTAAAACAATGTATTGGTGTTGTTTTATCTGTCATCATCATGGTTGTTGTATCTTTATTTAACTATGATTTTGTCTGCCGGTTTTATCGTGCATTTTTTATTATCAATGCAATTATATTACTTTTGGTATTATTATTCGGTGTAGAGGTAAATTTTGCTAAAAGATGGCTTATGATCGGTGGAAGTGGCGGAATCCAGTTCCAGCCGTCTGAGTTTTCCAAGATCCTCATGATTTTATTTACGGCAACCTTTCTGGATAAACTCAAAGAAGATAAAAAAGTCAATACTTTAAAAGGTCTGTGTCTGTTTGCACTTCTTATTGGCTTTTCACTGGCACTGATTGTTTGTGAACCGGACCTGTCAACAACAATCTGTCTGGCCATGGTTCTTATCACGATGTTATATCTGGCAGGACTCAGTTATAAAATCATTGGAATTGCATTGCTTATATTTATCCCACTTGCCGGAAGCTTTCTATGGTATATCCAGCAACCGGACCAGCACTTATTGCGCCAATACCAGGTAAACAGAATTTTGCAGTTCGTCTATCCGGGACAGTATGGCTCTGATTATACGCAGCAAAATAATTCCGTTATGGCAATTGGTTCCGGACAGCTTAACGGAAAAGGCTTAAACACTTCAACGATTGCTACAGTCAAGGACGCAAATTTCATTTCCGAGCAGCAAACAGACTTTATTTTCTCTGTAATCGGAGAGGAACTTGGTTTCATTGGAAGTGTAATAATTATTGCAATTCTACTGTTAATAGTGTTACAATGTATTCATGTAGCGAGAAATGCAAGAGATTCAAAAGGTATGCTGATTGCAGCAGGTATGGGCTGTCTGATTGCATATCAGACTTTCATCAATATTGCCGTAGCAACCGGTGTTATACCAAATACCGGCCTACCGCTTCCGTTTATCAGTTATGGGCTCAGTTCGTTGCTCAGCATTTCGGCGGGAATCGGAGTTGTATTGAATATTAGTATGCAAAAAACAAGCTACTAGGGAAAACTATAATGTTACTTAAGGAGAACCGTACATGAACATCGGTTTAATCGCACATGATGCGAAGAAAAAATTAATGCAGAATTTCTGTATCGCTTATCGGGGGATTATGTCACATCATGAACTTTATGCCACCGGAACAACCGGACGTATGATTGAAGAGGTTACCAATCTGAATGTCCATAAGTTTCTTGCAGGGCATACCGGCGGAGAGCAGCAGCTCGGTGCTATGATTGAAAGTAATGATCTGGACATGATGATTTTTTTGCGCGACCCACAGACAAAGAAGAGCCACGATGTGGATATCAATAACATTTTTTCTTTATGTGATATTCATAATATTCCACTTGCAACCAATCTGGCAACTGCGGAGCTTCTGATTAAAGCGCTGGATCGGGGCGATCTGGATTGGCGCGAGCTTTTTAAGCATTAATGAGATTATGCATAGCAAATATTTAACAAGAAATTTAATAACACTTATACTTCTGGTGCTGTTTTGTTCGATTGTCTGTATTGTCAATAATCATGTAAAGGCGGCATATCCAAATTCAGATTCCGCCACTTATGTGATTGATGCATTGGTTCACCAGTCCGACAAAGTTGATTTCAAACAGGAAGATGCAATTGTTTATCCGGATGCAGATATACAGGCATCCTTATTTCCGGACAGCTATTATACATTGTTAATAGATGAGACTGATCAGACAGTACTTGCTGCAAAGAATACACATCAGCGCATGTATCCGGCCAGTATGACAAAAATGATGACGGCAATCGTTGTTGCTGACGCGATTGAAGCAGGCACGATTTCATTGGATGACATGGTGGAGATTACCCAGAACTATGACTTATCTGCGCAAGATGTTCCACCCAGCCAGTTACATCGTGGATATACGATCAGCGTCAAAAACCTCCTATATGGTCTTATGCTTGAATCGAACAATTATTATGCATTGTATTTAGCTGAGTATGTCGGCGGAACAGTTTCCGGCTTTTGCGACATGATGAATGCAAAAGCCCAGCAGATTGGTGCTACGAATACACATTTTGTAAATCCGCATGGCTTAGATGATCCCAACCATTATTCTACTGCCTATGACATGTACCTTATCATAAAAGAAGTCCACAGCCATCCGGTTCTCACAGACATAGATGGCTTTGATACATATACTTATTCGTACTATGATACAAATGGTCTAGAAATCGAGACAGAATCGACAGCAACAAACCTGTTTATCACCGGTAATGTAGCTCTTCCGGCCACATTCCAGATTGAAGCGTGGAAAACAGGAACTACCAGTGGTGCCGGCAACTGTCTTGCCATGTATCTGACAAAAGGCGGTAAAGAATATGTAGTTGTCGCATCATCCGGCAAATCAAAAGAGGACTTATATGATTCAATCATACGTTTATTATGTTTAACAGACTAAGGAGGACATGACATGCTGGAATTAATTATTGGAGCAAAAGGTAACGGTAAAACAAGGAAGATGGTAGAAAGAGCCAATAACGAAAGCAAACGTTCAAGCGGTTCAATTATTTATATTGATAAGAGCAACAAGCATATGTACGAGCTTTCCAATATTATTCGTCTTGTGAATCTTCATGAGTACGATATCCAGACTCCGGATGCTTTTATGGGGTTTATTCAGGGATTGATCTCTTCAAACCACAATCTGACACACATTTTTTTGGATAACTTTATGATGATGTGTAATATTGAAGCAGATGAATTAGAATCTGCACTGAATGAGATTGATAAGATTTCTGAAAAATATAATGTTACATTTGTTATCAGTACAGCAGTGGAAGAATCCATGTTACCAGCAAATTATGTCGGAAATGTTGTCTGCAAGCTATAAGTAATATACAATAACAGATATATATCAGGTAATACTATGAAACAGCAAAACCAACAACGTATTATACAACTGAATAAAGAAATCCGCGCAAACGCTGCAACTATTGTAATTGCAGCGGTTTTGCTGTATGTAGTTATCAGTGTGTTTATGTCTCTTGGGAAAAAAACAGTTCCGATCTACCAGGTATGTAAAGGGGATGTCAGCAATAATTTTACATTGCAAGGACTTGCAATCCGCGATGAAGTGATTGTAAATACATCTGCCTCCGGCTATATCTGTTACTACATATCCGATGGTGAAAAAGTAAAAAAGAATTCTACTGTTTGCACGATTGATCAGACCGGTGAAATCTATAACACACCACAGGAAAATAACGATTCATATAACAACATTTTGTCAAATGAAGACTATAAAAATATCCGATCTCTGATTTCATCCTACAAATTATCCTACAGCGATGTAACCTTTTATAATGCATACAGTTTCGAAACAAATGCCAATAACCGGGTATTTGAATTGACCAATGAATCAAAAATGCAGCAGAGTGGTACATCCGGCAACAGTATTTCTGCCGTTCATGCACCGGACAGTGGACTTGTCACTTATTATATTGATGGATATGAGAATTATCAGATTTCAGAGAATATTCATGCCTCCGACTTTGATAAAGCCGGCTACGATAAAACGGCAATGAAATCCGGTGATTACGCAGAAGCCGGCAACACAGTTGTGAAGATTATTCCATCGGAACAGTGGAATATTGTTGCACCGTTGACAGAAGAGCAGGTTTCCGAATTAGATGGTCGGTCTTATGTTACATTCCGCATCAACAATTCCAGTTTCAAGATTACGATGCCTTTTACAATTATACAAGGAACTGATGGAAAGTACATCAACATTGCAATTGATAAATACCTTTCCAATTTTTTATCGGAACGTTTTGTGAATGTAGAAATTATTCAGTCAGATGAGAGTGGTTTGAAGATTCCTTCATCCGCACTTGTAGAAAAAGGTGTCTACAAAATTCCTATCGGATATCTGTCTTCAAACATCAATGCCTCGAACGAAAACAGGCTCCAGATACAGAGGATAGATACGAACGGAAATCAATCCATCCAGCAGATACGTCCGATTATCTATATGATTGATGATAAATACGCCTATATCGATCCGGAAGGAATCGAAGATTCTGATGTATTAATGAATGTCAATACGAACAACACAATTGCAGCATCCCTCCTGGAGTTAGAACCTCTTACCGGTGTATATTTTGCCAATCAGGGAATTGCAGAATTCCGAAGAGTTACTATTATAAAAACAATCGATGAATTTGTTCTGATTAAAGGAGATGAAGAGTTAAAAGCTTATGACAATATTATACTTGACTCCGATAGTGTCTCCGAAAATCAGCTCATATATTAAATAATCAGGAAAGGTCTTGATAAAAATGCTATACGAAAATTATGAAAAAGTTGTTGAAAATGTAAAAAAAGCCTGTGAACGTTCCGGACGTAATTTTCAAGATGTCACGATCATCGCAGTGAGCAAAACAAAACCATTATCCGATGTGGAAGAGCTTCTTGCACATGGAATAACCGAATTTGGTGAAAACAAAGTACAGGAGATGGTTGACAAATACGAACATGTATCAAAACCCGTAAACTGGCATTTAATCGGCCACCTTCAAACAAACAAAGTAAAATATATTGTAGATAAAGCATGTCTGATTCACAGTGTGGACTCTGTTCATCTTGCAAAAGAGATTGAAAAAGAAGCAGCAAAGAAAGATGTTGTCGTAAAGGTGCTTATTGAAGTCAATATTGCTCAGGAAGAAAGCAAATTCGGTATTCGAGAAGATGAAGTATACTCTCTGATTGATGCAATCAAGGATATGCCGCATGTACATGTGATGGGGCTCATGACAATTGCTCCTTTTGTGGATAATCCTGAAGAAAATCGTGTTTATTTCCGCAAAATGCATCAATTATTGCTTGACATAAAATCCAAATGCATTGATAATGTTGACATGAATGTTTTATCAATGGGAATGACCAATGATTATGAAATTGCCGTCGAAGAAGGTGCTACGATGATTCGTGTCGGAACCGCCATATTCGGTGCGCGAAATTATAACATATAGTAAGGAGAATAAGGTTATGGCAAAGGATGCAGGTAAAAAGAGTTTTCTTGATTTTTTTAAAGTCAAAAACATAGATGATGATGACGACGAATTCGATGATGATCTGTTTGACGAAGATGATTACGATGACGATGATGACGACTATGATGATGTACAACCATCCCGTGTAAAATCAAAATCATCTTTCGGTAAGACAACCGCTCGTTCAGCTGCTTCATCCAAATACGAAGCAGCCACACAGCAGCCTACAGCTTCCCATAAAAGTCAGGCTGTAAGTTCATCAAGCGGAAAACTTGTAGATTTTAAGGACTCACAAAGACAGTCCTATAGTCGCAGCTCTGATTTCCGCAGCCGAAGTGAAGTATTTGTAATCAAGCCACAGGAAACCGATGAAGCACAATCTGTAATTGATTTTCTGCGTGCAAATAAAACAATTGTGATAAATATAGAGGGATTGGATGTCTCTGTTGCACAACGTATAATCGATTATGTCGGTGGTGCCTGCTATGCAATGGGTGGATCTCTAAATGTTGTATCTTCTAATATATTTATTGCCACACCACAGGATATTGAAGTATCCGGAGATTTGAGAGAGGAACTGGTTAGTCAGGACGCCCTGACACCATACGTACAATACTAAACGAATAGGGGGGTTGAAAAGTTGCTTACACCAGTTGATATTCAACAGAAAAAATTTCATGTCGGATTGGGTTACGACAAGAAAGATGTAAACACATTTTTTGACAGTGTTTCAGAAAGCTATGAGGATTTGTATCGTTCGAATGCGGAGTTAAAAGAGAAGGTCTCCATATTAAATGATACATTGCAGAATTATCGTTCCAAAGAATCGCATCTTGAAAAAAGTTTAAAACGTGCGGAGAAGGATACTGTAGAAACAATTTCCAATGCTACCAAAGAGGCAAAAGGGATTCTTCGAGATGCAAAGATTCAGGCAAATAATATTGTCGCAGACGCAGAGAAACGCTTAGAGCGCCTGGAAGACGAAATAGCATTATTAGAGGCCAAATACACCGCGTACAAATCAAATTTCTGTTCTCTGATTCAAAAACAGTTTGAGTTTTTAGGTGAACAGGATTTCGATCCATCTTCCATGATTGATGATCGCGCCTGGGCGTTAATGGGTGGTGAAGAAAAACAGACCTCTTCATCTGTATCGGATGGATTCGGTGCTTACACAGGTGATCCACAAATGCGTGATGAATCTACATTAGGTGGTTTCGGCAGTGGTGATACAACCAGCACAAGTGCGGTCTATACACAGAGTTTAAGTGCCGGTGAGAATTTCGTAGATCCTTTCAAACCGAAGGATCAGAAGGATTATAATCCATTTGATGCAAAAAATAAGAATACAGAAGAGAAAAAATCCACTTTAAAAGTAGCTAATTCTGCTGAAGAACGTAAAAAGATGAAGCGTGCAACTGTCGGTAGTTCTGAAGCTGCGGCTGCTATGCAAAAAGCAAAAGAAGCAGCTCAAGCAAAGCCGGAATCAAAACCACAAACAAAACCGGATATAAAACCGGAACCTGCTTCACGTTCTGAAGTAAAACAAGAATCAAAGCATAAAGCTGTAGCACCTGAGGTAAAACAAGAGCAAAATACGGAACCTGTAGTATCTGAAGTAAAACCAGAGTCAAAACCGGAACCTGAGAAAAAAGTGGAATCAGTAGATGAGATTCCGACTATTTTATCTCATTTATCAGAATCTACGGATGATAAAGATGATACAATTGCTGAGGATCATACAGAAAGTATCGAAGGTGAGGTAGAAGAAAAGAAAAACGGTCCAGCACTCATCGGAGAAGGTGACGACGAGGACACTGAAACCGATAATGACGGTTTTGAATTTATCTAATCAAATATCGTATTACATACAGAAAGAAGAGTTACCATGAAGAATTTAACTGTACATCTTGATGATAAGCCAATCTATGATATCGTTTATGAAGAAGGCTTTGATGCCCTTTCCGATATGATTCAGAAACTTGGCTACAGTAACCGTAAGATCTGTGTGGTATCCGAAAGTCATGTAGCATCCTTATATTTGGATGCTATATTGCTTTCTATCAAAGATGCCTGCACATATACAACCTCCTTTGTTTTTCCAGAAGGGGAAGCAAGTAAGAATCTCGATGTTGTTCGAAATCTATACACGCATTTAATTGAAGAGAAATTTGACCGCAACGATGTATTAATTGCACTCGGCGGTGGAGTCGTAGGAGATCTGACCGGATATGCAGCCGCCACCTATCTGCGGGGAATTGATTTTATACAGATTCCAACCAGTCTTTTATCCCAGGTTGATTCCAGCATTGGCGGAAAAACCGGTGTGGATTTTGATTCTTATAAAAATATGGTTGGTGCATTCCATATGCCTAAACTTGTGTATATGAATCTATCTGTTCTGAAAACGCTCTCAAACCGACAGTTTTGTTCTGGTATGGGTGAAATCATCAAACATGGGCTCATAAAAAACGCACCATATTTTACATGGTTAAAGGAAAACGAATCAAAGATTGCATCTCTTGATCTTCAAACAGTCGGAGAGATGATCTATGAGAGTAATATCGTCAAGAAAAATGTTGTAGAGAATGATCCAACAGAAAAAGGAGAGCGTGCACTTCTTAATTTTGGACATACACTCGGACATGCTATCGAAAAATACATGAACTTTGAATTTCTTCATGGAGAATGCGTCTTTATCGGATGTGCTCTGGCAAGTATTATTTCTTATAAAAAAGGGAATATTACCGAAGCAGAGCTGCGTGATATATTACACAGCATGAAACCATATCATGTACCGAAGTTACCAGCAGATGCTGATTTGAAGAAAATTATCTCCTATACCAAAAACGACAAAAAAGCTATTGGTGGAAAAATTAAATTTATTTTATTAGAGACAGTCGGTCACGCTTATATCGATATGGATGTAAGCGATGAAGACATGCTTCTTGCATTAAAAGAATTACAGGAACGATATCAAGATGAATACGAAACAAAAAATTAAAATTTATATAATACCGATACTCTGCATTGGCTTGCTGGTTGCATTTGATCAGGTTACAAAGCTTATGGTACGTGGCTCCTTTGCTCTACATGAATCCCGTCCGCTGATTCAAAATGTATTCCATCTGACATACATTCAAAACACAGGAATTGCCTGGGGAATGTTTAAAAATGGCAGAATTATATTTCTGATTCTGACGATTGCTATATTACTTGTCTGTGCTTGCGTCTATGCAAAACTACCACAGAGCAAACGATTTTTGCCATTGCGCATCTGTCTGGTAGTCCTTGTGTCCGGAGCCATCGGAAACATGATTGATCGCATCTATCTGCATTACGTAGTAGATTTCTTCGATTTCCGGTTAATCAATTTCCCGATTTTCAATGTTGCAGACATCTATGTAACTGTCAGTATGATCGTATTGATTCTGCTGTGTGCATTTTACTACCACGATCATGAGATTGATGCATTATTTTCTAAATCAGAGTCTAAAACATCCCATCACGAGCAAGAAGATGGGAACGATACTTTTGTAGAAACCGACTCAGATTCAAAAAAGACAACATAAAAAAGATTAAGATAATATATAATGGAAACCTTCGAATTCAAGATTGAAACAGCCTCCACAGAAATAGGCATGCGATTGGACAAATATCTGACAGAACAGATTTCTGACCAATCGCGTTCATATATCCAGAAGCTGTTAGATGATAATTTCATACTGGTAAACGGCAGATCTGCCAAGTCTAATTACAAGCTACGGACAGGCGATACAATCTCAGTAGAAATCCCCGAAGCAGAAGAATTGGATATCGAACCAGAAGACATCCCTCTTGATATCGTATATGAAGATGCAGATATCATCGTCGTAAATAAGCCAAAGGGAATGGTTGTGCACCCAGCGCCGGGACATACAAGCGGAACTCTCGTCAGTGCTTTGATGTATCATTGCAAAGATTCCCTATCTTCGATCAATGGAGTATTACGACCAGGTATCGTACATCGGATTGATATGGATACAACAGGGCTTTTAGTTGCCTGCAAAAGCGATCAGGCCCATCGCATTTTATCTGACAAGTTTAAGATACACGATATTCACAGAATCTATACAGCAATTGTCTATAACCAATTTACAACAGACGAGGGAACGATTGACAAGTCAATTGCCAGACACAAAACCGACCGCAAGAAGATGGCAATTGACCCAAACGGCAGACATGCGGTCACACATTACCGTGTAATTGAACGATTAAAGCAGAACTTTTCACTTGTGGAATGCGAGCTTGAAACCGGTCGGACACATCAGATCCGTGTGCATATGGCAAGCATCAATCATCCGTTGCTCGGAGATGATGTTTATGGTCCAAAGCAGAAGCCATTTACCACACAGGGACAGGTATTACACGCAGGAGTACTTGGATTTGAACATCCAATCACCGGAGAATATATGGAATGGCATGCAGAACTTCCGGACTATTTTCAGAATATACTAAAGAAACTTCGATAGATGGATTTATTTAAAAATCTGACAGATTGAATGGGCATTTAAGCTGTTAATTTTATATTTTTTACTTGACCTAAAGCTAAGTTTAGGTTGTATAGTATACATAAAAAGGATGAATAAAGATAGTTTTCATCCTTTTTATAAATTACACAATAGGAAAAATCAGGAGGTACAAACGTTATGTACATTGAGAAAATCAACGGTCCGGATGATGTGAAGAAGCTTTCAGGAGATGAACTTACAAGTTTGGCTGCTGAAATACGGCAGGCCCTCTTAAAACGCGCCAGCATCCACGGCGGACATTTTGGTCCAAACTTCGGTATGGTAGAAGCAACGATTGCTTTGCACTATGTATTTGAATCTCCGAAGGATAAATTTGTATTTGACGTATCACATCAGACCTACCCACACAAGATGCTTACAGGAAGGAAAGACGCCTACCTCTACGAGGATCATTACGACGATGTATCCGGCTACAGCAATCCGGAAGAAACCGACCATGACCATTTCATAATCGGTCATACATCTACCTCTATCAGCCTGGCATGTGGTCTGGCAAAGGGACGTGATGTTCGGGGTGAGAACGGAAATGTAATTGCAATCATCGGTGATGGCTCTTTGAGTGGTGGTGAAGCATTAGAGGGTTTGGATTTTGCTTCTGAACTGCAAAGCAATTTGATCATCGTTGTGAACGATAACGATATGTCAATCGCAGAAAATCATGGTGGACTATATCAGAACTTAAAACTCCTGCGCGAGACAAACGGCCAGGCTGAATGTAACCTTTTTAAGGCGATGGGGCTTGACTATGTGTATGTTCATGAGGGAAATGATATTCAGTCGTTAATCAAGGCGTTTGAGAGCGTCAAGGACAGTACAAAACCAGTCGTGGTACATATTCGTACTCTGAAAGGAAAAGGCTACAAGCTCGCCGAAACACACAAGGAAGAGTGGCACTGGCATCTGCCATTTGATATCGAGACCGGAGAAGTAATTGCTGATTTCGGTGGAGAAGATTATTCAAGCGTTACCTGTGATTATCTGATGAAAAAAATGAAAGAAGATCCAAGCATTGTGACGATCACATCCGCTACACCAACCGTTATGGGCTTCACAGAAGACAAACGCAAAGAAGCAGGCAGACAGTTTGTGGACGTTGGAATCGCAGAGGAAACAGCAGTGGCTCTCGCTTCCGGTATTGCGAAAAGCGGCGGCAAGCCAGTCTACGGCGTATACAGCACATTTATCCAGAGAACCTATGACCAGTTGGCGCAGGATCTGTGTGTAAATGGCAATCCGGCTACAATCCTGACTTTCTCTGCATCGATTTACGGGATGAACGATGTCACACACCTTGGCATCTATGACATTCCTATGATGGCAAATATCCCTGGTCTTGTCTACCTCGCCCCAACAACAAAGGAAGAATATCTTGCCATGTTAGACTGGAGCATCGCACAGACAGAGCATCCGGTAGCGATCCGCGTACCAGGCGGCGCATTTGTCTCCGATGGTAAGACAGTCACAAAAGACTTCTCAAAGCTGAACAAATATGAGATTACAAAGCAGGGCAACAAGGTTGCTATCATCGGTCTTGGCTCGTTTTACGGACTTGGTGTGGAAGCAGCAGAAGCATTAAAAGCAGAAACCGACATCGAAGCAACCATTATCAATCCATATTACATTACCGGTCTCGATTCGGCAATGCTCGAAGACTTGAAGGCAAACCACGATGTCGTCATCACACTCGAAGATGGAATCTTAGATGGTGGTTTTGGTGAGAAGATTGCTCGTTTCTATGGAGCATCTGATATGAAGGTATTAAACTTCGGTATCAAGAAGGAATTCTTAGATCGCTATGATGTAAACGATGTTCTGAAGGACAACCACCTGACTGTGGAGCAGATTTTAGATGATGTGAAGAAGTGTCTGTAATCTGTAACTATCTGTGATCAGATTATGGATGCTATTAGGATGTATAATAGAATATATTTGAAACACTTTTTGTTATAACTAACGATATGCGCTGAAAGAGATAATCATTTCTAATTTTTTTGGAATGATTATCTCTTTTTATATGCACATATTATTAATTTATTGGCTACATTTATTATTTACAATTTAGTTATCGACAGCTTCTTACAGATTATCTGATGGTAAATTTGAGTTCTCTTATACCTATTCCATTGCAACCATATAGGAAATGTCTTATAATTACATTATTATAGATTATGAAACGAAAAACCGACAGAAAAACACACTCTGGAAACTAATTGATACAT
This sequence comes from Eubacterium sp. MSJ-33, assembly GCF_022174665.1. Lineage (NCBI taxonomy): Bacteria > Bacillati > Bacillota > Clostridia > Eubacteriales > Eubacteriaceae > Eubacterium > Eubacterium sp. MSJ-33. Next base: position 617,212 of record NZ_CP076562.1, read on the forward strand.
CATGGAACAAAAGTGTGTGTATGAGAGAAGAAATAAGTAGAAAAACACATATTGTGTGTTTTCAGAATAAAAATAAAGCAAAATAACACACCTGGGAATCTAATTGATACATCATGGAACAAAAAGTGTGTGTATGAGACAAGATAATAGGTAAAAAACACATATTATGTGTTTCTAAAATATAGAGTAAGTAAAAAAACACACCCGGAAACTAATCGATACATCATAGAACTAAAAGTGTGTGTTTGAGACAAGAAATAAGTAGAGAAACACATATCGAGTGTTTTCAGAATATAAAGTAAGCAAAAAAACACATATAAACGGAGAACAACATGTCAGATATCATCAGAAAACATATTATATTTCACGGAAATGTACAAGGTGTCGGCTTCCGGTACTATTCCGAGCACAAAGCAAACCAGCTTAGGCTTACCGGCTGGGTGAAGAACCTGTATAACGGTGATGTCGAGATGGAAGTGCAGGGATCAGAAGCAGCCATTGATGAGCTGGTCGCATTCCTCGCCGGACGTCGATTTGTCCAGATCACAGGGATGGATGTCAAGAAACTGGATGTGGTGGAAGATGAACGGAGTTTTGGGATTGATTAATCCTCATCCAAAGATAATTTCAACCACACGCAAGCAGTCGCGTATCTGTTATGGATATGCGGCTTTATTGTATTTATGAATTCATAAATCAAATAAATGTTAATTTTAGTAAGATACTTATTATTCTATTTATCCAAATGTTTTTTCCACTATGTTTGAGTTTTTTTCCCCTCTATGTTAAAATGTACATTATTCGAGGAGGAAATCATAATGAGAAATAAACGCTGGAGATACACAGGAAAAATATGCAACAATGTATTCCAAGACTCTATAAAAAAAATGATAATGTTCAAAAATATGCTAGTCTACAACCTTGTTATTAAATGGAAATCTATAATTAATGAATGGCTCCACAAGCAAAGTGGTCTATCACTCAAAGAAAGAGAGGCTATATAAATGCTAAAAACAATTGACTTATTTGCCGGTGCTGGTGGTTTAAGTCTTGGTTTTGAAATGACTGGCAAATTTCAAATTCTCGCCGCTGCTGAAATAAATAAAAATGCTCAAGCTACATACAAAAAAAACTTAGTAAATTCAAAAAATAATTTTGTTTTTATAGATAATGTTCTCGGATATGATTTTTCTGCATTAAATAATTCTTTAGGCGGAATTGATGTTGTAATTGGTGGTCCTCCGTGTCAAGGTTTTTCAAATGCAAATAGGCAAAAGAACCATCTCATTAGCATGAACAATTCTCTTATTAAAGAGTTTTTTAGGGCAATAAAAGAAATTAAGCCCAAAGCCTTTATTATGGAAAATGTTAGTATGCTTAGGTCAAATACTCATAGATTTTATGAATCAGAAAAGGATTACAATGAAATAAACCAACTTATAAAAAACGGATTTAACATTCCGAAAAGGAAAGACACTATATACATAAGCAATCAATTATTTGAGAACATAGATTATACACAAATAGAAAATGAAAATTTAGAGCATTTCACCATCCCTGCAGAATTACTACATTTATTAAGTGTATTAAATAAAAATATCAGTAAACAAGACCGTCTAATAAAATATATAAATAACAATGGCGAAAAAATTATTAAACAAATTACAACCTTATTAAATTCACAACAAAATATATATGATTTTTTAGATGAATCAATTATTAATAGACTTGTTGTTATAAATGAATCAATTAGCAAAAACAACATTGTCTCCAAAACACAAGAAATATCTTATATTGTCAACTTACAAAAAATGATTTCAACTATTAAGGAAATTAAAAGTAATAAATTAATTGGTCATTTCAGCGTTGATAAAAATGGTTTTTTAATTTACAACGTAAATTCATATTCGGTTATTGATTATATAAATGCTATTCTTGGCGGTGAATATATCCAAGTCGGCAATACCGTAAATGCCAAATGGTTTGGTGTTCCACAAGAACGAAAAAGATACATTGTCATGGGAATAAAAAATGATTTATATCATAATATTGAACCACAATTACCTACAAAACCAGAGAAATTAAAAAATATTACTGTCGGAGATGCAATAATGGATTTGTCCACATACACTGCTGGTTACGAAAAAGACTTTCCTGAGATTCCATATAATAAAAACGACACACTTAGCGAATATGCAAAATTAATGAGAGCTGGATGTAATTCTATCAAAAACCATATTACTACAAAATCAACAGTTACCGCTAAAGAACGATTCAAAAAAATAATGCAAGGGAAAAATTTCCATAGTCTTTCCGATGAAATGAAATCAACTTATTCAAAACCGGAAAGAACTCAAAACACTATTTATTTAAGACTAAATCCAAACGAAGCATCTGGTACTGTTTGCAATGTAAGAAAATCAATGTGGATACATCCAACATTGAATCGCGCAGTAACAATAAGAGAAGCAGCAAGATTACAGTCATTTCCTGATTCTTTTGAATTTGTTGGAACTAAAGATTCACAATTTCAACAGGTTGGAAATGCTGTTCCACCTTTACTTGCCAAAGGAATAGCCGATAACCTTCTTAAATACTTATCATAATCTTTATCCGCAACTAATGTTGCGGATTTTTTGCAATATTTGTTTTTTATTACATATATTTTTACAATAATGTTGACATTTTCTTTTTCTGAGATATATAATATACATATCTTATATATTCAAAAAATATTCTTATTTATATATTAGATTTATTAATAAAGTATTAGAAAGAGGATTGATATATGATGGAATCTAAAAGAGAAAAATTTGTTAGACTTGCTGAAGCTCGAACGAATAAAACAATAAAAATGCTTCAGTTAATTGGAAATTTGTCAGATAGGCGCTCATATGAATATTCAGATAAAGACATATCAGTTATTTTCAATACAATTGAAAAAGAATTAAAAATTTCACGTCAAAAATTTGAAACCTCTAGCTTGAATAAAAATAATACTTTTAAGCTAGGTACATGAAATATTTTTGTAAAAAATTCATTGAAAACAAAACTTTATTAATTAACAAAGGAGGGATAAGAAATGGATTGGTTTTTTCCAAAAAACGATGGAGGACAGTTCCATGGTATAGGTGATTCTGGAATAGATTTATTTAAGGGAGAGCCTGTCAAATCATTAACACGAGAAATTTGTCAAAATTCAATTGATGCTGGTACAAGCGAAGAACCTGTAAAAATTCAATTTGATTTATTTCGAATGGACTCTCATAATATTCCAGGCTATCAAAATCTAAAATATTTTTATGATAAAGCAAATACTTTTTGCCAAAAACAAAAATTTGTTAAAGCGTTAAAATATTTTGAAAAAAGCATCCCCATACTCAATGCATCACAAATTGATGTTCTAAGGATTAGTGATTTTAATACTTCCGGTTTACCTGGTGCTACAACTGCAAATAGTAATTTTACATCCCCTTGGTTTCGCTTAGTAAGATCTGTAGGATCGTCAGATAAAGTCGATGGGGCAATCGGTTCTTACGGAAGTGGGAAAATGGCTACATTTAGTTGTTCAGATATACAAACGGTATTTTATAATACATATGTTGAAAATGAATGCGAAGCACACCAGGGTGTCACAAAATTAATCGGTTTTCTTGATGAGGAAAACCATTTATATTCAGATATCGGTTATTACTGTGAGGAATTATCTATGCCGATTCTTTCTCAACTTAAACTAGAGGATAATTATATCAGAAAAACGCCTGGAACTGATATCTATATTATTGGCTTTAAGTTTAGCAAAGATAATTGGAAAAAAGACCTTATTACTTCTGTATTAGACGGATTCTTTTATGCAATTCAAGAAAATCACTTAATAGTAGAAGTTGGTAACACTACAATAAACAGCCAAGAATTACCTAGGCTAATAGAAGAATACAAAAATGATATCGATGACAAAACATATGACTATTATCGCATAATGACATCTGGCAAAGCAACTACACGTTCTTATTCCTTACTGGAAAATAATGATGTAGAAATAAGCATGCTAGTTGAGTCTGGCTATCATAAACGAGTAGCTATAATAAGATACCCAGGGATGAAAATTTTTGATAAAGGTAATATTTCAACGACTGTTCCATTCTCTGGTATCTGTGTAATAAAAGGAACTGAAATATCAAAATTACTTGGTGGACTAGAAAATATTCAACATAACAAATGGGAATTGTCAAGATATGATAATTCCGATTTAAAAAACGCAGCAAGAAAGCAAAGAGATGCATTATACAATGAGCTTCAAAAATTATTTAAGGAATTGCGTGGACAGGACTCAGAAGGGGAGATTGATCCCCATATTGGTGACTGCCTTCCTGACCTTTTTTCAAAAACAGAAGAAATACAACAAACATTAACAGATGAAATATTGGAAATAAGCCAAACAAAAGAATTAAAGGTTGTTCCCCCTAGCAATGTAGATATAAAAAACGAAGATGGTGAAACATCCAGTCATGGTGATTCAAAACAGGGAACAAGCGGTGGCGAACGTATGCATGAGCATAAAACTGGTCCAAAACCTGGTTCAGAACCAGGTCCTGGACCGGGTGAACTCCCAGGCTCTAATCCACCATTGATAGATCAATCTGGAGAAGCAGAAAGCATTAGATCCATTCACTCAAATATACATTTTAGGCCAATTGACATTTTAAGTGGAAAATATGAAATAACCATTTCTACCAGACAAGATATCATTGATGGTATTATTTACATTAACATTGGCGCAGAAAACGGAGCATATAACGCATTCATAAAATCAGCATCCATTAATGGGATTCCATTAAAAACACATGGTGCAAAGATAGAAGGCATAAATATTAGTAAAGGCGCAACAACTACTCTAAATGTAACAATTGACTATTCAGATATATGTTCTTTGGAGGTGAGAGTATATGGACATTAAATATAGGCTTTACCCATATCCTGTATTGGCAGAATTTAATGACAGTTATTTAAATGCAGAATTTAAAGTAAAGGCGGAGATACTCCGTGACGGTTTTGATTTATTAATAAACGTAAATGCGTTACTTACAGATTCCAAGTTACAAGAATTAATATCATGTGGAAAGGCAACATTTCTTTATCATGTTGAATGTTCTAGAACTGGGTATCGAGAAATATTTGAAACAGATTGCAACGAATATAAAATAATTACAAAAGGCACAAAGATATCTGGAGAATTACATTTTTGTCCATTTATCGTTGCAAAGGAAACTCTCACAAATTATCAAAGCATAAACTTTAATCCATATTATTCAAGTCCAATTCCCAAAATAGAGAAAGGCGGTTTATTAGCAATAGGGAAGCAGCATAATTGGCAGATTGAAAAAAGCGTACATGATCTCTTGAATAGTTCATCACCATTCAGAATTTTGAAAAATATGGATGGTAGTCAATATCATATGGTAATCGAATATGCAAGCGAAGAAAGAATAAAAATTAAATTAAATGAAAAAGATTTTGCCCTATTCCGTTCAATGTCCAATGATTCAAAATTGCATGATATTTTAAATTCAGCAATTGTTTTTCCTGCTTTGCTTTATGTTTTAAGTGAATTACAAAAAATGGATCATGAAAGCATTGAATCAAATTTTGGAAATCTATCATGGTTTAAATCAATTCAAGAAGCTCTTAATAAAAATTTTAATAAAAATATATTCATGATAGATAACGAAGATATTTATGAATTGGCACAAAAAATGCTAAAAACACCAATAAATAATGCACTAGAAAACCTTGCCAACCTAGGTTGCAATAACAATGAAGAGGAGGACAAATGATACTTCAGATTTTAGATATTGATAGTTTGAATCTACTTAAAGATAAAGCGTGTATAACATTGTGCTTAAATAAATACAAAAATTACAATAACAATAGTTGGATTCAAGATGTTTGTGGAAAAAATCCATTTATTAATACTAAATATACAGATTTACCAGAAATAATCTTTGACATGTCAAAAGACAAACCAATTGATACAGACTTTGAAAATGTTAAAAGAGTTTATGATACATTAAACTTTTTATCTGATTCTAATGCATCCGAAGAAAGATTATGGGCAGCATTATGTTTAGGATCTGGATATAATTATGTGCAATATAGATGGCCCACACAAACTGTTGAAAATGTATTACAACACTATTTCTTCGGATTCGGAGGCAGAAGATCCTTAAACCGTAATGCAATTGCAAGACTTTGGTGGATAGGTAGACTAACTTATGATAAAGAGCGCAAAGACCATTACGAATTAACAAAATTTGTATGCAATCATTCTGATTACATAATGCATTTCATGGAAAGAAATACATCCAATAATATCCACATCTTAAGACCTTTTATTGAGGCGATAATGGATGCTCACACTAAAGGATATAATATAAATACCGATGATGTAGGTTTTTTATCAAAGTATCTTAATCAGCTTGGTGGAATGTATATCCTCGATTTCGTATCAGAGGATTGGATAAAAAATAAAATTTCAAAGAAAATAGAATCATTAAAAAATATTAATACAATTATATAATAAATTGGAAATTAATATTAATAATGAATAAAAAGTTGATTGTAAAAGTAAGCTTGTTATTCAAAATATTAATAGTTGAAAAATTATTTTGTATGTGGAAAGGATGTTAATTTATGCATAATTTTACCATCGGTGCCATCGTGCGCCATTTCAAAAGAGAATATATTACCGATCCGCACTCAGCCGAATATCTCTACAAGATATTAGCATTTGCTTCCCACACAGAGACAGGAGAGAAGCTTGTGATCTATCAGGCACTTTATCCTCCATACAAAACGTGTGCGCGTCCATATGACATGTTTATAAGCGAAGTGGATCATGTGAAATACCCTAATATCAAGCAGAAATATCGTTTTGAAGTAATTGAAACTGACCTTTTTCCACAAGCATAATAGGGTATATAATGACTCAATCTCTCACAAAGGAGCCCACCATGAAACTTTTCCACAAAAAATCACACACCACCTACAACCCAGCCGAGAAAACACCTGTCATCAAATGCAGTATCTGCACAGGAGAGCAGGTGGCTGGATTTCAGGATAATGCAACAAAAGCATTTGAAGATATTATGTTGATACAGGATGCTTCCGATCTTGTACATTTCCGGGAGATGTATGGTATAATCGAAGATATTAAGAAGATTTATTAAGGAACTACAAGAATCGAAAGGATATATTATGTCATACATAACCACTTACACTGGAAAACATTTTGACCCAGTTAATCCAGACGTGTCACTTCTATGTATCGAAGATATTGCACATGCCTTATCTCTCCTGTGCCGCGGAAACGGGCATGTACAGACCTTTTTCTCAGTCGGGCAGCATTGTATTGCCTGTGCGAAGGAAGCTCAGGCACAAGGACTATCAGCACGTCTTATTCTGGCATGCCTGCTACATGATGCAAGCGAATGTTATATGTCAGACGTTCCGCGACCGTTTAAACAGACGCTACCAGAATATAACCGGCTGGAAGATCAATTACTCGACGTAATTTACACACATTTTCTTGGAAGTACATTAGATAATGTTGAACAGGAAATCCTGAAAGAAATCGATAATGCTATGCTATGGTACGATCTTACATATCTATTGCATGAGAAGCAGCCTTTACCGAAACCACAGATTCATGATAAACCAGATTATACAGTACGACCATTTGAGGACGTAGAAGAGGAGTATTTGCAGATCTATCGGACTTTGATCCAGAAGCTCCATTGACATGTTATTTACAAAAATGTCTAAAAATAATAAGAGCCGCCTGTCACAATTTGATAAGCGGCTCTTGGCTATTTAATCTTTACCATTTTTTCTTTCTGTTGATATCATAGACACCCCAGTTGCATTCGGAAGCGGCAGGAGAAGATGGATCCTTCCACAACTCATCAAAGGCTTCGAAGATAAAACCAACAATTTGTTCCTTTTCCAGATATTCAGCAAACTCGGTCAGATAACGTTTTTGATTTGCAACAGAAGCATATCCGGCATGATCATCATGCGATGTGTTTGTTGTCCAGCCTGCTTCTGTAAAACAAATCTGTTTATCAGGATAAATAGCGCAGGCATTTTCAAAGCTTTCCTTTGTCATCTGCATCGCACTCTCAATTGGCACATCCATATGATATGGATATGTATGAATTCCAATCACATCGATTTCATCTGCGATAGACTTCAGATTTTCCCAGTCCACATCAACTTCACAGAATGCAACCGGCTGTTTCACCGCTGTGTGCAATTTCTTCGCATGAAATACCAGACGTTCTTCGGATACCAGATGTCCTACAAAAGGAAAACGATTCTCATTTCCTACAGAAACAGCAATGATCTCATCTGTATATTCGTTTGCAAGTGAAATTAATCTATCTAATTGTGCATCGTTACTTGCAGCATGCGCAGCCAATTCTTCCTCACTATAGTTCTGTGGACCACCATAAAACTCCGGAGAATTGATCTCTGGCATAGAATCAATACCTATCATACACTGCAATGGAAGCTTTTCCTCTCGGATAACCTGCAGAGCAGTAATGGCATGTGCATTCGGCTCATACATACGAATATATCCATATCCATCTGCAACTAATAAATTTAAGTCTTCAGATATTTGTTCTCTGGATGGTATTTCACCAGAAGGGCTTTGTCCTTCACGATAACCAGAATAACAAATTGCTTTCTTGTACGGTATTTTTTTCTCAAACGTGTTTCCCATAATTTTTAATTCTCCTTTGCTAAATTATTTATATTTGGTTACTATCTGAAATGTGTAATTATATATTAACACAAATTTTCTTAAAAAGACTATCATGGTTTTGTCGTTATTTTCAAATAAATGATTCTGATTTCATACAGTCATTTTCAAATTGAAAACCAACCGGAATCAACATAATTTAAACATTGTAAGATAGCAGAAGTGCATCCCGTCTCACGCATATATTTCTTCGCAAAACTCAGGTTTTACGAATTTATCTATTGATTTTCTTACAGAGTAGTGGTATCCTGTAAACATAGAAAACTCAACACTTCACATGTATTTTGGGAGGCTTAAAATATGGCTGATATTACATATCATGAAAAGGAAGAACAACATAATTTAGATTTAATTCGTAACGTATGTAATAATCTTCCTGATTACATCAAACGGTTTGTTCGTGGTATGCAACAGGAAACTTCACCGCGAACCCGACTTGGCTATGTTCGGGACATAAAAATATTTTTTGAGTATATTTGTGAGGTATATACGGAACATCCATGTAATACCCCAAAAGATGTCTCCTTGGATGTTTTGGCGTCCTTAGATACATTTTTCATTGAAGACTATCTCGATTACCTTCAGAAATACGAAAAAAACGGTCGCATTTACACGAATGGGAAATCTTCCTTAAAAAGGAAACTCTGTGCATTAAGCGTGCTATTCAATTACTTGTACAAACACAATATGCTGCATGAGAATATATTTGATAAGGTAGATCGTCCTAAAATTCCGGAAAAACCTATTACACGTATGGATCCGGCGGAAACAGCTAATTTTCTGGATACCGTGGAATATGGAACCAATTTGACTGACCGTCAGCTTAAATTTCACGAGAAAACCAAAGTACGTGACCTGGCAATTATGACTCTTATGTTATCCACAGGTATCCGTATCTCCGAATGCGTTGGTTTAGATCTTCGTGATATTGATTTTGAGAATACAAGTATCCGTGTAGTTCGAAAAGGTGGCAAAGAAGCTATTGTTTATTTCAGTGATGAAGCAGCTGAACCTTTGCAGGAATATCTGGAACAACGCAAGAAAATAGAACCTGCCAAAGGCTCTGAAAATGCGCTGTTTCTCTCCTCTCACAACTCACGGATTAATGTTCGGACTATCCAGAACATGGTAAAAAAATATTCTCAGGTTGCAGTACCGTTAAAGCATATTACACCACATAAGCTTCGTAGTACATTTGGCACAGCTTTGTATCAGGAAACCGATGATATCTACCTTGTTGCAGATGTACTCGGGCACTCTGATGTAAATACAACCAAGAAGCACTATGCCGATATGGATGATTACAGAAAACGGCGTGCCAGAAATACGGTACAACTCCGAGAACATGCATTGCCTTCGAATTCTGATTCAAAAAAATTATGACATATACAACGTAATAACTGTATACAAAAATACCATCAACTCATAATTTGTTGATGGTATTTTATATGTTTGCTTTTATAAGTTATCCATGAATTATCAGACTTCTTTTCTACTTTATCTTATCTATGTAGTCAATGATGAAATCGACAGTATCATCTTCGCTCATCAGACTACTATTGATAAATATATCATAGCTTTCAAGCGCACCCCATTTTTTGGAAGTGTAATAGTTATAATACGATGCACGTGCCTTATCTTCCTTTACAATCTGCGCCTTTGCTTTATCCGGAGTAAGATTAAAACGCTCGGAAACGTTCTTAATACGTTCCTCCAATGGCGAATGTATAAAGATACGAACCAGATTCGTATTGTGACGCAATGCGTAGTCTGCACAACGACCTACGAACACTGATGGTCCTTTATCTGCAAGTTTTTTTATCGTATCATATGTTGCCTGAAATGCCTGTTGATTCAGATTTGTCTGATAGCCTGCACTTGTAAATCCATAGCTGTATGGATCTGAAACAAGCGAATACAGAAAACTTCTTGTTGGTTTCTCATCCAGCGATTTTAAGAATTCCTCGCTCAATCCGCTTTCTTTTGCCGTCTCATTGATCAATTCCTTATCATAGAAGTTCGCGGAAATTTTTTCAGCAAGCTTTCTACCAATGTTACGACCATTACTACCAAACTGTCTACCAATCGTGATAATTGTCTTTGCCATAGATAAGCCCCCTTTACACGCCTTGTATAAGTCATTTTTGACTTATTACAATTATACATTTTTTTGTGCAAATTGTCAAAATATTTTATAAATTTTCGTACTTTTTAGCTATATTGTTGAACTTTTCAATATTGGAATTCAAACGATTTTCCATCGTTTTGTATGTATGGTTTACACGCATCTGCATCACGATATCGTTGTAATCATTCTGTGCCAGCACCGGTTCCATCCGGATATACAGATCATCCGGTTGAAATTTTGTTTTTAATGACCGAAGTGCATCCTTCTCTCCAAGCATCTGCCGAAATTCCTTTGCCCGTCCCGTAAAATTCAGCGTTCCATCAATCAAATCCCCCAGATCATGACTCGGATAGATTGTGATAAATTGTGCATCCGGCCATTTATCTGTGTTTAAAACCTTTCCCGCACGCATACCAATCACGATAAACTGGCGGATTCCAAGATCATAGAGTGGCTGGATCGGTTCATTGTCCAACAATCCTCCATCCCGGTATTTCTTCCCATCAATCTCAACCGCCTCATACATGACAGGAAGTGCTGTGGATGCAAGCAAAATCTTCCGGATTGTATCTGCATCATAATCCTCCAGCCTGCGATATTCTACCTGCTCCGGCTGCTGCGTCTCATTTAAACGGCTGATTGATACATAGATGTCGCGGGAATCCGCTTTGATCTTCTCCATATCAATATATTTCTCAAACATTGCAAGCATTTCATTCCGGGAGAAATACATACGGTTTTCGGCAAGCATATTCAGATCAACATCAAAGACTGTATCCATATCAATCTCATTCCACGCCTGATACATCCGGTCCATATTATCCATCGAATATAACATGGCATTCACTGCGCCGATTGATGCGCCTGAAATCACTGATACATCCTGCAATAAGCCTTGTTCCTGCAGCACCTTTAATACCCCAACCTGATATGCACCCTTACCGCCACCACCGGCAAGAACCAGGCCGATTCCTTTTTTTTCACCCATATACATAACCTCCATCGTTCCCTTTTTCCATTTTGCCCAACGTTTCTATGTTTTTGTGCCTATAGTTTACATAATATTTTTATTGTTCAGTATTGTATAGTATCAGCTCCGGTTTGATATCCGTTTCCTCTGTCTTGATGGAATCTACAATCTGGACTGCATAACCGACAGCTACCGTATGACAATCCGGATGTACTGCCAGATACCGATCATAATACCCACCACCGTAACCGATCCGGTCACAGTTTTTCGTGAATACTGCCCCCGGCATCACGATCAGACATATATCATCTGTATTTTCCGGTTCAAGTTGCACACGACTGTCCGGTTCCAATATATGATATGCGCCCTCCACAAGCGCAGTCTGTTCATTATATGCATAAAAATCCATGGTATGCCCGTTGACACGCGGCAGATAGATTTGCTTTCCATCCGCACGGAATTCCGGAATATATTGAAATAAGTCGACTTCTTTGTGAATCGGTACATAGAGACACAGTACCGTTGCTTCTTTATACACAGCAAGCGCACGGAGCTTCTCATAGATTTCTTTCGCTGCCTGCTTTTGATATGCTTCGGACAGATTCCTGCGCTTTGCAAGAATCTCCTTCCGAAGTGCTTTCTTTGATTCTGAAATTGTCATGTAAACCATTCCTTTATCTATTTTAAGCGGATCTGGATATACTCTCCCCTCTTATTCTTCGGTATATCCTTCACATGCGTGATACTTCCATCTGCTTCCTTGATATCGATATTATCAAGCTGTGATTTCAGGTTCCGCTTCACATTTGCAATATATGCCTTACGCAGAGATGCCTGTTCCGCAAGCTCCGCTTCCGTCAGACCTTCCACGGTCTTGCTTTTTCTTGCTAATTCATTAATTCTCTGGATATCTGCTTCGTTCATGCGATATTCTCCATTTCTATTCTTATTTCTGGTATCCTTTATTCACGATAAAATCTACCGTATCAAAATCATCAGTTTCATGTGCCAGAAACAAAGTACCAACTGATTTTCCTTCCATCAGATCATAGATCTGCGTCAGTTTCTTAGCGTCCATAATTGCCATATCTGCACCGGAATCCGTTGCGATCCGTGCAGCAGCAATCTTCGTGGACATACCACCTGTACCATAAGTTGTCACAGCGCCCTTGGCCATATTCTTCATTGAATCATCAATAGTCTCTACTAACGTCAATTTTGTTGCATCCGGATTTTTGTGTGGATCATCCGTATAGAATCCATCAATATCCGTAAGCAGGATCAAAAGATCTGCCTTGATCAGATGTGCCACAATTGCCGACATCGTATCATTGTCACCAAACTCGATTTCTTCGGTTGCAACGGTATCGTTCTCATTTACAACCGGAATAACTCCCTGCTGTAACAGCTCATTTAATGTATTCTCAGCATTTCTGCGGCGTTCCGGATCGGTAATCGCATCAAATGTCAGAAGTACCTGTGCAGCCATATGATTATATTCCATAAAAAGCTTCTGATAGATCATCATAAGCTGTCCCTGGCCAATTGCCGCACATGCCTGCTTCAGGGACACTGTCTTCGGCTTGTTGCGCAGTCCTAACATCTCGAATCCGACACCAATTGCACCAGATGATACTAATACCACATCCTTTCCCTGATTTTTCAGATCACAGATAATGCGCACCAATGTCTCCAGTTTCCGGTAATCCGTACCTCCGGTCTCTTCATGTATGATAGATGACGAACCGATCTTAAATACGATTCGCTGTTTATCCTTCAATGTTTCTCTGATTCGTTTCTCATCCACGTCTTTTCCCTCTTTATTCTATGTTGTTAATATATTCCGCAACCGCTTCTGCTACTTTAATTCCATCCACCGCTGCAGAAGTAATCCCTCCTGCATATCCAGCACCTTCACCACATGGAAATAATCCTGTGTAAGCACTTTGATATGCTTCATCACGTACGATCCGCACCGGCGATGATGTGCGTGATTCAATACCTGACAATACAGCATCCCCGGTCGAAAAGCCTTTTAATTTGCGGTCATAATCCAAAATCCCTTCAATTATAGCATCATTTATATAGGCTGGCAAACAATTATTCAGGTTCGCAAATTGATAACTGCCACGGATATTTGGCTTCACACTTCCAAAAGCTGTCGATACCCGATTCGCCCGATAATCCTCAAACCTCTGTACCGGAATTCTACCATTTCCTTCTTCGTAAGCAAGCCGTTCATATTTTTTTTGAAATTCTATACCGGCAAGCACACCATATTCTGCAAATCCATCTGCTATGAAATCCTCTGGTGTTACATTCACAACAATGGCAGAATTTGCATTTTCCTCGTCTCTTCCATGGTTGCTCATACCATTTACCACACTCTGCCCTTCACCAGATGACGCATTTACAACAAATCCACCCGGGCACATACAGAAGCTATATACACTACGTCCTTTACTGGAACGGTATGTCATCTTATAATCCGCCGCAGGAAGCAGTTTTGCCTGCTCACTCGTACCATACTGACTTGCATTCACCATTGCCTGCGCATGTTCGATACGAAGTCCCATTGCAAATGATTTTGCCTCCATTGTAACACCTGTATCATGTAACATCGCAAATGTATCTCTCGCACTATGTCCAATCGCAAGTATACATGCATTTGTAATCACACTTTTTGGCTCCTGTGTCTTCAGGTCTTTTATCTCCAGTTCTAGATTTCCTGATTTTGTATGGGATATTTTGACAAACTGGTGAGAAAAAAAGATTTCTCCACCACAGGCGCGGATTTCGCTTCGCATATTCTTCATAACATGCTTTAAAACATCGGTTCCTATGTGAGGTTTGTTCAGATATGCAATCTCCTCCGGAGCACCAAACCGAATAAAATCGCGGATAACTGCCTGTATTCTTCCAGATTTATCTTTGATTCCCGTATTCAGTTTTCCATCTGAAAATGTACCGGCTCCTCCTTCACCAAAAGAAACATTCGAATTGGCGCAGATCAATTGCATGCCATTCCAGAACGCTTCTACATCTATCGTTCGCTCTTCGACACTTTTTCCACGTTCAAATACAAGTGGACAATATCCGGCACGAGCTAACTGCAAAGCTGCAAAATATCCTGCCGGACCAGCTCCAATAATAACCGGACGCAAAGGATTTTTCTTTGTTGTCAGATACGGAAAATTATATTTTGCTTCTTTGGTTGACATAATATTCTTATTGTCAATTATTTTATTAGAAATGGAATGTAAATCATCTAATTCTATATCAACCGTATAAATATGCATCAAATTCATCTTATCCCGCGCATCTAAAGATTTGCGGATTATATGAAACCGATAAGGCTGCCTGCACCGAAGCATCTTATCAATCTTTTTCTTTAATGCCGGCAGTTCATCTTCCTGTACCGGTATTTTTATCTGATTAATTCTTAACATGGCATGCTCTCCCTGCACGTAATCCGGTCAATATTGCAAACGTCAAATTGTATCCACCGCAGTCACCATCAATATCTAACATTTCTCCGGTCGCATAAAGACCCGGATATTTCCTACATTCCATAGTTTCCGGATACACTTCTTCCAGGCAAATCCCGCCTGCCGTCACCTGCGCCTGTTCAAAATCCTTTAGTGCCTGTATATGAAAAGGAAATCTTCTACACCTTCTGTATATCTTCTGCGCTTGAGATTTCTGTATTTCTAACAGCTTTTGCTTTGGATTTTGTCCACATGCTTTTAGAATATATAAAGCAAGTTTATCCGGGATATACGCATTCAGATATCCATAGACACTTCGATTCAGTTCTATACCTGCCAGAAAGTCAGACTCTTCTACTGCAGATAAGAAGTCCAGATATACAACTGCGGATTCTCCTTTATCAAGTGCATCTCCGATTTCAGAAGACAAATTAAACATCATAATCCCCGACAATCCATAATCTGTAAACTGAAGTTCTCCCAGCTGACGATATTTTTCCTGTTCTTTTTCATACTCTACGGAACAGGCAACTCGAACGCCTTTGATTTCCTCTGTATCTTCTTCTGTCAGCACTGCACAAAGTGCCGGGCGCTGCTGTTCTTGTTTGATGCCTAGTATATCTGCAATCCGGTATCCACAGTCACATCCACCTAACGATGCATAGGATCGGCCGCCACAGGCAAGTATAACCTGTGATGCTATAATTGTATCATTCCCTAGAAAGATCTTATAACAAGTTTTCTGTTTTTGTATCCGAGTAGCAGTCTGTCCAAGGCAAATCTCGACCGGTAATGTCCGTAGCTTGTCTGTAAAAGCCCACACCACCGCCGATGCCTGCATTGACCTTGGATAATAATATCCATCTACACAATGTTCAAAAATACCAATCGTATGTAAAAAGGAAAACAACTGACTATTCGGCTTGTCGCCCATGCATTTTTCTAAAAAAACACCTGCCTTCTTGGACGACGAATGAAAATGGTTGTAAACCATATCTATATTTGCAAGATTACATCTCCCGTTTCCGGTTGCATACAGTTTTTTTCCAAGCTTTTTATTTTTATCAATGATGCAGACACTGCAGCCTTTTTCCGCAGCGGCAATTGCGGCTGTCATTCCAGCCGCTCCGCCTCCAACTACACACACATCGTACTTTCCCATCATAGGCATCCTCACCGTATTCTTAACTTGATAATGACTCCAAATATCGATACATTTCTTTCTTTGAATCGAACGGCACTGTCTTTAATAAATCCTGATACAATGCCGGATGCAGACGTTCTATCAGATCTGCATCAATTTCTGTATATTCATATACTTGATCCGTATCTGATTCATATACAACAACCCTTCCATTGCGGATTCCAACATAATACTCTGTTTGTTCATCATTCACTTCAATCGATATCGAATCTTGGGCGATATCCATCTTTTCTCCCTGTTTTTCTATCATTTTCTGATTGAAATACTCATTGGCAAGTATAAAGCACAATACAAATATTCCGACAAACAAAACAAAATATAAAAATAATTTCTTCATGGCATCAACTCCTTGAAGAAATTATTTCCATATATTTATTTAATTATTCAAAAGTAATCTGATCTGTTTTTGTCTCATCAAATACTGTGATGAATGTCTTACCCGGATTCATCTTTAACTGATTTCCATCCGCTGTATAATACTTAATTACACCATCATCCAGCCTCCAGGATATCGTTTCATACTCACCATCTGTGACATAATATCCTGTACCTGTCTTCTCCCATGCAATATTCTGAAGTCCTCCACCAATATCGGAATACTCTACAAACATAACAATCAGATTTTTGTAACGAAGCTGCTCATTTGTCTGATCATCAATCTGCTTCTCACCATACTGAAAACGATAATAAAGTTTTTCATCTGCATTGTACTCATACCATCTGGTACTGCTACTATCATAGGCTGTTGTTACCTTTGTTGCCTTCTGTCCATTGCCTAATCCTGTATCCTCTGTATTAAAAGCAAATGCCTTTTTACGAGCGTTCGTGTATTCTGTATTATATCCAGCTTCCGCAATTCCTTGTTTTAATTTCTCACTGTCTGTATAACAGTTATGCGGGGCTACTCTGGAGTTATCTCTATAAAAAGTTGTAGAATCATACAATCCATTCAGGTTATTTGTACCGCTTGCCTTAATCTGATCCTCGGCAAAGGTCGACCATCCAACATGTGCATAAATACCATCCAACATATTTGCCATCTGAACATAATAATGTCTTGCACTACGAACCGGTCCCAGCTTGCTCAGATTTGAATAATCCTTAAACACACACATATATCTTGTAATTCCACCTTCTACTAGCATCTCATACGTGATATCTGCCTGAGATATACCGGACTGCGGCATAGCATCCACGATGTTATTAATCATAATACAAAGTGGTCTTTGGTTCTCCAAGCTTTCATCAATCCATTCACCGGAAAATTCGTTGATTACATATCCTTCTCTTGTCGGTGCCAGTTCAATATTCGCATCCGACATAGTAGCGGCCGCCTCTGTAGTGATTACTGCCTGCTCTTTATCATCTTTCTTTCCGCATCCTGCCAAGCATGATACTGTAAGTGCTGTTGTCAGTGCAAATACAGACAACTTTTTTAATTTATTCTTCTTCATTGTCCCTAGTATATCCTTTCTTTGTTAAAATCTCTTCCTGAAGTTTTTCCATATGCAGACGTTCTGAATCATCAATATGATCATATCCTGCCAGATGCAACATACTGTGTGCAGTCAAAAATGCAACTTCGCGTCGTCTGGTATGTCCATATTCCTTCGCCTGTTCGGCAATTCGGTCTACATTCAAAATGATATCACCGAGCATCAGTTCTCCACTATCCTGATTGAAATAATCGAGAGGACTTTGTTCACAGAAGTCAAACTCCCCCGGCACTTCATATTCAATCATCGGAAAAGAAAGAACGTCCGTTGGTGCATCGATATCTCGATATTCTTTATTGATTGCCTGGATTCCTGCATGATCTGTAAAAATCACATTCACCTCACATTCATACGGACATTTCAAAAAATCGAGAGAAGCCTCAACGATATCTTCAACAATATCCTGATAATGTGCAGGAATTTCAGTATCTAATTCATTCTCAAAAAATACGCTCAATGTATCGCTCCTTTATTGCCTGTTACATTTTATCCCAAATATATCAGATAATCAAGTTTTATCTTCATTTTAATGTTTGTTTTGTGCTGTTTTCCTATCCTTGTTATGTCTGTTTTCGTATACCTCATAAGCATTCACAATCTTCTGTACAAGCGGATGACGTACCACATCCTCGCTTGTAAAGCGTATCACCGAAATCTCATCGATTTCATGTAATACCCGAAGTGCAACCTCCAATCCCGACTGCGTATCCTTCGGCAGATCCTTCTGCGACAGATCCCCGGTTATAATTGCTTTTGAACCAAACCCTATGCGCGTCAGAAACATCTTCATCTGTGCCGGTGTCGTATTCTGTGCCTCGTCCAATACAATATATGCATTATCTAAAGTTCGACCGCGCATATAAGCAAGCGGAGCCACCTCTATTAATCCCTTCTCCATGTTCTTCATAAACGCTTCTGCACCCATAATCTCATACAATGCATCATAAAGCGGACGCAGATAGGGGTCTACTTTACTTTGTAAATCTCCAGGAAGGAATCCAAGTTTCTCTCCGGCTTCAATTGCCGGTCGTGTAAGGATAATGCGATTTACCTCATTGTTTTTAAATGCTGTGATTGCTTTTGCCATCGCCAGGTATGTCTTTCCTGTACCTGCCGGTCCAACGCCAAACACAATCATGTCCTTATCGATTGCCTCCACATAGTTCTTCTGTCCAAGCGTCTTTGCTTTCACTGGTTTTCCGTTTGTCGTATGACAGATGATATTCGAATCAGCCGCAAGTGTGGAAACCGCCGCTTCCTCTCCAGTCTTTGACAAGGATATTGCATAATTCACATTCTGATCGGTAATTTCTTCCCCTTTGTCTGCTAACGCCACGAGCTGCTCAATCACAGAAACTGCCCGTTTTACACTTCCTTCCGATCCGGTTATACGCAGTTTATCATCCCTTAATACAACTGCCACATGATATGCTTTTTCCAGATTTTTAATGTTCCGGTCAAACTGCCCAAACACTGCCTGTATCTGACTCGCCGGTACTGTAATTGTCTCAAAATATGCACTCATAAATGATCTTATTCCTCATTTTTCTGTATCGTTGATTCTGGAATTGTAAATACTTCCGGAGCTCCGATAATTTCTCTTACAACTAAAGTTCCTGCCGCTGTACAGATTCCATCCTTGATTTCTATTGTAACATTATTTTCCAGTATTTCCACCCCTTTTTTCTTCAGGTCCCCGATATACTTCTGAAGCATACGGTTCTGCTTTTCTTTAGCTTCCTGTTCTGTATATGTGTTTGTTTTATATTCAGGCATATAATATTTTGTGATTATAAACGAAAGCGGAAGATAATATGCATTTCCAATATGAAATGTATGAATCGAAGCTACCTGTTCGTACCCTTCTGTATCATATGGTTCATACAACGTCTTTACTTTTGTTCCAAGCTGTATGCCATATCCCGTCTTTTTCTTTTTTCCTTGTTTTTTTTCAGTAAAATCCATTGAAAATGACTGCAAATATTCATATTTCGTCTGTCCATACACCAATCCATCTGCAGCAACATAATTTGTCTCTATCAATTCCTCATATTCATTATAGACATTTACAACACCTGTAATCAAAATGTCTCCTTTTTTCACTTCATCTCCGGGTGCAGCAACTTTTTTTCCGCTTTTTGCAAGCAGATCCAGAACAACACCATCTTTGATTGCCACAATATTACATGGCGTATCAAAACTTTTGATTTCTTCTTTATCAATTGTTTCTACAATCCGTACAATCAGTCTTGTTCCATCTGTCTCACAGGTAATCCAAGCCATCTGATCGTATTGTATACGCAGATTTTTTTCTAGTTGAGCAATCGAAACATCGCTTCTTTTTGTCCCTATCGGAACAAGATTATGACTGATATACTCCACGATTTCCTCCTCGGTATATATCTCTGTCCCCTCTACATCGATATGCCAGATGAATAAAGAAGAATAAAAGACAATTCCAAAACACAGGCAAAGACTAATGAGAAATGCAATTCTTTTTTTATATTTGAGCAGAAACGGAACCATGCCCATCTCAGTCACAATGTTACATTGTACCTGACATTTTTCTTTTAATTCGCATACCCGTTTCCATTGCTTGTATGTTATAGTAGCAAAAATTCCAGTCTTATCCGTTATAATATCAGAAAAAGAAACTTGATTGTGTTTACAGATATTTAAAAATCTTTCCACTTCCCAGCCACTTATATGAATCACACAACGATGTGCACAGATTTCCCATATTTTACGCACGGACTTCAACCTCCTCTGTCTTCCAGCGCACACCTGTTATATTCCCACGGACTGTCATTTCCGTTCCATCAAAAGAAGCAATACGAAGCGATTTTCCTTCAATAAGCAACAGATTTTTTTTACATTGAAGCAGAATCTGTTCCGTATCAAAACAGAGAATCTGCCTGTATCCATCCACATGTACACATACCTGATCATAAAAATGCACCTGCGTCATATTCCATCTCCGGATCGGTTTCATTTCAATATATGCAGAGGAATGCTTCTTTATGTGTTGATTCAATACCAGTATCTGAATACAAATAAAAAAGGTGCTACTAAAATAGTAACACCTTAATGTCTGTATTATTTGAACTTGCGCTTTCTAGCTGCCTCAGACTTCTTCTTACGCTTTACGCTTGGCTTCTCGTAATGCTCTCTCTTACGAATCTCCTGCTGAATACCGGCTTTCGCACAGTTTCTCTTGAATCTGCGAAGAGCGCTATCTAAAGTCTCATTCTCTTTTACGATTACGTTTGACATACTTCTCTCACCCTCCCTCCAGTTGTAAAATATCTCGTGTTTGTGCGTTTCATAAACAACTGTTTGGGTATTTACCAAATTGCACAAGTTAGATTATAACACATAAATCAAATTCGTCAACCAAAAATTGAAATTTATTGTCACGAATTTACATTTTTTCTTATTTCACTTCATCTCTACTTGAAAAAATGTGATCAATCAGACCATATTCAAGTGCCTGATCGGCTGTCATCCAATTGTTACGATCGGTATCCCGCTCGATTTCCTCCATGGACTTACCAGTATTCGCACTTAAAATACGATTTAAACGGTCCTTTGTACGAAGAATGTTATCGGTTGCAATCTTCATATCTGTTGCCTGATTGTGTCCCGGAAGACCACCCAGTGGCTGATGGATCATGATTTCTGAGTTTGGAAGTGCAATTCGTTTTCCCTTTGTTCCGCCTGCCAGAAGGAATGCTCCCATGCTGGCTGCCATACCAACGCAGATTGTTGATACATCACATTTGATATAATTCATCGTATCATAGATACCAAATCCGGCTGACACAGATCCACCCGGACTGTTGATATAGAGGCTGATATCCTTAGAAGGATCCTCTGATTCCAAAAACAGAAGCTGTGCGATAACCAGACTTGCGGTTGTATCGTTTACTTCGTCTGCAAGAAAGATAATTCTCTCCTTTAACAATCTTGAATAAATATCGTAAGCGCGCTCGCCTCGGCTCGTCTGCTCTACGACGGTAGGTACTAATGCCATATTATATTCCTCACTTTCTAATTATGTCAAAATCTATGAAAGCTGTGCTTCAGCTTCCTTAATTCCCTCTATAAGTGCACCCTTGATACCTGCAGGATTCTTACCACCTGCCTGTGCCATGTTTGGACGGCCACCACCGCCACCACCAACCATCGGTGCAATCTTCTTAATGATATTTCCAGCGTGTGCGCCAGACTTAACTGCATCATCTGTTGCCATAACAATCAGGTTAACCTTATCTCCCATATCGGAAGCTAAGATGACTACGCCGGATGCAATCTTTGTCTTCATCTCATCGCCTAGATTGCGAAGAGCGTTCATATCAACGCCATTTACAGATACCGGAAGCAGCTTATAATCGCCAACTGCAACTGCATCGGACAATACATCTCCAACTGCAGCCTTTGCCATCTTATCTTTGAGTTTCTGGTTCTCAGACTGTAACTGTTTGATTTCAGCAAGCATTGATTCAATCTTCTCTACAAGGTTGGTCGGTTCTGCCTTTGCTGCAACACATGCCTGTTTCAATGTATTCTCCAGATTATGATAATATGCAAATGCACCACGGGAAGTAAGTGCCTCAATACGACGAACACCCGCTGCAACACCTGTCTCTGACACTATCTTAAATGTTGCAATCACACCTGTTTTTTCTACATGTGTACCGCCACAAAGCTCAATCGAGAAATCTCCCATATTGACAACACGTACCGTCTCACCATACTTCTCTCCAAAAAGTGCCATAGCACCTGTTTTCTTTGCCTCCTCCAGGCTCATAACCTTCGTTACGACTGAAAGATCCTCTGCAATCTTCTCGTTGACAATTGCCTCTACCTTCTCGATTTCTTCTTTGCTAAGTGCCTGATTGTGTGTAAAGTCAAACCGGAGACGATCCTGATCTACATAAGAACCCGCCTGTTCGACATGTCCGCCGAGAACTGTCTTCAATGCCTTCTGCAGCAAATGTGTTGCAGAATGATTCATACAGGTATGCAGACGCTTATCTGCATCGACATAAAGATTTGCTGTATCAGAAAGTTTAATCTCGCCATTTTCTACATAACCGATATGTGCAATCTTGCCACCGACAACCTTAATCGTATCTTTAACAATGAATTTACCAGTTGCTGTCTCAATTACACCAGAATCACCACACTGACCACCCATCGTTGCATAAAATGGTGTCTCTTTGACAAGAATCGAACCATTTTCGCCCTCGGAAAGGCTGTCTACAACCGCATCTTCCCCTGCGATTGCCACAATCTCAGATTTATGTGCCAGTCTGTCATAACCAACAAATTCCGTTGTGATTGCAACATCAATCTGCTCATAGACTGTCGCATCAGCGCCCATATAGTTGGTTGTTTTTCTTGCTTTTCTTGCACGCTCACGCTGTTCCTGCATACAAGCCTTAAACCCTTCCTCATCTGCAGCAAATCCGGACTCTTCCAGAATTTCAACGGTAAGATCAAGTGGGAAACCATAAGTATCATACAACTTAAATGCGTGTTCGCCAGAGAGAGTTTTCTCTCCCTTTGCTTTCATATCTTCCACATATCCGTTCAGAATGGAAAGTCCCTGATCAATCGTCTTATTGAAGTTTTCTTCCTCAGTATTTAAAGTTGCGAAAATATGCTCCTGCTTCTCCGCAAGCTCTGGATAAGCATCCTTGGATACTTCGATTACTGTCTTGGAAAGCTCTGCTAAAAAAGCGCCCTTGATGCCGAGCAGCCTGCCATGTCTTGCTGCACGACGAAGAAGACGACGTAGTACATAACCACGGCCTTCGTTGGATGGCAGAATACCATCAGATGTCATAAATGTAACTGAGCGGATATGGTCAGTGATAACACGGATGCTGACATCTGTATTTGCATCTTCTTCATATGTAACACCTGCCATACCACATACCTTATCACGCAGTGCTTTGATCGTGTCTACATCGAAGATAGAGTCTACATCCTGTACAACAACTGCCAGACGCTCCAGACCCATACCGGTATCAATATTTTTCTGTTCAAGTTCAGTATAATTGTTATGGCCATCGTTATCAAACTGCGTGAATACGTTGTTCCATACTTCCATATAACGGTCACAATCACAGCCAACTGTACAGCCCGGCTTGCCACAGCCATACTTTTCTCCACGGTCATAATAGACCTCGGAACATGGGCCACAAGGACCTGCGCCATGCTCCCAGAAATTATCTTCTTTACCAAAACGGAAGATACGATCTTTGTCTACCCCGATTTCCTTATTCCAGATATCGAATGCCTCATCATCTTCAAGATAAACAGAAGGATACAAACGATTCTTATCAAGTCCGACAACCTCTGTCAAAAACTCCCATGTCCAGTGAATCGCATCATGTTTAAAATAATCACCAAACGAGAAGTTTCCAAGCATCTCAAAGAATGTGCCATGTCTGGCTGTCTTACCTACATTCTCGATATCTCCGGTACGGATACATTTCTGACAAGTTGTCACACGTCTGCGTGGCGGGATCTCCTGTCCGGTAAAATAAGGCTTCAGCGGTGCCATGCCGGAGTTAATCAAAAGCAGGCTGTTATCGTTGTGTGGAATCAGCGAAAAGCTGTTCATCTTCAAATGGCCCTTGCTCTCAAAGAACTCCAAAAACATCTTACGTAATTCATTCACGCCGTAATTTTTCACGTCAAATTTCCTCCTGGTTTTTTGCATCTTTATTCTTGCGGATTTTCTTTCCGACCATAATTCCAAGGCCAGCACAAACAAGCATAGCCAGGAACTTTATCACATAAATAAGTAACTCGCTCCATACATGTATCATAGTTTACCCTCCAATTACGCATCTTTCAACATATTTTTAAAAAAACAGCTCCTGCTTCCGGTATGGCAGGCTGCACCAACCTGTTTTACCCGTGCGAGAATTGTATCATTATCGCAATCCAGATACAGGCTCTGTACATATTGATAATGTCCGCTTGTCTCACCTTTTAACCACAAACTTTGACGACTCCGGCTGAAATACGTCATAAGTCCGGTTTCCATAGTTTTCTGATAAGACTGCTCATTCATATATGCAAGCATCAATACATCACCGGTCTCATCATCCTGCACAATTGCAGGAATCAACCCTGCATCATTTAATTTGAACTCCGAAAAAGGAATTGCAGCCGTAAGCGTTTTATAGCCAATCTTCTTTTCTTCCATTCTATCCTCCTGCATATATTTTACAAACTTCCCTTGGTTGAAAGTACCTGTCCGGAAAGCCTGCTGTCATACTGTGTTGCCTCATCCAATGCTTTTGCAAACGCTTTAAACGCTGCCTCAATAATATGATGATCGTTGGAACCGGCAAGCTGTTTGATATGCAGATTCATCATCGCGGAATACGAAACTGCATAGAAGAACTCCTTCACCATCTGTGTGTCAAAATAACCTACCTGCGGTGTAGAAAGCTGCAGATCATATACCAGATACGGACGCCCGGATAAATCCAACGCCGAAAGCACCAATGTCTCATCCATCGGAAGCATAAAAGAGCCAAAGCGCTTAATCCCCTGCTTGTCACCGACTGCCTTCGCAATTGCCTGTCCAAGCACAATTCCGGTATCCTCAATTGTATGATGGCTATCGACAAACAGGTCTCCTGTCACCTTGCAATTCAGATCAAAAAATCCATGCTTTGCAAAACTTGCAAGCATATGATCCAGAAATCCGATCCCGGTATCTATCTTTGCATATCCGCTTCCATCCAAATTCAGCTCCATCTGGATATCCGTCTCATTTGTCTTTCTTGATACAACACCTATGCGATTTGCCATATGCCATACCCCCTGTTATTTTTCAAATCTTACTTTAATTGAATTTGCATGTGCAGTCAGATACTCAGCCTCCGCAAAATCAATAATGTCCTGATGGACTTCCTCTAACGCTTCTCTCGAGTAGTAAATAATGCTGGACTTCTTAATAAAATCATCCACAGAAAGAGGCGAGAAGAACTTCGCGGTTCCGTTTGTCGGGAGCACATGGTTTGGTCCAGCGAAGTAATCGCCGAGCGGCTCGGAAGAATAACTTCCAAGGAAGATTGCACCGGCATTCTGAATCCGTGTCATCGTATCAAACGGATTTGCTGTAACAACCTCCAAGTGTTCACTTGCGATCTCATTGACGGTATCAATTGCGTCCTGCATCGTATCCGCAACAAGAATATATCCATAGTTATCCAGAGATTTCTGAATAATATCTTTTCTGGATAATTCCTTTACAAAACCATCCACTTCCGCACTTACCTTCTTTGCAAGCTCCCCGGAAGTCGTAACAAGAATTGCAGATGCCATCTCATCATGCTCTGCCTGTGAAAGAAGATCTGCAGCAACATATCTTGCGTTGGCGGTCTCATCAGCAAGCACCATAATCTCACTCGGTCCTGCAACCGAATCAATGCTGACATGTCCGAATACACACCGTTTTGCGAGTGCAACGAAGATATTCCCGGGTCCTACGATCTTATCAACCTTTGGAATGGATTCTGTTCCATAAGCAAGCGCGGCAATCGCCTGAGCACCACCGGCCTTATAAACCTCATCCACACCGGCTTCCTTTGCGGCAACCAGCGTTGTCGGATACACCTTTCCCTCTGCATTACAAGGCGTTGTCATTATAATCTTACCAACACCTGCAACTTTGGCAGGGATGACATTCATAAGTACAGAAGAAGGATACGCAGCCTTGCCACCCGGTACATATACGCCAACCTTCGCAAGTGGTGTTACCTTCTGACCTAGCAGAGTACCGTTATTCTCAGAATCAAACCAACTATACTGCTTCTGTTTTTCATGATAGGTGCGGATATTCACGATTGCTTTACGAATGGTTTCCAAAAGCTTTGCATCTATCTGATTATACGCTTCTTCAATCTCTGCCTCTGTCACACGCACATTGTCCGCATTAATCTTCGCATGATCGAACTTCTCAGTATATTCAAATAATGCTGCATCTCTTCTGTCATGAATATCAGAAACGATATTCTTTACGGTCTCCTCATAGCTTCCATAATTATCCGGGCTACGCTTCAAGAGATTGGTCAAAATGTCTTTCTTGGTATCTTCTGTCAACTTTACAATACGCATCTTAAAAGCCTCCTTATGTACTTACATATACTTACTGCACCATTTCTAGTGAATAATCTCATTCAAATCATTTAACAGCTTCCGGATTCTCTCATGTTCCATCTTGAGACTGACCTGATTGACAACCACACGTGCAGAAAGCGGACAGATTTCTTCTAAAACTTCCAATCCATTTTCCCGTAAAGTTGAACCAGTCTCCACAATATCCACGATTACCTCCGACAGATCCACAAGTGGTGCCAGCTCCACTGAACCGTTCAGCTTGATAATCTCCACTGTCTGGTTTTTCTTCTCACTAAAATAATTCTTTGCAATATTCGGATATTTACTCGCCACACGGATAATTTCATTTTTAGAAAGCAATTCCCGTGCAGATGCCGGTCCGCATACGCACATCCGGCACTTTCCAAAGCCAAGATCCATAACCTCGTACAGATTACGGCCTTCTTCCATGATTGTATCCTTTCCAACAACACCGATATCCGCTGCTCCATACTCCACATACGTTGGTACATCGGACGCTTTTGCTAAGAAAAATCGGATTTTGTACTCCTCATTTGTAAAAATCAATTTTCTTGTATCGGGATCTTTTGCCTCTGCACAGGTGATACCCATCTGTTCAAACATCGCAAGTGTCTTTTTGGCAAGACGTCCCTTTGCCAATGCAAATGTTAAATAACGCATAGTCTCTCCTTAATATTCTGTAATCTTATCCGCAGCCTCAAAGTAACATAATTTTGCAAAATGCATCTTATGTGCATAATCAATATACTCCTGCAAATCATGTCGTCTGGACATCCGAACAAGTTCCACCTTCTGATCTTCAGCACGCAGCTTACATGCATATGCAATTGCGTCCTTTTGATTTTCCTCTTTGTACAGAACAAGTACATTGGAATAATCAAGTCCTACATCAATCTTATTTCTGGCGATTGCACTCATCAAATCATCGACATAAATCGCGAATCCAACAGATGGAGCTTTCTTACCAAATTTCTCCATTAGGTTGTTGTAACGGCCACCCTTAACGATTGCATCTCCTGTTCCGTATGTATAACCGCGGAACACAATTCCGGTATAATAATTAAATCGGTTAATCATAGACAGATCAAAGCTGATGTATTTTTCATACCCATAACTTGTAAGCGCATTATATACCTTCCGCATACGTGCAATCGCTTCCAACGATGCATCATTTGTCACAAGCTTTTCTGCATAATCAAGCATATCCAGACCACCAAACAGACTCTCAAAGCTTTTCAAAGCAACCTTGCGTTCCTCCGGAATTTCCAGTGTATTCACAAATTCTGTCAAACCAAAGAAATTCTTTGAATGAATGTACTCCTTGATTCGCTGTTCTGTCTCATCGTCCAGCCCAGCTTCTTCAATCATCCCCTTGAAAAATTCAACTTCGCCAATTTCAATCTGGAACTCCTTTAAGCCCGCTGCAAGCAGGCAATGAATCACACAGGCAATAATCTCTGCATCGGCAGCAGAACTGTCATCATTGATAAGTTCCCCACCAATCTGAGTAAACTCAGAAAGCTTTCCCTGATGCTGATGTGTATTCAAAAATGTATTTCCTGAATAGCAAAGACGAATCGGAAGCTGTTCCTCGGGATAATATTTTGCGACGCTTCTTGCGATACTTGGTGTGATGTCCGGACGCAGAACCAATGTATTGTTATTGCGGTCAAAAAACTTATACATTTCATTGGAAGCTGCAGACCCCTTATCCATATTAAAAATATCAAAATATTCAAAACTCGGTGTATCAATGTCCTGATAACTGTACAGCTCTAACACATGATGAATCCGTGAAATCACTTTCTTTTTCTTCTTACACTCGGCATCGTAGATATCCCGGACGCCCTCGGGTGTATGTAATAACTTTTCGTTCAAAACCTGCTCTCCTTTTATATCTCATTTCTAACGACATACAAAGTCTAGGATATTATACTGCATTTCTTACGAAAATTCAAAGTTTTTCCGATGTTTTTTGTTTTGAAACGGAAAGCAGAACATTTGTTTGCATTTTTTTGTATTCTATGCTATCATAGTTTTAGTTTATAAATCGAAAGAAAGGGGATATGATATGGCGAATCGAAACCTGACTGATAAACAGCGGGAAATATTGGAATATCTAAAAGAATGCATCTTGCAAAAGGGCTATCCACCTGCTGTACGGGAGATTTGTGAGGCAGTTCATTTAAAATCCACCTCTTCTGTTCATGCACATCTGGAATCATTGGAGGAAAAAGGATATATCCGCAAAGATCCAACTAAACCACGCGCAATTGAAATCTTGGATGATGAATTTAATCTTTCCAGAAGAGAAGTTATCAATGTACCGATTGTCGGTACTGTCACCTGTGGGGAACCAATTCTTGCAGAGCAGAACATTCAAGGGTATTTTCCAATTCCACCGGAATATCTGCACGCGAACGGGAAAAATACATTCATGTTAAAGGTCAAAGGCGACAGTATGATCAATGCCGGTATCTTCGACGGGGATTTGGTTATGTGTGAAGAAGCTCAGACTGCAAGAAATACAGAGATGG
Source organism: Eubacterium sp. MSJ-33 (assembly GCF_022174665.1). Taxonomy (NCBI): domain Bacteria; kingdom Bacillati; phylum Bacillota; class Clostridia; order Eubacteriales; family Eubacteriaceae; genus Eubacterium; species Eubacterium sp. MSJ-33. The sequence goes on from NZ_CP076562.1 coordinate 647,027, forward strand.
TTGTTGCTCTGATTGATGATTCCGCAACCGTAAAAACCTACTACAAAGAATCCGGTTATTATCGGTTACAGCCGGAAAATGATACGATGGATCCTATCATCGTACAGGACGGAGAACTTCAGATTCTTGGAAAGGTCATTGGTCTTTTCCGAACATTCTAATTATAGAATTTAACTTCATTAATACAAAAGACAGATTTCATATCTAATGAAATCTGTCTTTTTACTTACTATACTATCTAACTGAATATAAAATCACAGTAAATCCCCTGTTTATCTTCCCTACATGTAATAAACCGGTATCGTACACATCTTCCCTCGTTAAACCGGACATAAAATGCCGAATAAGGACTCGCAATCTTCCCTTGCAATTCATGAAAAACTGCCGCTGCTTTTTCCACAGAGAACGACTGCAGTTTCATATTAATCGCAAATTGTTTAAAGTGTTCTGTGACCGAAAAACTCTTAATCTCTTTTATACTATTTACAATGTCACAAAGTCTTTGCTGCAGTTCCGGTCCCGATTGTAGCTGAACCTTGCTCATGTATGCATTCATAATTTTATACATAGCAGGTACTCCATTTCTCTTTAGTATTTTTGCTTGTCCGGTATACGGTTATGTATCTCTTTGAATTCATCAAAATGCTGAATGAATAATTTGACAACCTTCGGATCAAAGCTCTTGCCCGATAACCGAATAATCTCATCAAACGTATCTTCCAACGACCAGCCCTTCTTATAATATCTGTCAGAGGTCAATGCATCAAACACATCACAAACTGCCATCAGGCGGCTGATATAAGCAATTTCCTCGCCCTTCATACCTAGATAGCCGGTTCCATCCCAGCGTTCATGATGTTCTTTCGCCAGAACGCACGCCAGATGCATCAATTCACCCGGACATTTCTCCAGAAGTGCCTCTCCATATAAGACATGATTCTTCATAATCTGATATTCTTCGTCCGTCAGCTTATCCGGTTTATCAAGAATTTCTTCGCTGATCATCAGTTTACCGATATCGTGCATCATTGATGCCGTTGATACCATCTCCACATATTCATCATCAAAACCGGATGCCTTCGCTAATACACGCATATAGGCTGCAACACGCTTGATATGTTCCCCGGTAAACTTCGATTTACTCTCGCTGATCTCCGCAAACGAGAAGATAAGCCCCGTCTGGTTATCCTGCATAGTAACCGCCATATTGATTGCCGAATTAATCATCATGGAATTTCGCTGTACAATAAAATATGCAGCAACAGAAAGTCCGAATACAACCACAATCTGCGGAACCACATAAGATAACATTGCCTCTTCGAACGTCTCGCACGGAAATCCAATAAATACATTTGAAAAACGGTATGAAAAATAATTAGATACAACAATACCGCATGACATCAGCAGTGATGCAAACAGAACAAGTGTCTGGTTATAATAAAGTGATGCCAAAAGAATTGGGAACAACATGATTGGATATGCATACGTTGACAAAAGTGTCAGCATCAGTGTTGCAATCAGACAGACACAGATAATGACAATATGCTTTGTCACAGGTGCATGATCGAATTTTAATATGTTGATAATCAGAGTAGGAATCAACGCAATAAAAATTGCCGACGCAAAGAAAACAATCAATACGGAATCATCCATATCCGTACCGAAATAACAATACAAAAACGCAAGTGCCAGAATTGCTACAATCACACGCATGCATCTGGCAGATATCTGATTTACTTTCTTATAGTTATCCTGAATCAGTTTTTCTTTACTATTCAAATTAATATTCCCCCGGTTGTAAAAGCTCTCCATCCCTCCAGATATGATCTAAATCATAGAAGGATCTCTCTTTTTCTGAAAATACATGAATAATTATATCATAATAATCCAGCAAAATCCATCCTCCATTTGCATAACCTTCCCGATTTTTCATTTCCGCACCAGCTTCCCGCATCGCATGCTCCACATTATTGCACATTGCCTGTACCTGATTACGGTTGGAACCATCTGCAATCACCAGATAATCGCACATGGAAGAAATTTCAGATATCCGAATTACACGGATATTATTTCCTTTTTTATCATCAAGCGCTTTTACAATTGTTCGAAGAAATTTATTCTCACCCATATCCTGTCTCCCTTACAGTTCCATATTATGAACTACATAAAAATCATATGTTTTCTGCGTCATATAGTCCATCTCTGCCGTCGTCTTGCTCAGATAATCAAGCGTATTCTTCAATATATGGATCACACAAACATCCAGATTCGTAAAAGCTTCCTTCCGAATTTCTTCCATCTCCGGGAGCATCTTCCGATTTGGTTCAATATAATCCGCAACGAAGATAATTTTATCCAATATTGTCATGTTCGGACGACCGGTTGTATGATACGTAATTGCATCTAAAATCACCTGATCGACCACATCATATTTATATCTTGCATAATACGCTCCAAGTTTCGCGTGCAACATATCTGGGTTCTTCTCCTCATACTTGCTGACCGGAAGTCCATGTTTTCTCGCTTTTTCCAGTTTTGTCTTCGTCGGAAGCCCCTTTGCACAATCATGTAGCAGTCCTGCCACGCGGGCCTTCTCCACATCTTCTCCATACACCATTGCCAGACAGGCCGCAGTATACTCAACTCCAAGAGAATGTGTCAGTCTGGCCGCACTGATTTTTCCCTTTAAACGTGTTAACATTTTTTCTCGTGTCATCATATCTGTCTTCTCCCAGCCTCCTGCTTATAAAGCGCATGTGTTTCTATATACTCTAATACATCGTCCGGTACAAGTCCCTGTATGGATTCTCCCTTAGCGATCCTGGCTCGTATCTCACTCGATGAAACCATAACTTGCGGCATCTTCACATAGGAAATCCGGAATGCCGGATACCTTGTACAAAACTCACGGATATACGTTTCAATCATATCCTGCTGTTTACCCCTCGCGACAACCAGTATCTCACAGAGATCAGCCAGTTGTTCAAACGCATACCACTTGTGTAACTGAAACAACGAATCATCGCCAATCACAAATTCAATCTGAAGCTTCGGATACAACTGTTTCAACCGCGTAAATGTATCCACCGTATATGTGTATCCATCCCGTTTCAATTCAAAGCCACTGACCGAAACCCTTGGAATGTGTGCCATCGCCAGCCGCAGCATATCCAGCCGCATGCTTCCGTCCACAATTGCAGCGTTCTCTTTGTATGCCGGTATATGGTTCGGCATACAGATAAGCTGTTCTATTTTCGGCCGCGTTTTTAAGACCGCCTGTACAATTGCCACATGTCCTGCATGCACCGGGTTAAACGTTCCCCCAAGAATTGCAATCCTATGAAATTGATCAAAATTAACCTCTGCCATCTTATTCCGGTAGAACAATCTTCGGATCTTTCTTTCTCTTCTTATACAATACGATCTTCTTGCCAATGACCTGTACGACCTGACTATGTGTACGCTCTGCCATCACAGCCGCGATTTCCTTCGGATCATCAAGACAGTTTTTCAACACGCCGATTTTCACCAGTTCACGCTTTTCTAATGCCTCACTGACTGCCGTACAGACCTCCGGTGTCAGGCTGGATTTTCCAATATTCATAATCGTATCGGCATTCATTGCCAGACTCTTTAGATAAGCTCTCTGCTTACTTGTCATATTCTTTCCTCTTTCCTTTTCATTAACGATAATAATCAAACTCCAAACCGTACAATCTTACAGTATCTCCCTCTTCAATGCCAAGATCTTCAAGCATCTGCAAGATTCCATTGTCCTTTAAGAAACGCTGAAAGAAAGCAAATCCCTTCTCGGACTCCAGATTCGTATAACCAAGCATCTTCTCGATTCTTGGGCCTTCTACAAGGAATACATGTTCTTCCTCTGACTTTGTTACTTCGAATGGAAGTTCCGGATCATCCATGAACTCAACATCCATCTCCGGAGCAAATTCAATCACCTCATCCGGTGCTTCCTTCACTAATTTATTTACATACCACAGCAATTCCTCAACGCCCTTACCGGATACTGCTGATATTGGAAATACTTTGATTCCCTTTGGTTCATATTCATCTTTCAATAACTGGATGACTGTCTCGTAATCCTCACCATACAATGCATCACACTTATTCGCTGCGATCACCATCGGACGGCTTGCCAATTCTTCATTGTACTGACGCAATTCCTTATTGATTGCCTCGATATCCACAATTGGATCTCTGCCTTCCGTTGATGCAGCATCAACGATGTGAATCAGCACTTTTGTTCGCTCGATGTGACGTAAGAATTCGATTCCAAGTCCTACACCTTCTGATGCCCCTTCGATAATACCCGGAATATCTGCGATTACAAATCCCTGTTTTTCTCCAAGATCTACCACACCGAGATTCGGATTGAGTGTAGTGAAATGGTAGTTTGCAATCTTCGGTTTTGCATTCGTCACACGTGACAGGAATGTAGATTTTCCGACATTCGGAAATCCAACCAGTCCGACATCCGCGATCATCTTAAGCTCCAGAGTTACCCAAAGCTCTTTCGCCGGTTTTCCCGGCTGTGCATATTTCGGTGCCTGCATGACCGATGTCACATACTGACGATTTCCTTTGCCACCTCTGCCGCCTTTGAGCAGCGTCACCGGTTCTGTCTTATTCGACATATCCAGGATTATTTTTCCGGTCTCCGCATCCTTTACAACCGTACCTGCCGGAACCTTCAGTATAATATCTTTTCCGTTGGCACCATGGCAGTTTCTTTTTCCACCTTCCTCTCCATCCTGTGCCACATATTTACGCACATGACGGAAATCCGTAAGCGTATTTAATCCGGGATCTACCACGAAGATAACATCGCCGCCATCACCGCCGTCGCCGCCGTCCGGACCACCATCCGGCACATATAATTCCCGACGAAATGACACATGTCCATCGCCGCCTTTTCCTGATCTTATAAATATTTTCGCTCTATCTGCAAACATGGGACACCCTCCCTCATAAATACGATTACCAAATTAACTCATAAATCCAGAAAAAGCCGGGATATAACTCCCGGCTCTTCTAGTGCTTTCTTACTCAGCTGATTCAACAGGGTATACAGAAGCCTGCTTCTTATCTCTACCCTTTCTCTCGAAACGTAAAACACCATCTACAAGTGCAAATAATGTGTCGTCTCCGCCGATACCAACGTTTACACCAGGATGAATCTTAGTTCCACGCTGTCTGAATAAAATATTACCAGCCTTTACAAACTGTCCGTCTGCTCTCTTAGCGCCAAGTCTCTTAGACTCTGAATCTCTACCGTTCTTAGTAGAACCAACACCCTTCTTATGAGCAAAGAACTGTAAATTCATTCTTAACATAGTCGTTACACCTCCTTGTAGTGTACTTGCAAATACTTCTTTCCGTATTCCTTCTCAATATTGGAAAGTCCCAAATCTAAGGTACGGATCAATAATTGTCCTTGTTCATCGCCACTCGATGAAAACTTAAATTTTATGCTTCCGGAAGAATCCTGCTCGCATACACAAACATTTTCTGTGAGTGCATCTACCGCATTCACTGTATTAATAACAAGCGCTGATACGGAAGCACAGATAATATCTCTGCCTGCGTTCTCATAGCCTGCATGTCCGCTTACCGAAAAACCCCGATAAGTCTTGTCCGGATACATATAAAACATTGCCTGTATCATAGTTTCAATTAAGCGTTGATTGCTTCAATCTTAACCTGAGTAAACGGCTGTCTGTGACCCTGCTTCTTGTGATAGCCGGTCTTTCTCTTGTACTTGTAAACAACAACCTTCTTACCCTTACCTTCACCAAGAACAGTTGCCTTTACAGAAGCGCTCTTGCAAGCATCTCCACAAAGTACATCTTTGTCAGTATTCACTGCAACTACGTCGAATGATACCTCTGAGCCTTCCTCAGCATTAAGCTTCTCTACCTTAATGATATCTCCTTCAGCTACCTTGTACTGCTTTCCGCCTGTTGCTATAATTGCGTACATATGGTTTCCTCCTATTATCATTACTCGCCAGTTTCGGTGCTGCATGATTGCAGACTTGTACCCCACTGTGCGGCACACTCGTATATATTAGCATCTGAATAGATGTTTGTCAACACAAAAAATATAATATTTTGTATTTTTTTATGTCAACTTATTATTTTCAGAAAATACTTCGTGCAATGCACGTTTTCCTTTTTGTCTTGTTAACTCGATAAGACCAAGTTTTGTCATATCTACCACAGTTGTCCGAACCGGATCGGTACGTACAAATTCTGCCAGCCGTTTCACAAGCTCCTGATTGTGTGTGTCTTCCTTCATGTTGATGAAATCAATCATCACAATTCCGGAGACATTCCGCAGGCGAAGCTGTCTTGCAATCTCTTTTGCCGCTTCAATATTGATCTTTAGGAACTGTTCCTCCGCATTTTTCCCTTTGATCGACTTTCCGCTATTGACATCAATCACCGTCATTGCTTCCGTCGGTTCAATCACCAGATACGCCCCGGACTTTAAGTATGCACGCTTTGAAAGTGTCTTCTTAAGCAGACTTGCAAACGAATATCGAAGCGCAAGTGTATATGCATCCGTATAGAGCGGAATCTCCGGGATTGCTTCCGTTACCTCTGAAATATCAGTCACAATCTCCACATCCTGTAACGCATGCATCCGCCGGATATCCTTGATGTATTCGACTTCTGTGTGATACAGGCAGGTATATTGTGTTGCATATTCCGCTTTTTTCATAATTGAATAAAGCAGTCTCGCCTGTGTTTCAATCTCCCGTTCAATCACAGCATCTTCCGCATACTCTGCTTGTGTCCGGATAATACCGCCGATGTCAATCTTTTTTATTCGTTCAGTCTCTACCGCATTCCCTTCCGCCAGATAGAGCTGTGCTTCCTGCTCTGCCAAAAGGATTTTCTGCATCAAAGTCTTTAAATTTTTCTTCCTTGAACTGTCTGTAATCTTGGTGGAAACTCCGACCGGTGCAAAAAGGGTTGTCACCGCATAATCTCCCTGCAACGAAATATCCGTCGTCACCGCATAGCGTTTTGTCTTAATCTTGTCCCGCACAACCTGCACCGTCAGCAGATCACCAACCCTTAATTTCTCACCATGGTAATCGTCCATCGACAGATAACAGCTCTCACCCTTCTGGATATCCACGAACGCTGCATTGATGTTCGGTGACAGGTTCGAGACTCTCGCCCTATAAACATTTCCAAGAATACTGCCATCCTCATAACATCGGATTTCCATTGCTTTTCCATCCTCAAACAGGATACCAAGCTTCTTCTTATTCCATTCTGTAAATACAAACTGCTTCATACTCTCTTATCTGCATACTTACATCATATGTCACCACGCGCCAGCGTGATGACCTGCGCGTGCATCAGCACGCTTCATTATATCATGCAGCACTTCAATTAAAATCTTGTTCCACTTGCAGAAAGCGGCTGTAAATTCTTTTTCTCACCCATGTAGGTCTCCAGCCGATGAATCCGGTAATCATACCGGTTAAACGGTACATCTGCTTCGTTACATATTGCCTCTACGACAAGCTCCGGCTTTAAGTTATCCTTACTTCCGGATGCAAGCAGCATATAGATGCCATCCTTATATTCTTTGATTTCATAGATGAGGGGGCGGATATCCGTCAGTTCCTCTTTGGACTTTGTCTTTTTAATAATCTCAACCTTCTCTTTTCCCGCAAATGCAGGCAATGCCTGCATAAGCTGCGGCATCGTATCATTCTCACATTCATCGTTTTTGTAGATATAATAATCAGACGCAGTCACGATTGCCATCGACGGCTTCGCATTGTCCGGAAGCTCGATGATATCTAACACCTGAATCTCCGGCGGCATCGTTGCATTCAGACGTGCCATCATATCTTCGGTTGTTGTCACACTTTCAAACTCTCCATCAAAATACTCACCATCCGATGTCATACCGAGCGGCATCGGTGCCGCAAAGGAGATCATCTGGTGAGGCGAAAATCCTTTGGAATATGAGACATCCAGTTTTGCACGCCGGATTGCCTTCTGAAAAAAACGCATAATATCGAGATGTCCGATAAACCGGAGACTTCCAAGCTTCGTGTATTTAATTCTTAGCTTCAAAGCAGACACCTCCTCCATATGTGGCAGAACCACAGCCTGAACACTGCATGCGGCAGTTTCCGGTTGTCTTTCCTTCCTGTGCCTTATGCCACTCCTGTAACAGGAACCGACGGCTTACCCCGACATCCAAATGTTCCCATGGGAACACTTCATCATCCGGTCTTTTTCTTGCTGTATAAAATTCAATATCAACATGATGGTTTGCAAATGCATTCTCATACCGCTGCATATCAAAATACTCTGTCCATGCATCGAAGATGCCACCTTGTTCATACACATCTAAGATTGCCGCACCCAGCCTTCGGTCACCTCTAGCGAGCACACCCTCTAATATCGAGATTCCAGCATCGTGATATGAAAACTTCAGACTCTTCTGGTTGCGCTGCGCCCGGAAGGAATCCTTCACATATCTTGCCCGGCGTGTAAATTCGTCCGGCAGGATCATCGGTGCCCATTGGAACGGTGTAAATGGCTTCGGCACAAAATACGATGCCGATGCATTAATCATGACCCGTCCGTTTCTCTTTTCCTTCGGTACATTGTCAAAATACACCTCAGAGATGCGCTCTGCCAGATCTGCAATTCCATACAGATCCTCGTCCGTCTCGGTTGGAAGTCCGAGCATGAAATAAAGTTTCACCTTATCCCAGCCGCCAAGAAACGCCTGTCTGCTTCCCTCGAGCAGATTCTCGTCTGTGATTCCTTTATTGATGACATCACGCAGCCTCTGAGTTCCGGCTTCAGATGCAAATGTCAGGGAAGACTTCTTAATATCCTGCACCTTGCTCATAACATCAAGAGAAAAAGCATCAATACGAAGTGATGGCAGCGACACATTTACATGATCCGTATCACGCAGTGTAATCAGATAATTCAGCAACACATCGAGATCCTCGTAATCACTGGAACTGAGCGAGCTTAACGAAATCTCCTCGTAACCGGTATTATCGAGCATCGTACGAGCATATGCTTTAAGCATCTCCACATTCTTCTGCCGCGTCGGACGATAGATCATTCCCGCCTGACAGAACCTGCAGCCACGGATACAGCCACGCATGATTTCTAAGCAGACACGATCCTGGGTTGCGCGGATATACGGCACAACCGGCTTCATCGGATATGATACGTTTTCAAAATCAACAACAACCTGACGCTTTACCTTCGCCGGTACATCCTCATATTTCGGTACAACCTGCCTGATGGTTCCATCTTCCTGATACGAAACCTCGTACATGGACGGCACATAAATACCAGGAATCGAAGATGCTTTCCTTAAGAAATCTTCCCGGCTCATATCCGAGTGCTTGTATTGTTTGTACAAATCAAGCAATGCATCATAGCTTGTCTCACCCTCTCCGATATAGAAGATATCAAAGAAATCTGCCATTGGCTCCGGATTCACCGTACATGGTCCACCACCGATCACGATCGGATGCTCCTTCGTACGCTCCTTCGCAAGCAGCGGGATACCGGATAAGTCAATCACCTGTAATATATTCGTATAACACATCTCATACTGGATTGTGATTGCAAGCCAGTCAAACTCTGAGATTGTCGTCTGGGTCTCCAAAGAAAAAAGCGGAATCTGTTCTTTCCGCATAATCGCATCCAAGTCCGGCCACGGGCTGTACACACGCTCGCAATACACGTCCTTTCTGCGGTTAAACATGTCATATAAGATCTGAATCCCAAGATACGACATGCCAATCTCATAGACATCCGGAAAGCACATGGCAATCCGGACATCTACATCACCTAAGTTCTTACGAACCATATTTACTTCATTTCCGATATAACGGGCCGGCTTTTCAATCTGCATCAAAACCCGTTCCGGAAGTGCTAATCTTTGTTCCATTCAATCTGACCTTTATTATTAATATTAGTTCTTAAAGCTGTGGATTGGTGCCGGGATTCTTCCGCCACGATTGATAAATGCATCGCAGGAATACTGGTTTACCGGCATGATTGGGGCATAGCCGAGCAATCCACCAAACTCTGCCTTATCACCAACCGTCTTTCCGATTACCGGGATAATACGGACAGCCGTTGTCTTCTGATTTACCATGCCAAGTGCCATCTCATCTGCGATAATACCGGAAATTGTCGTCGCCTTTGTATCACCGGGGATTGCAAGCATATCCAGGCCTACAGAGCAGACACAGGTCATTGCCTCAAGCTTCTCGATTGTAAGTGCTCCTGCCTCTACCGCATCAATCATACGCTGATCCTCGCTGACCGGAATAAACGCGCCGGAAAGTCCACCGACATAGGAAGATGCCATGACGCCGCCCTTCTTTACCTGATCGTTCAGCATGGCAAGTGCCGCTGTCGTACCGGGTGCACCGGAAAATTCCAAGCCAATCTCCTCTAAGATCTCACCAACACTATCACCGACTGCAGGTGTTGGAGCAAGGGAAAGATCGATAATACCAAACGGAACACCCAGTCTTGCAGATGCTTCCTTCGCTACAAGCTGTCCAACTCTTGTGATCTTAAATGCAGTCTTCTTGATTGTCTCACAGAGCACCTCGAAATTCTCACCGCGCACTGCCTCAAGTGCTGCCTTTACAACACCCGGGCCGCTAACACCGACGTTAATGATGCAATCCGCCTCTGTAACACCATGGAATGCACCTGCCATAAATGGGTTGTCATCCGGTGCATTACAGAATACAACAAACTTTGCACAACCGATGGAATCCTGATCCTTCGTAAGCTCTGCTGTCTCCAATACAATTTCACCGATCAGCTTGACTGCATCCATATTAATACCGGTCTTTGTGGAACCGGTATTGACGGAAGAACAAACCTTCCCGGTCTTGGCAAGTGCCTTTGGAATGGAACGGATCAAAAGTTCATCTGCCTTTGTCATACTCTTTGAAACAAGGGCTGAATATCCACCGATAAAATTAACACCCACCTTATCTGCCGCACGATCGAGTGTCTTTGCAATCTCAACGAAATCATCACTTGTCTTGCAGACACTGCCACCTACCAGTGCGATTGGTGTAACAGATATACGCTTATTTACGATAGGTATACCATATTTCTTGGAAATCTCTTCTCCTGTATAAACCAGATCCTTTGCCTTTGTTGTAATTTTATTATAGATATTATCACAGGTTTCCTTAAGCGTACCACCCACGCAGTCAAGCAGGCTGATACCCATCGTGATCGTACGGACATCAAGATTCATCCGGGAGATCATTGCATTGGTTTCAATTACTTCATTTATGCTAATCATTTGCTTTCCTCCATCCAATTACAGTCTGTGCATCATGTCAAAGATTTCTTCCTGCTGTGCCTTAATCTGCACACCAAGTTCTCCTCCGATACCAGCAAGATCCTCCGCAATCTGGTCATGGTCTTTGGATGCAGCCTCTGCGTTTACAACCATCATCATGTTGAAATAGCCATCTACGATTGTCTGGGCAATATCCAGGATATTGATATTGTTCTCGGCAAGGTATACACACACTTTTGCAATAATACCGACTCTGTCTTTTCCTACTACCGTGATAATTGTTTTCTTCATCTTACTCTTCCTCCGTGTATTTAAAATATACTTAAATATCAAGCAGCGCACTGTGTGTATCTCTGTTTGCCACCTGCAAATGAAAATCCCTCACATCATCTGTGAACGGGTTTCCTTCTAACTCCGCCGCAACTGCCGCGTAGGCAAGCTCCGGCAAGTTATTTTCCTTTGACAAATGTCCAAGAAAAATAGTTTTTATATGATCATTGAGCACTGCGCGGATCAGTTTTCCTCCCGCTTCGTTACACAAATGTCCATAACTGCTTAGAATTCGCTGCTTAGTCGAATACGGATACGGTCCTACCTGCAGCATGCGGATATCATGATTGGCCTCCACTAAAAGTGCATCAGCATCTTTGAGTGCCTGTACCATATAGCCATCATAACCACCCATATCAGTTGCGACAACAATCTTCTTTTCCCCACATAACAGACTATAGCAAACCGGATCGGCTGCATCGTGCCATGTGCTGTGTGCCCGGACTTCAATATTTCCAACCATAAATGGTTCGTCCGGTTTAATACTGTGAAACAATTCATAATCAAGTGTTCCAAGACTTGTCGTGTATTTGATTTCCTCTATTGTCGCTTCTGTCGCATAAATCGGAATACCATATGCTCTTGATATTACACCGAGGCCGCGTATATGGTCAATATGTTCATGTGTAATCACGATACCTTTAATGTCTGTAAACGTCCGGTCTACATCCTGTAGCGCATCTGATATTTTCTTCTTGCTGACACCGACATCAACTAATATCCCTGTATTTTCACTGCCAACGTATGTGCAGTTTCCACTGCTCCCACTGGCAATTGTCATCATCTTCATAGTTTATCTCGCGATTCCCTCACTCTCCGGGAATAACACTTTCTTCATTTTTTCTTTTAGAAATGCAGAATCCTTCCACCGTCCCAGCTTCTTTGTGCGCTGCATCATCACTTCCCCAAACAATTTCTCCATAAACTTCACAAGGTTCGGCGTACCGACTGCCCGGATCTTTACCTTATCTCCTTCAAACCGCAGATCGATCACCTTGTTTGCAACCTCCTCGAGATAAATGATGCGGATCTTCAATCCAAATCCTTTCTCCGTTCGATCCATCAGCTCACAGCCCGCTGCAACCGGAAGTTTCTTTCCACCGATATCTAAGATCTGATAGATATATGGATGTGCCGACAGATACCCGACGCGGATATGATACACCTTTTTTCCATCCCGCACATGCAGTACCAGGTATTCCTTTTTGTACGAGATGCCCAGCTGCTCGATGCCTGTCATATACAGAGAATAAAACATCTGATTCGCATTTGGCAGGATACTTGATGCATAATCGGTCACATCGTAGGTTCTGCCTGTATATGGCTTTACCACACGTTCTATATAGGCTGCATACGCCGGATCAAGCTGCTTTGCATTCTTTTGATACCGTTTTTCTGCAATATAGTTTTGAACTGTATCTCCAATTGCAGCAAATGGTTTACGGATAAAGGTCTCTTCCTCTGCTACAAATTTACAGATTCTCGAAATCAGATGTCCCTCCGGAAATACTTCATAGCCACCTGCGGTACAAGCAATCACCAGATTTTTTTTCTGATTAATGTAGACATTCTGTCCAAATACACCATTGAACAGCCATGCACCATCTTTTAAGCACCAGATTTGATAACCGTATCCCTTGGTAAGCGTTGTATCTTCAAACTCCACATGCGTCTGTGTCGATTCTCGGATCCATGCCTTGCTTAAAAGCTGGATGCGCTTTCCATCCCGGATGATGGCTCCATTATTTAAATATAATTCACCAAGTTTTACCATATCCTGCAGGGAAAGTTTCATGCCCCAGCCACCGCGTTCGATGCCCTTCGGGCAACAGTCCCATGTGATATTATGGATGCCGAGCGGACGAAGCAGACGGGATTTCAAATAGGCAAGCATGGAACATCCCGCCCGTCTCGTCACGATTGCAGCAAGCATATAGGTATTTAAGCTATTATACGTAAAATCTGTCCCCGGTGCAAAGCTTACATCACTGCCGATAAATGCCTTGCGCCAGTCCTCCGCAAAATACGAGCTTACCTCATCGAATTTTACGCCGGCAGTCATTGTAAGCAGATGCTTCACCGTGACTTCCTTCATTGCCTTCTTCGTGAAAAGTCCGGTGTACTCCGGGAAGATATCCACCAGCTTCTCATCCAGCGACAAAAGTCCTTCTTCCATCGCAAGTCCGACTGCCATGGATGTCACCGATTTGCACATAGAAAATGATACATGCCGGTATCCTGCACCATAAGGCGGTACATAATGCTCCGCCACAAGCTTTCCATCCTTCAAAATTGCGATTCCGGCAAGTCCTACCTTTTTGTCCTCTGCAAGAGAACAAATAAAAGCATGTACTTTCGGCAGATTGATATTTGCAGCAAGTGGATTGCAGACTTTTTTGTTTTCTGCTGTATAAGCAGGCACAAAATGCTTGTTATCATTTCCATGATAGATTGGCAGATTCGACTTTTTTGTCGTTACCATATCATAAAACATATCAACCAACTTTATTTTTAATCCACGTTGTTCCATCGGCAATCTCCCATTTCATTTATGTAAGACGGACGAAGCTGCAGGCATCAATCAAATTATCCTGAAATCCTTCCACTTGTGTCAGGTCAATCACCTGAATTTTTTCCCGATATTCTTCAAAATCATGGCTTAATGGTCCATGCACCAGAAGATCCACAGCTCCTGCCAGTGATGTATTTCCAACCACTTCCATTTTATCCATAAAGTCTTGTGGCATCATACCAAGATCAATAGCATCCCGTGCATTCAGGTAAAATCCGAACCCTCCGGCAATATATACCGTATCAACATCCTTTGCATGAAGCCCTGCTGTCCTTAACAGGCACTTGATTCCGGCATATACTGCCGCTTTTGCAAGCATAATAGACTGCAATATTTCCGAATTAATGCTGATTCCATGAATCACAATACCACTATCCAGAAACTCTTCTGCCAGTGTTCCGTTTGCATGAATCTTCTCCAACCGTCTGCCAAGCGCGATTGCTTCAAGCAGACTGTTTCCATAAGCATGCTGCTTTCTTGCACATCCCTCGAATGCCGGACCACACGCAGTACTTGTCGCCAGATACCGTTCACCGTCCTTTAAGACCATCTCACCATTTGTACCAAGATCTAAAAGCAGATATCGTTGTGGCACATCTTTATTCCAGTTCTTCTCGATATGCATCAAACCGGCAATCACATCTCCGCCTAAGAAAGCACTACTGCAGCCGGCCAGAAATACATTACAATCTTCTTCTAAGAACTCCGGATATTCTTCCTCTATCTCTGCCATCCGCGCATCCTTAAACAATTCCTGCCCCGGCATGATTACACTGCCATGTAAGATTGTCGGAAACGGAGCTTCACCCATATCTGAAATATCATAACCAAGCAAAATACTGATCATAGTTGTATTTCCGGTAATTGCTGCTGCATCAAGCTTTACAAGCTCATGTTCCTGCTCTGTATGCTCTACCTTTTTCTTTAAATCAGCAAGCATTTCCTGTAACAGTTCCACAATTGCGGATACTGCCTGTTCGCGCATCTTCATCAGATAATCAATATCTCTTTTTACTGTCAGTATTCGATTTATCACATCGCTGCCATATAAACGCTGTGGATTTTTTATGCTTCGCTGCGCAAGCACACCTTTATCCTCAGCATCGATCAGGCAGCTGTCAACCATGGTAGAACCTAGGTCTACCGCCATATATATGTGCCTCATCTTAGAATATCGCCTTCGGTTTCTTCTCAATTGGACGATATCCCTGATCCGAAAGTACACGCAGAATCTGTTCCTTGTGTTCCGGTCCAAACGCTTCAATCGTAATTACAAGTTCCACAGCGGAATTACGATTGATTGTTACAAACTGATTGTGTTCCAACTTGATGATATTTCCATTTTCTCCGGCAATCACACCTGCGACACGCTGCAGTTCACCCGGCTTATCCGGAAGTAATACAGATACGGTAAAGATACGGCTTCTCGCGATCAGACCATGCTGTACAACAGAGGAGAATGTAATCACATCCATATTACCACCACTTAAGATGCTGACAACCTTCTGTCCCTTCGGTTCAAGGTGTTTCAGCGCTGCAACCGTAAGCAGACCACTGTTTTCAACAAGCATCTTATGATTCTCTAACATATCCAGGAATGATACAATCAATTCACTGTCCTCTACCGTAATAATATCATCGAGATTTTCCTTCAGATATGGGAAAATCTTTGTTCCCGGTGTCTTTACAGCGGTACCGTCTGCAATCGTATCAACCTTTGGCAATGTTGTTACTTTATCATTTGCAAGGGATGCTTTAAGACAAGCTGCTCCTGCAGGCTCCACACCTATTACCTTGATGTTTGGATTGAGCATCTTAGCAAGTGTTGATACACCTGTTGCAAGTCCGCCACCACCAACCGGCACTAATATAATGTCTACAAACGGAAGATCCTTTAAGATTTCCATTGCTACGGTACTCTGTCCGGTTGCAACATCCAAATCATCAAACGGATGAATAAATGTATATCCTTTTTCTTCTGCAAGCTTCAATGCATACTGACAGGCATCGTCATAGACATCTCCATACAATACTACCTCAGCGCCATATGACTTCGTACGGTTTACCTTGATAAGTGGTGTGGACGTAGGCATAACAATCGTTGCTTTCACGCCATATGCCTTTGCAGCATACGCAACCCCCTGTGCATGGTTTCCTGCGGATGCAGTGATAAGGCCTTTCTTACGGTCTGCATCGGACAACGTACTAATCTTATAATATGCACCACGAATCTTATAAGCTCCTGTCACCTGCATATTCTCCGGCTTCAAATATACTTTATTACCGCAAGATTGTGAGAAAAATTCACTCTCAATCAGCCCGGTCGGTTTCGTCACTTTCTTCACAATCTCATATGCCTGCTCGAATTTCCCGAGTGTCAGTTTCTGTTCTGCCTGAGTTTTTTCTGCCATTTTTTATCCTTCTTTCCTGTGTGTTTCTTCTTAAAATATCCAATCAAACTTATTTCACATCAAATAAATCATCGTCCTTCGGAATACTCTCTATATTCTCATCCACGAGAATCTCTACATCCGAACGCATATCAAAATCTGCAAACAACGCATTCACATAGCTGTTCGGATCAAACTTCTGAAGATCATCAATCTGCTCACCGATACCAATGTATTTAACCGGAACATTAAGTTCAGACTGAATTGCAATTGCAATACCACCCTTTGCGGTTCCGTCCAGTTTCGTAATAATAATACCATTAATCTCGGTCACTGAACTAAATTGTCTTGCCTGTTCCAATGCATTCTGTCCGGTTGTACCATCTAATACGATTAAAGATTCTACATTTGCTTCCGGATATTCCCTCGTGATGATACGGCGCATCTTCGCAAGTTCATCCATCAAATTCTTCTTGTTGTGCAGACGTCCGGCTGTATCAATCAGCAAAATATCTGTATTTCTGCTCTTAGCTGCTGCAACTGCATCATAGACCACTGCCGATGGATCTGCACCTTCATTTTGTGCAATAATATCTACACCGGCACGATTTGCCCACGTCTTTAATTGATCAATTGCCGCTGCTCGGAATGTATCTGCCGCCGCCATCAGCACCTTCTTGCCACGTGCCTTATACTGAGCCGCCAACTTTCCAATGGATGTCGTCTTTCCAACACCATTAACACCAATTACAAGTACAACCGTTTTTTTGTTTTCAAAATCATATGCCGTCTCATCAACCTGCATCTGATCTCTTATAATGTTGATTACCAGGTCGCGGCATGCCTGTGCTTCCTTGATGTGTTCTTCCTTGACACGTGCCTTCAGATCCTCGACGATCCGCTCTGTTGTCTCATAGCCCATATCGGACATCACCAGTGTCTCTTCGAGTTCATCATAGAAATCATCATCAAGCTCACTCGCCTTAAACAGGTTATTGAAGCTGTCAGAGATACTGTTACGAGTCTTCGTAAGTCCTTCTTTCAAACGTGTAAAGAAACCTTTCTTTTGTGGAATCGGAGCCTCTTCCGGTATCGTTGTCTGGCTTTCCGAGCTTATCGCCTCCACAGATATTTCAGTTTCTTCCGTAGCCTGCATTTCTTCTGTGTCTGTGCGTTCCTCTGCAACAGCTTCCTGTATCTGTAATACCTGTTCCTCTTCTGTAGTTTCCCCTTTTTTCTTCTTGGTAAACCAACCCATATCTTACACCTCCTTAATCATCCAATTCATTTTCTATCATATTTACCGATACGAGTGTCGAAACGCCCTTTTCCTGCATTGTAATACCGTACAGAATATCCGCCGCTTCCATCGTACCTTTACGGTGTGTAATAACAATAAACTGTGTATCCTTCGTCAGTTTGGACAGATATTTGGCAAATCGCTTGACATTTGAATCATCAAGTGCCGCCTCAATCTCATCCAGAAGGCAGAACGGAGATGGTTTTAAGCTCTGAATTGCAAAGAGCAGCGAAATCGCTGTCAAACTCTTCTCCCCACCGGAAAGCTGCATCATATTCTGTAGTTTTTTCCCCGGCGGCTGTGCGATGATTTTGATTCCTGTCTCCAGAAGATCTTCCTCATCTACAAGTTCGAGATCAGCCTTACCACCTCCGAACAGCTCCTTGAATACCTTCGAGAACATCACGCGGATCTCCTTGAATTTCTCTGCAAACTGTTCCCGCATTGCACGGTCAAGCTCTGCAATGATATTTACCAGATTTGCCTCTGCCTTACAGATGTCGTCATGCTGTCCTTTTAAGAACTCATATCGCTCGGATACCTGCTTATAATCTTCTATGGCATTGACATTGACATCACCGAGCTGTTTGATTTTATTCTTCACCGCGGAAATCTCCCGCTTGAGTGATGAGATATCGTTGAATCCGGCATCCTTATAGTCAAGTGCCAGATTATAGGTCAGCTCATATTCTTCCCACATATAATTATTCAGGTTTTCTGCCTGTTCGGACAGCTTCTCAATCGACGCATTGATTTTGAATGCCGATTTGTCCAATCCGTTAATCTGCTCCGACAATTCCTCACGTTTATGGAAGAATTCTTTGTGACTCTCGTTCAAAGCATCTTTACCGGAAATGAGTTCTTCCAGCTTCTTCTCCTTGATTGCAATCATACGAATGTTTTCATCAAACTGCTGTTTTAAGATGTCTGTCCGATTCGTGAGCGTCGTAACCTCTTCGTTACCATTATTCCGCTTCAGATTGAGCGTCTGCAGATTTTCCTTTGCAGCCTGCTCCTCTGTTTTGATACGGTGAATATTCTGCATCAGGAACTCGTATTGCTGCTGTACAGTATTGAACTCCAGATTCAACTTGTTAATCAAATCTGAAGCGCCCTGCAGTTTGCCTTTTTCCTCGATCACTGCCTGCTCAAGCTTTGCAATCTCTGCTTCCAGTTCGTGAATGGCTTCCTCCTGTTTCTGATTGTTATCCTTTAACTCCTGCTTATTTGCATTGATCTCATCAATTTGCGCTGCAAGCTCACTATTCTCCCGGTTAATACTTCCAAATCCACGTTCTACCTCGGCAAGCTTTTCCTGTACCTGTTCAAGATTCAGCGTATATGTATTCATACGAATATTCATATTCTGAATTCCAGTATTTAACGCATCTCGAATTTTCTTTTGTTTTTCCCGGTCTTCCGTCAAAAATGTGATCTGCTTTTTATGTTCCTCTAACTGCACTGAAAGATTCTCGATCTGTTCATCGATTTCTTCAAGTTCCCTCTTTCGTCCAAGCAGATTCGATGAATTTTTAAATGCTCCACCCGTCAGTGCACCGCCCGGATTGATCAGTTCTCCCTCCAGTGTTACAATACGCAGACTCTGTTTATATTTTTTTGCAAGTGTCATTGCATGGTCAATATTGTCAACAACCACAATTCGTCCAAGCAAATGCCCAATAATAGACTGGAATTTCTTATCATATCCAACCAGTTCCGACGCGATACCTATGACCCCTGACTCACGCTTTATATCTCCGTTGACACCGGAACGATCCACAATCGACTGAATCGGAAGAAACGTCGCACGTCCATACCGATTCTGCTTCAGATACGCGATCATATTCTTGGCAGTTACATCATCTTCGGTAACAATATTCTGAATACTTCCACCAAGCGCTGTCTCAATTGCCGTCTCATACCGCTTATCTACCTGTATAATATCTGCCACAACACCGACAATCTTCGGATTCTTCGCCTTCTGTTCCATAACACGTCGGATACTGTTTCCATAGCCTTCATAACGTTCTGTCAGATTACGCAAGGCTTCCTTCTTAGATTTCAGGCTGACAATCCGGTTGCTCGTCTCCGTAACGCCCCTGCGATTTTCTTCCAGCTTCTGACTGTGATCGCCAATCAAATTCTGGACAGATGCAAATTGTCCGTTTTTCTCGTGCAATTCACTTTCTAATTCTTTGATGCCGGACGAAAGCTGTATCTCCTCCGATTTTGCTTTTTCCTGTTCACTTGTATATTCCAGCAGCCGTTTCTTAAGTTCCGTCTTGCGAAGGTTGATATTTTCGAGCATCGTGTCGTATCTGCCAACCTTAGCCTTTAATGTACCACCTTCATTTAAATATTCTATAATATCACTTTTTGCAGTTTCAATCGCCTGTTCCTTGGCTGCTATTCCCTGTTCCAGATCGTGATACTGTTTTTTTGCATCATCAAGCACATCATCTGCATGGTCAAGCTTCTCGTCCAACTGGGATTTTTCTTCGTATAACCCGGCTAGATCTGCTTTGTGCTTTTCTAAATTCTTTGTCTCTTTCTCAATCTGTTCCTGAAGTCCCGCATCGCTTTGCTGATATGAGAGAATCTGTTGATTGATGACATTCATCTCGCCTTCTAACCGCTGATTGCTAAGCTTCTTCTCATGAATTTCGTTTTTTGATGCATCAATCTTCTCATTGTAGGATTCCAACTGCTGTTCAATGCGTTCATATTCATCCTTCGCTGCCTCAAACTCATCTTTCAATCTGGATGCATCGGTTTCCACGACAGAAAGCTTCTCCTCGTAAGATTCCAGCTTTACCTGTGTGTCATCAACATCTAAAAGAAACGCATTAATATCCAGTTTTTTCAATTCGTCCTTGAAAATCAGGTATTTTCTCGCCGTTTCCGACTGCTCCTTCAATGGACCGACCTGTTTTTCCAATTCCCCGAGAATGTCCTTCACACGGGAGAGATTTGCCCGTTCATTTTCCAGCGACTTCTCAGTGGCCGCCTTATTTTTCTTATACTTTACAATTCCGGCTGCCTCATCAAACAACTCCCGACGTTCCTCAGGTTTACCGGACAAAATTCGTTCAATCTGTCCCTGTCCGATAATCGAATATCCCTCTTTACCGATACCGGTATCGAAGAACAGCGAATTGACATCCTTCAAACGGCTGACCACTCCATTGATTAGGTACTCACTCTCTCCGGAACGATACACGCGTCTTGCAACTGTTACCTCATTATAATCTATCGGCAGGCTGTGGTCGCTGTTATCGAGTGTAATTGCCACATACGCAGATCCCTGCGGTTTCCGAAGCTCCGTACCGGAGAAAATAACATCCTCCATCTTAGAACCACGCAGCTGCTTTGCACTCTGTTCACCAAGCACCCAGCGCACAGCATCGCCAACATTACTCTTACCCGAGCCATTTGGTCCGACAATGCCCGTAATCCCATTATTAAACTTAAATATTATCTTATTTGCAAAAGACTTAAATCCATATATTTCTATACTTTTTAAATACATACATTACCTTACCTTTTTTTCGTCGACTGGTGCAGCATTTCCAGTGTTTCAAATGCAGCATATTGCTCTGCTGTTTTTTTTGAATGCGCCACCTTACGAGACATTTCTTTTCCATTCAGGACAACACGCACCGTAAATTGCTTATTGTGATCCGGTCCTTCTTCTGCCAGCAGTTCATATGTAAGATCCAGCTTATGTTTCTGCACATATTCCTGCAGCTTCGATTTTGCATCATGGAATCGCTGTTTATGTTCAATATCCTGTAACAAAAAGTTTTTAACATAAGTTGCTGCCTGTTTTAATCCTCCATCCAGATAGATTGCACCCAACACAGATTCAAACAAGTCACATAAGATAGAATCCCTGTTTGCACCACCCGTCTGCTGTTCGCCCTTACTAAAACGCGCATGTTCTCCGAGTTTCAAATCCCGGGCAATCTTAGACAATGTAAACTCACATACCAGACTGGAACGAAGCTTTGAAAGATCTCCCTCCGGCATGTCCGGATAATGTTCAAACAAATATTTACTGACGATAAACTCCAAAATCGCATCGCCTAAAAACTCATATCGCTCATAGGACATATATCGTCCAATCATCTTTTCATTCACAAAAGATTTATGTGTAATTGCTGTTTCTAAATATTTTTTATCCTGAAAAGAATATCCAATCAGCGTTTCTAATTCACTGAGTGATTCTTCCATCTCCATAATATTAATTCTCCCCTTTGTTTTCTTCCGCTACAAATGTCTCAATAATCTGATTCGTAACATCCTTCTTTACAAAATTACGACACTGCTCAATCGCGGAACGTACTTCCGTATTTTTGCTATTTCCATGAATCTTAACAACCAAACCTTTCAATCCAAGCAATGGAGCTCCTCCTTTATCATCTGCCATGTATCGTTTGAAGGTTTGCTTAATCGGTTTATAGATCATTGCTCCGCCAATCTTTGTTTTTAGGCTGCTTTTTAATGTATCTTTGATTTCTGCCATAAACATCTTGCCAAGTCCCTCAAAGAACTTCAGCAGGACATTTCCGACAAATGCCTCACAGACCAAAACATCTGCGGAACCATTCGGAATATCACGTGATTCCACACTACCGATAAAGTTAATATCTTTGCATTCACGCAGCAACGGAATCGTCGATTTTACAAGTTCATTTCCCTTCTCATCCTCAGCACCAATATTGATGATACCGACACGTGGGTTCTCGATCCCCTCAATATTCTTCATATAGATTGAACCCATTTTTGCAAACTGTACCAGATTTTCCGGTTTTGCATCTACATTTGCACCACAATCAATCAGGAGTGATGACCCGTATCGATGCGGAATTAATGGTGCTAACGGTGTCCGCTTTACCCCTTTTGCGCGTCCAACTAAAAACTGTCCTCCTGCAAGCAATGCTCCGGAATTACCACCGGAAATACACGCTGCCGCCCTTCCTTCTTTTACCGCATTTAATGCCAGTACCATAGAAGAATTTTTCTTTTTTCGAATTGCATCCACAGGAGCATCATGACAAGTAATCTCCTCCGTTGCATTTAAAATCTCAATTCGTGTTTTATCGCATCCATATTCCTCTATATGTTGTTTTAATTCCTGTTCATTACCAGTCACAATAAATGAAATATCATCATACTGATCCATTGCCTCTGCAATTCCTTGAATAAAATATGCGCTTCCATTATCTGTTCCCATTGTATCTATTGCTATAACAATTTTTTCCATTCTTATCCGAACCTTTCCTTACTGCAAAACATCATAGACCACATAATCTTTTATATTATAGTTGTATCGCTTTCTTTCGTCAAGAAACCCAGTATAAAAAAAAGACTTTTCAACGAGAAGCTCTCGATGAAAAGTCTTTTTTCATTTCAGTGAATTACTCAGCAGAGATGATTTCTTTCTTATTATAGGAACCGCAAGCCTTGCATACTCTGTGTGGCATCATAAGCGCTCCACACTTGCTGCACTTTACCAAGCCAGGAACTGTCATCTTCCAGTTTGCTCTACGCTTGTCACGTCTTGCTTTTGAACTTTTATTCTTAGGACAAATGGACATCCTTACACCTCCTTCAAGAATACACTTAAAATCACACTTTGCTTATTATACAAACAATTCTATATGATGTCAACGGTATTTTTCATTTTTTGATAAAATATTTATTTTGCAAGAGCAACAGTTTCTCTTGCGATTGCAAGTTCTTCATTTGTCGGTACAACATATACCGGAACCTTGGAACCTTCCGTTGATATCTTTACTTCTTCTCCACGAAGCTTATTTGTCTCATCATTAATCTCAACACCCAGATATCCAAGATGGCTGCATGTATCTTTTCTTACCTTTGGATCGTTCTCACCAACACCGGCTGTAAATACGATTGCATCCACTCCGTTCATCGCTGCCACATAACCACCGATAAACTTCGCTGCCTGATAAGTAAATACATTCATGGCAATCTCGCAACGCTTGTCACCTTCCGCAATTCCCTTATTCAAATCACGGAAATCGCTGGACTTTCCCGAGATACCATAGACACCGGACTCCTTATTCAGCATGTTAATGATCTCTGTGAGTGTCTTACCTTCTTTATTCGCGATATATTCAATGATTGCAGGATCAATATTACCACTTCTTGTTCCCATCGTGATACCTTCCAGAGGTGTAAGTCCCATGGTTGTATCAATTGACTTTCCGCCTTCTACCGCACAGATGCTGGCACCACCACCCAAATGGCATACAATAATCTTTGTGTCCTTAATATCCTTGCCGAGCAGTTCTGCTGTTCGCTTGGATACAAAGCTGTGGCTCGTTCCGTGGAAACCATAACGGCGAACCTTATATTTTTCATAATATTCATATGGAATACCATATGTATATGCATAATCAGGCATAGTCTGATGGAATGCCGTATCAAAAACCGCAACCTGTGGAACACCCGGCATCAGTTCCTGACATGCACGAATACCAATCAGATTAGCTGGGTTGTGAAGTGGAGCCAGATCACAACACTCCTCTATCGCTGCAAGCACTTCTTCATCAATCAAAACTGCAGAAGAAAACTTTTCTCCACCATGTACAACACGATGTCCAACAGCCGCAATCTCATCCAAACTTGCAATCGCACCAAGCTTCTCATCCAGAAGATACTGCAACACAAGTTTTACCGCTGCGCTATGATCCGGCATTGGTGCCACAATCTGTATCTTTTCCTTTCCGGTTGCCTGATGAGTCAGAGATCCATCCAGCTTAATTCTCTCACAAATACCTTTTGCCAATACCTGCTCAGACTCAGAATCAATCAACTGATACTTGAGTGATGAGCTTCCACAATTAATGACTAATACCTTCATATTCTTCACCCTTTTACCTTTTACTGATTATCAAGTGCCTGCGCCTGAACTGCCGTAATCGCTACAACACCGACGATATCATCTGCCGAACATCCTCGTGACAAATCATTAACCGGCTTTGCAATACCTTGTGTGATCGGACCATACGCATCCGCTTTTGCAAGACGCTGTACAAGCTTGTATCCGATATTTCCGGCATCAAGATCCGGGAAGATTAATACATTCGCTTTTCCGGCCACATCGCTGCCCGGTGCTTTTGAAGCAGCTACTTCCGGCACGATAGCGGCATCACTCTGCAGTTCACCGTCACACTTCAAATTCGGACATTCTTCATTAACGATTCTGCATGCCTCAATCACCTTATCAATCTCCGGATGATGTGCACTGCCCTTTGTGGAATGTGATAACATAGCTACTACCGGTTCTGCCTCTACCAAAAGTTCAAACGACTTTGCAGAACTCTCTGCAATTGCTGCAAGTTCTCTTGCATCCGGGAACTGATTCAATCCTGCATCCGAGAAAATAAATGTTCCATGCTCACCCATCTCACAATTCGGTACTACTACTAAGAAAAATGCAGATACGAGTTTTGTATCCGGTGCAGTCTTTAAGATCTGCAATGCTGCACGCAACACATTTGCAGACGAATTTACAGCTCCTGCAACCATGCCGTCTGCATCCCCAGCCTTAACCATGATGCAGCCAAAGTACAACACGTTTGTCAAAAGCAGTTCTTTTGCCTCTTCCGGTGTCATGCCCTTCTTCTTACGAAGCTCCACCAGAATTGATACATAGTCATTTAACTTATCACAGTCATATGGATCTACAAATTTGGCTCCTGTCAAATCCAAACCAGCCGCCTTCTTTATAATCGTCTGTTTATCACCAACTAAGATAATATCGGCAATCCCTTCATGCAAAATCTTATGTGCTGCCTCTAATGTACGCATATCCGCAGTTTCCGGTAATACAATTGTTTTTTTGTTCTGTTTTGCTCTTTTTTTAATTGAATCAATAAATGCCACTGTTCTTCTCCTCTGCTTTTATAGTTTCAACTCACATCTTTTTACATTATAAACAAATCAGGTTTTGTATACAACCAAAATTCTGTAAATAAATGTCTTTTTTCACGTACAATCTATGTTCTTTCCCACCATCAAAAACTTACATCTCATCCACATCCGGATTATCTACAACCAGTCTGCCCCGGCCATGTTTTTTCCCGTAATACATCGACTTATCTGCACGGTTGACAAGGATGTTTGTATCCTTACAAATAGATGGATAAGACGATAAACCAATACATACATTTACCGGAATCTCCTTGTCATTATAATGCACAATCGTAGACTGAATTTCTTTATGCATTTGCTCCAGAACCGGTAACGCCTGTTTTTCATCATATCCCGGAAGGACAAGCAAAAACTCTTCTCCGCCATACCTGCAGGCAATTCCCCCGTTTTCTTTTGCATATTTATCGTCCAAAGATGCAACCATCTTGATTACTTTATCACCTGCTAAATGTCCATATGTATCATTGATATTTTTAAACTTATCTATATCAAACAATGCCACAGAAAGTGGCTGCTGTTTCTTCGTCGCTTTCTCTGCCGCCTTTGTAAATAATTCCCCAAAATAGACGCGATTGTAAATCTGTGTTAAACCATCCTTGCGTGCCATATCCTGTGTCTGCAGATAAAGCTTCGTTGTTTTTAAAGAAACATTGTATTCCACCAGACAAGTCTCGTAGTAGGAAATACCCTTCTCAAAGAAATTCTCCACATCCGATGCGACAATCATCATGCCATACTGCTTATTATCATCGATGAGCGCAAGCTTCACCAGACTTTTAATATTCGTTTCACCTATAAACCGAAGTTCCTTTAATTCTTCGCCTGTGAGCAGTTCCGTTGTCTTTCTGCTGTTTTCAAAATCAATATATATCTTTTGAATATCCTTCCGAAGACGACGTTCCATAGATGAATAATCTGTCTTAACAATAGAAAGTCCATGTTTCTCGTTGCAAACAGACTCATCCAGATACACTGCACAAAGCTTTGGATTTTTCACATCCATGATTGCATCCACAATCACATTGATATTTTTATTGATATCGAACGACGATGCCATATATCGCATAATTTCTGTCTGTGACTCAATCTCACGATTTGCCTGTTCCAGATCGCTGACAACCCGTGCAAGCTCAATTTTCTGATAATTCACACGTTCATTGACTGTCTTCACTTTCTCTTGATATTCTTTCAGTTTTTCATTTTTATCCTGCACATCATTTCGTTCCAACATAAGTTTTGTACAGTATGACTCGTACGCATCGTAGGAATACTCCAGAAGCTCTGTCACGAAAAACACTGTAATCGCAATAACCGCCAGCACCAGTACATAACAAAACCAGAACTTCTCGGTCCGGAACCGTAATGACAGGCACAGATTCACAAATATCGGAAGAACTAAAAACATTTTTCTTAAAACGATTGTGGATTTATCATAATCAGATCCAAAAATAATAAACTCAATCATCAACATAAACAGGAATATAAACATTCCAACAAGTAAAACTCCCTGATATGGAATAAATGCCATAAAAACACTGTATGTAACAATTTCTATCATACGGAACACAGTATTTACATGAATATTCTTGAATACTCCCGTATGATAAAATACACTGTCAAGCACGCCAAACAAAAAAATCACAGATGCGAAGGTTACACATACCGGTGTATCATCCGAGAAATTCATCACGCGCGTCAATACTGTAAGCAATACCATAAAAATATAGATTAATTTATGATAGATTGTATAATTTTTTATCAGCTTTTCAGTAATATCCTGCATGTCTAATTCTCCCAATAAATATCAATTACAGCCCCTTCATCTATCGGCTGTATAAATTCTGCATGTGTTCCGTTAACATTTGTAACTAATCGTTTTCCGCGCATAGTTGTAAGATCAAACGGATAAAAATCGAGAATATCCACAAATGTATAACTTTCTTTTCCTCGAAGCGTCACAGGCGTTTTATTGACAATAACTGTAATTTCCCGTTTTGTACCTGGCATCATATGTGGTTGTGATATCATTTTCTGCTCCGGCACTGTCTTTTCGGCTTTATCCGCGGCTTTCTCCATGGCAGCCGCTTCTTCCCCTACTGTTTCCACAATCTCATCGTCCGGTATAATCGGAGTCTCTTCTTTCCGAGTTACAAACTCGACTTCAAAATTCTCATAGATTTTCTCATCTTCCTCTGCAATCTGATGATTGACATATGCATAAAAATCCGTTGTCAGATCCATAAATGTCCGAAGCTGTCCCACTGTATAATAATTGCGCATACATACTTCATCCCCATCCTGAATCTGGTACATGGATGACGCAAATTTTCCATTTACAGTTGCAAATTTCGGACAGGATACATTGTTTCCATTTACTCTAAAGGTCAACATGCCCGCATATTCCGGCAATGTTGACAACTCAATCTCCGCGGATTTTCCTTTCGTGGATGGTTGAATCCGAATATTGTCATTTGCCTCAATCACAGCATTCATACCGACATTCTTACCATTCTGGCTGATAACCGCAGCTTCCCCGCTATATCCACGCACGATCCGTGTTTTTTCGTTTATCTTAAACGTGATATCTTCGCCCCGCTTCGGAAAGATATCTTCATTTGGTATTCCATATTGTACCGCCGCATCAAAAATCGTCAGTTTATCATTGTTGTACAACTTCACGCGTTCCCCATTCACATTGACAAAAATGAAGTTGTTCTTCTGGTCAAAGAAGTTCAGACAGATACCAATCGGCGTCACATAGAGCGGGTCTTTTTTGATTCCCTCTACCTGAAAATCAATTGTATTCATCACTTCTTCTCCACGCAATGCCACTCGTTCCGCCGGAAGATTTAAATCCACTGCCAATGTATCCGTAAATCCAGGCAGCTTGCCTCCGCCACCGACTACAAACACTGCACTGACACTCGTGCCGCCGTTTAACTCTATGATTTTATCTGCAATCTTCTTTGAGATTGTCTCTTTCACTTCCTCCGTAGTTTGATAGATTTCCGCAGGAGTGATCTTATGGGATATCCCCATAATATCTTTGTATGTAACTGATTTCCGACGTGCACTGACCGTCTTTAACTTCTCTGCGGTTTGGAAATCAATCAGATATTTCTTTACAAGTGCTTCGGTCAACTCATCTCCGGCTGCTGGAATCATACCATACGCAATCACACTTCCGTCCTTTGTGATACAGATATCAGATGTTCCGGCTCCAATATCAATCAAAGCAATATTCAAAAGACGGTACTGCTCCGGAATCGCCACTGTCATAGCCGCAATAGGCTCCAGTGTAAGGTTCGTCACATACAACCCAGCCTGTTCCACTGCCGCATACAGACTGTCCACAACCTCCTCCGGAAGAAATGTTGCAAGCACATCTGCCGCAATCTTCGTTCCCTTGTGTCCTTCCAGATTCGTAATCTCGTAATTATTCAGAAAATATTTCACAACCGTATATCCAACGCAAAAATATTTTGTTGTCTCATGGCTCTCATTTAATTCCTGAAGAATCTCATTGTGTGCCTGCTCCACACCTATCAGATCGATGGAATGAATATATTCCTGTGTAATAACCGTATTCTCGGAAAATTCGTATTCCCCGTGTCCGATTGCGGTTTTCAAGACACGACCAGCCGCCGCAATACAGACATCATGCAGCTTACGTCCACCTAACTGTTTCTCTAACTGCTGTTTTACCTCGATAATATCCTGACTGACCTTCGCAATATCATGAATCTGTCCATCAATCATCGAACGGGTATCATGATATCTGACAGCCATCGCAACCACATGAAACCGCTCCTGTTCTCTGTAACCAACTGTGCCGACGATACTTCGAGTACCGATGTCCAGTCCAAATATTAAAGGTTCCGGATATTTCACTGTTGCCACGCCTGTTCCCTCCTGAAATTAGTCTGTTTTCCCATGAATAGATAAAATTATATCATTTCCCAATAATATATTCAACCGCTCTTTTAGTTGTTTTGATGAATTTTCATAGTCTAATTGATTATTTATAGTGAAATCTGCATATTTTTTATAATATGATTCCGGCTCCTGACTGCGAAACATGGCACGACAGCGTTCCACAGTATAACCACGCTGTTTCATCAAACGTTTAATCCGTGTATCTTCATCAGCATAAATATACCAAATCTCATCACAGATTTCCTTATATCCATCCTGAATCAAAAGCGCCGCCTCAATCACATAGATTTTCATACCCTGTTTCTTTTTTTCCTCGATATCATTCCGAATCCACACTTTGACTGCAGGATGAGTAAGTGCATTCAATTGTTCGAGTTTTTCCCGATCCGAAAATACAATCTGTGCGAACTTTTTCCGATCAATCGCATACGGTGCCTCCGGCTGCAAAATCTCCGTGCCAAACGCGTCCACAACCGACTGATATACCGTCTGTCCCGGCTCCATCAGTGTATGCGCAAGCTTGTCGGTTTCTACAATATATGCACCATATATACTTGACAAGTCATATAGTATCTTACTTTTTCCGGAACCAACACCTCCGGTAATTCCTAATATCAGCATCTGTTTCTCCTGCTATTTTTCTGTTTTTCGTATTTCTTTCCCACATCCACAGGCACGTCATCACTTCGCATCATACCAGCTATCACCGACATTTGCATCCACAAGAAGTGGTACAGAAAGATCTGCCGCATGCATCATTTCTTCTACAAGAAGATTCTGTACGGTCTCCAATTCTTCCTTTTTTGTCTCAATAATCAGCTCATCATGGATTTGAAGCACAAGTTTTGACTGCAAATGTTCTTCTTTGAGACGGCGATTGACACGTACCATCGCAATCTTAATGATATCTGCCGCAGTTCCCTGTACCGGAGCATTCATAGCCGCACGTTCACCAAAGCTCCGTGTCATAAAGTTTGAAGAAGCAAGTTCGGGAATTGGCCGTCTCCTTCCAAACATCGTGACGGTGTAGCCGTTTTTCTTCGCATCTTCTACAGTACGATCCAGAAATTCCTTAACCTTTCCATATGTTGCAAAATACTTCTCGATATAACTTTCTGCTTCTTTACGTGAGATATCAAGATCCTGCCCCAGCCCAAAAGAGCTGATACCATATACAATCCCAAAGTTCACCGCCTTTGCCTTCCGGCGCAGACTGCTGTCCACCTGATTAAGAGGAACATCGAACACCTGTGATGCTGTAATCGCATGAATATCCTCATCTGCCCGATATGCAGCAATCAATGCTTCATCCCCAGACATATGGGCAAGTACCCGAAGTTCGATCTGCGAATAATCAGCATCGACAAACACCGCCCCCTCTGCCGGGATAAATACCTTACGTATCTCCCTGCCAAGTGGCATACGTGTCGGAATATTCTGAAGATTCGGATCTGTCGAACTGATACGTCCCGTTACAGTCACGGTCTGATGGAATTTACCATGAATTCTTCCATCTGCCTGAATATAACCTGACAGTCCTTCCGCATAAGTTGAATTTAACTTCGTAAGCTGTCGGTATTCTAAAATCTTCGGAATGATCGGATGTGCATTTGCAAGCTTCTCTAACACTTCTGCACTTGTTGAATATCCGGTCTTTGTCTTCTTTCCATTCTTCAGTCCCAGCTTCTCAAATAAAATCTCACCAAGCTTCTTTGTTGAATTGATGTTGAATTCTTCACCCGCTATCGCATGAATCTCTGCAGTAAGTTCCGCAATTCGGGAACGAAGCTTTTCCCCATACTGATACAATGCCTCGCCATCGACACGGATACCATTTTTCTCCATCTCATATAATGTATACAGGCACGGAAGTTCCATCTCGTCATATAGTATTTCCATTCCCGTTGCTTTTAATTTTTCACGCAAAAGTGCCTTTACCTTATATGGCACAATTGCCTGATACGCCATCCACTTTTGCAATCTTTCATCTTCAAAGGAAAAATAACCAAGCCTCTCTTTACCAATCACATCCTTCTCGGATGGCAACGCCAGATCCAGATACACCTTTGCAAGTGTGTCATATTCATATTCTGACTGGTTCGGCTGTAAGAGATATGCTGCCAGTCCTACATCAAATACAGCATCCTCCTCGCGAAAATCCAGAAACGGAAGCAGTTTTTTCACATGCATGCAGGTTAACCGCACCCCATACTCCCGGCTTAATGCAAGAAGATTATCCGCAACCATCACTTCTGTGATGAACATCATAAACCGAATCAGATATACATGTTCCAAATCCATGCAGACAGCAATACCAAGTGATTCACCATCTTGTGCAATCCACGCAAAGGAAACCTCCTTTGCCCTTTGCAGCTTCGCAAGCAACGCATTGTAGCCGTCGATTTCATCAATCAACACCGTTTCAAAGGTCAGTGTTTCTTTCTTCTCAACTAAAAATCGCTTATAAAAGCTCTTCAATTCCAAATCCTCGAATAAAGTGTACGCATCTGCATTAAAAGGATCATTATAACGTGCCTCCGTAAATTCAAATGGAATTGGACAGTCCAGTTTGATTGTTGCCAGTGTTTTGGAAAGATATGCCAGATCTTTATTGGCGATCAGATTTTCCTTCATCTTACTTGCCTTCATGCTTTCCACCGCAGCATAAACACCATCCAGATCTCCATACTCCTTTAAAAGCTTAGCGGCTGTTTTTTCGCCAATTCCCGGAACCCCCGGAATATTATCCGATGTATCCCCCATCAACCCCTTCATATCAATAAAGATAAGCGGTGTTACACCGTAGGTTTCCTCCACATTTTTAGCATAATAATCTTCTATTTCCGTTTTTCCATGCTTTGTCTTCGGGATACGAACCAGCACAGTGTCTGTTGCAAGTTGCAGCAAATCCCGGTCTCCTGACAAAATCGTAACAGCAAATCCTTCCCGCGCCCCCTTTTTTGACAACGTTCCAATCAGATCATCAGCTTCAAAGCCTTCCTGTTCTACGATGCGAATATGCATCGCCCGTAAAATTTCTTTGATCCGCGGCATCTGTTCATGCAATTCTTCGGGCATGCCCTTTCTTGTTCCTTTATATGCTTCATACATTTCATGTCGAAATGTTTTCTTCTTTAAATCAAAGGCAACACATATATGTGTTGCCTGTTCTTCCTCAATCACCTTTAAAATTATATTTAAAAAACCATAAACTGCATTTGTATGTCTTCCATCATTTGTTGTCATATCTGGAATTCCATAAAATGCACGATTCATGATGCTGTTTCCGTCAACCAATAACAATTTATTCATTACTCTCAGTTTCCTCACTTTCCGGGTGGGTTAATTGATATTCTCTTAATTTTTCATAAAATGTAGACTCTTTCGGTTTGTTTGTCATCTGCGCCTCCTGAACAATATCATTCATGCAGACAGACATCTCCGGTCCAAATGTATCATAAAAATAAGTTTCCCCCTGTGCTTCCAGTTTCATCCGCTGCTCAATATTATATACCTTATCCAGACACTGATTATACACAAAAAGCAACGATACAACAGCCGCACCAAATACGATTCCAAATGTAGAAAGCTTAAAACGCTTTGCCTGTTTTACACGATGTTCCAGCCGATTCAGCTCATTCTCCAGATCCTTAGCAAAATTCTGTGACAGCTCCTGGTTGTTATCGACCTGATGCGTACCGATGATCAATGTATAATAGATTTCCAGTTCCTCCCTGCAGTTTTTACAATACCGCATATGTTTTACAAACCCCGGTATTACATCGTCAGGAAGTTTCTTTTCTATAAAAGCCATAATATTTGATTGTGCTTCCAAACATGTCATAACTTACACCACCTGTCATATGTCACCACGCAGCAGCGTGATAGCCTGCACACGCATCCGCGTGCCCCATATCAAAAAACAAAGAACCTAGATCGAAACGGATCTAGGTTCTTCATAATGTAAATCTTAGTTATCGATAAGCTTTCCTTCACCATTCCAGCTATATAACTTACGGATTTCTTCTCCAACCTTCTCTGATGGATGCTCAGAAGCAAGCTTTCTAAGTGCTTTGAAATGAGCCTGTCCACCTGCAGAAGACATATCAAGCAGGAAGTCTTTTGCGAATGTACCATCCTGGATATCTTTCAGGATCTTCTTCATTGTCTTCTTTGTCTCTTCTGTTACAAGCTTAGGACCTGTGATGTAATCACCATACTCAGCTGTATTAGAGATAGAATATCTCATGCCTGCGAAACCTGACTGGTAGATCAGATCTACGATCAGCTTCATCTCATGGATACACTCAAAGTAAGCATTTCTTGGGTCATAGCCAGCTTCACAAAGAGTCTCAAAACCAGCCTGCATAAGTGCACATACACCACCGCAAAGAACTGCCTGCTCACCAAAGAGGTCTGTCTCTGTCTCTGTTCTGAATGTTGTCTCAAGAATACCGGCTCTTGCTCCACCGATACCAAGGCCATAAGCAAGCGCAAGATCCTGAGCCTTACCTGTTGCATCCTGATATACAGCGATCAGACAAGGTGTACCCTTGCCAGCCTGATACTCACTACGTACTGTATGACCCGGTGCCTTCGGTGCGATCATTGTTACATCCACATCCTTAGGTGGGATGATCTGGTTGAAATGAATATTGAAACCATGTGCAAACATAAGCATGTTGCCTGGCTCAAGGTTTGGCTCAATATCGTTCTTGTAAAGACCTGCCTGCAACTCATCATTGATTAAAATCATAATGATATCTGCACGCTTAGCTGCTTCTGCAGATGTATATACTTCAAATCCCTGTGCTTCAGCCTTAGCCCATGACTTACTTCCCTCATAAAGACCGATGATGACGTGGCATCCGCTGTCCTTTAAGTTCAAAGCATGTGCATGTCCCTGGCTACCATAGCCGATGATTGCAATTGTCTTGCCATCTAAGAGTGACAGATTACAATCTTCCTGATAAAAAATCTTTGCTGACATTATCATATCCTCCTGATTTTGTAAAAAAATTTATCGTTACTACTTAATCGTAAGTAATGACCTTAGTTACCGCTTACAGCGCCTCTGGTAAGACCTGTCAAGCCTGTGCGCACCATCTCAGAAATCTCAAATCCATCAAGAAGCGAGATAAATGCCTCAATCTTGTTAACATTTCCTGTAATCTCAATCATAACGGAATCTGTTGATACATCAACGACCTTTGCACGGAATACATCTGTAAGGGAAATAATCTGCTGTCTCTCTTCTAAGCTTGCTTTGATTTTGACAAGCACAAGCTCGCGGCATACAGACTCTCCATCCTTTAATTCTGTAATCTCACAAACATCCTCCAACTTCAAAAGCTGTTTTTTGATCTGGCTCAAAATACGATCGTCACCGCTCACAGCTACCGTCATACGGGAATATCTTGGATTTTCTGTCACGCCAACTGACAAGCTGTCAATATTATATCCTCTACGGCTAAACATTCCGGACACACGGCTCAGTACACCGGATGTATTATCTACCAAAAGGGATAAGACCATTTTTTTCATAAAATGTTCCACCTTTCTCCTATTATCATCAAAAATCATTATCTGCTATTTTAACCCTTTGTTACTTGTCTGTCAATAGTTTGTCAACAAGCTTTACAGCTTCATTTGCATCCTTGGAATACCCATCTGCACCAATCTCATCTGCAAAATTCTGCGATACAACCGCTCCTCCGATGATGACCTTATATGGAAGATTATTTGCACGTACATAATCAACCGCATCCTTCATACGCATCATCGTTGTTGTCATAAGCGCGGATAAACCAATGATATCTGCCTGTTCTGCCTGTGCTACCGCAATGATTTTGTCAAGTGGCACATCTTTTCCCAAATCCACAACCTTATAACCATAATTTTTCAACATTAATACGACAAGATTTTTACCGATATCATGAATATCTCCTTCAACGGTTGCCATGATGACAGTGCCCTTCGGCTTGGCATTCTCTTCGATATGAAGCAATGGCGTAATATATTCAATCGCAAGATCCATGGCTGTCGCGCCCGCAATCAACTGTGGCAGGAAATATTTTTTCTGTTCGAACAGTTCGCCGACCTTGTTGACTGCCGGGATCAAATCCTCGTCAATGATTGCCTGCGGATCTTTTCCGGTCTCTAATTCGTGTTTCACATTCTCCACGATACTGCCTTTATTACCCTTTACTACATCATGATAGACTCGGCTTCCTTCTTCGGATTCGCCCGCCACATTCTTGGCTGCTGTCTGTTCGGTCTGGGATAACGCCACAACGTTTTCCACATAGATATTATCAGAATCTTTTTTGGCAAGCAGTAGATCCGCAGCAAGGCTTGCATTCACAAGCATTGCCTGTCCCGGATTACAGATTGCCATCGTCAGGCCGTTTGCAATTGCCATCGTAAGAAATGCTGTATTCACATTGATCCGCTCCGGCAGGCCGAACGAAATATTCGACAAACCACAGATCGTTGGGATCTGCAGCTCATTCTTGCAATAGGCAATCGTATCGAGTGTTTCAAGTGCCGCCATCCGGTTTGCACCAACGGTTGCAACCAGACCATCAATAATCAGAGAGTCACGTGACAACCCTTCCTCGTCTGCGATCTCTAACAGACGACGGATAATCTCTTTTTTCTCATCGAGACTCTCCGGCAGTCCCTTGTCCGAAAGTGGAAGCAAAATAGCCATCGCACCATATTTCTTTGCGATTTTCATAAGCGGACGGCATTTTTTTTCTTCTAACGAGATTGAATTGATAAGTGCACGCCCCGGATAGATACGAAGTGCAGCTTCTATAATTTCTACATGACTCGAATCAATACATAACGGTAGATTCGTCACAGAAATCACTTCATAAATAGCACGTTTCATCATTTCCAGCTCATCAATGCCATTCATACCCATATTGATATCCAGAATCTTCGCGCCACGCTCAGTCTGTTCCTCCGCCATCTGCACAACCAGATCCATATTGCCTGCACGAAGCATCTCCTGTAATTTTTTCTTTCCGGTCGGGTTGATACGCTCACCAACCACAAGAAAATTCCCATCAAGATGAATCTCCTGCACCGCACTCTCACTCGCTAAGACACGGGTGCAGACCGGTTTTGTTGTCTCCGGCTCCACGGAACGAACAACCTTCTTTAACATCTCAATATGCTTCGGAGTAGAACCACAACATCCGCCAACAGCCCTTGCTCCGGCTTCAACCAAGGCTCGGCCATACTCTGCAAAGGTCTCCGGTGTCATTGTATATTTCGTCTCACCATCGATCAGTTCCGGCATACCGTTGTTCGGTTTTGCAAATACCGGAATCGTCGCATAGCGCACCATACGCTTAATCAGTGTTTCCATTTCCTTCGGTCCAGTAGAACAGTTGATGCCAACTGCATCCACACCAAGTGACTGTAATACGATTACAGATGCCTCCGGCGTGGAACCAAACAACGTCTTTCCATCGCTGTTAAAGGTCATGCTGACCATGATCGGCAGATCACAGACCTCCTTGATTGCAATCACACACGCACGTGCTTCTGCAAGGCTCATCATCGTCTCTACAAAGAACAAATCCACACCCGCTTCCACAAGAATTTCTGCCTGTTCTTTATATACATCCACTAATTCCTCAAACGCCAGATCTCCAACCGGCTGAAGCTGTCTGCCGGTCATCGTCATATCTCCGGCAATAAATCCCCGGTGATTCTCCTGTTCAATTGCCGTCCGTGTCAGATTGACAAGCTGCATATTCATCTCATGAATGCTGTCTTCGAGATGATACTCCGCAAGCTTAATCCGGTTCGCGGTAAATGTCGGTGCAAGCAGAATATTTGTACCTGCCTGAATATATGCGCGCTGCAGCTTGATTAGGTGCTGTGGGTGCTCTAAAATCCATTTCTCCGGGCATACACCAACCGGCATACCCGCCTGCATCAGATTGCTGCCGGTTGCACCATCTAACATAACAATTCTCTCTTCAAATAATCTGCGAAAAATTTTTCTATCCATCTTTTGTCTTACCCTATTTCTGCTATAAATTTATATATTAATGTTTGAAAATCCTGTGCTACTCTGTCCGCTGTTTCCTGCACTTCTTTATGGTTTAGTTCCACTTTGCTCATACCGGCAGCCATATTTGTCACACACGATACACCGACAACCCGCATTCCGGCATGTCTGGCTGCCATCGCCTCACAGGCAGTACTCATTCCAACCAGATCCGCGCCAAGTGTCCGGAACATACGAATCTCCGCAGGTGTCTCATAATTCGGTCCGGTCGTCTGTAAATACACGCCCTCTTCAAGAGCAATCCTCTGTTTTTTTGCAACCGCTTCCATCTGTTCTCCAAGCTCTGTGTCATATACATGGCTCATATCCGGAAACCTTGTACCAATTGAATCCAGGTTTGCACCAATCAATGGAGATGGCACAAATGATGTGATCTGATCTGTAATACGAACCAGAATTCCCGGTTTATATGACGCATTTATCCCGCCTGCCGCATTCGTTAAAATCAGGATTTTTGCTCCAAGCATCTGCATTACCCGCACCGGCATCACAACCTCCTGCATGGAATACCCTTCGTAATAATGCACACGTCCTTTCATAATCAGCACCGGGCAGCCTTCCACCCTGCCAAGCATGAAACATCCATCATGCCCAGCCACAGTGGAAACCGGAAAATGTGGTATATCCGCGTACGGAATTTTCGCATCAATCGTCAATTGATCCGCAAATTCACCCAGACCGGATCCTAAGGCCAAAGCAACTTTCGGTTGATACGGCAGCCGTGTCTGCACATATATACAAGCCTCCTGTAACTCCTTATAAGTAATTTTCTTTTTCATGTTGTATCCTCCTGCAAATCCAATCATCTATTTACAAAAGTCACTTCATCCCTCCAATAACAGACTACCGGTAATCCGGCCTCCAAGTAATCATACAATTCACCAGCCTTCGATGGCGGCAGATTCACACAGCCATGTGATCCATTATATGTATAGATTTCTCCGCCAAAGCTGCCTCTCCAGTTTGCATCATGCAATCCGATTCCACCGTTGAATGGCATCCAGTATGCGACCGGTGTCTCATAATCAGCTCCGACTAAAGTAGCATTTCTTTCTTTATAGGTTATGCTGTATAAACCACCAGGTGTCTTATGTCCCGGTGTCTGACCTGTAACACAGTCACTATCCCACTTCAATGTTCCATCCTGATAAAAATATACATGCTGGTTTGTAAGGTCGATTTCTACATAAGTAGAACCAATATCATTCTGTTTCGTATAAGCATATCCGTGTCTGCTGCAGTTTAAGTCTTTTTCAAAACTCTTTTTTTCACTCAGAGCAGCATACAGTTCCTCTGTCTCCGCCTCTACATCAACTCTCCAGCCATAATTTCTGCCATGTACCAGTATTGTCTTTTTATCATGTGTCACAAACTCACGATCCGTGTCCACTGTGGAGAACTGTTCTTTTAATTTTTCTACATATGCCTCGACATTACTCTTACTGATCCGGATTGATCCATCATCACTCACATATGCCATCTTCGTAAGCTCTTCCTTCGGGATTTCATATGTATAATCATCAATATGATACACTGCATCTATACTTATAAACGCATCCGCATTTTCCTTTGCGCGCAGAATGCTTTCCGAATCTGTAAGTACATGTGCCGGGACATAACAATCCTCCTGTGCCACATCAAAAGTTTCTTCATAATTTTTTAATGCATTTGTCAATTTGTCATACAATTTCTCTGTATCGATTCTGGTTCCGGTCTCGTCCGGAATAATCTTTGCCTCTCCATCCTGTAATACAACTTTTGCATTTCTTGATTCCACCATAGACGTCTCATCCAGTGCCGGGCATTCTGTCAGACAATCTTTCAGTTTCTGTTCATCACAGACAACTGTATAACCAATTTTATAGTCATATTTGCGGAAGCAGTCTGCAAACCACATAAACGGTGTATTTTTTTTTAACAACGACTGCACAGTATCCGTCAATTCGACCGTTGAATCTCCATCTCCAACCGCAAAATGAAATTCTGCATTTTTGAATTTGATATCAAGATTATATTTTTCTGCATCTGCCAGTAACAATTCCCGTGTCTTTTTTACAGATCTTCCGGATACATCAATTCCATTGATGTATGTCATTGTTCCAAAATGATTCATATGGAAAATCACGCCACCGAAGTAAACAACAAATAACGAAAGAACGGTAATGACTGTAATTTTCTTCGTCAGCTTTTTTCTCCGTTTCTGTCGATAGATTGAAGGATCTATAAATGGGTCCGTCTCATACAGGCTGACAGATTCTTCCTTTTTTTCTGCCCCATCTTCTTTTTCGTTTTCCGGTTTCATCTCTGCAGAATCTGTTTTTTCCTCTGTCCCTGTATGTGTCTCAGATTCCGTATTCTCTTCAGCTGCTGTTATAGCCTCTGTTTTATCCGTATCTTTTTTTGTTTCAATTTCCGATTCCTGTTTTTTATTTTTTTCGTCTCTTCCCCTGCTCATATTTACATCCTTTTTATTTATTATACAGAACACCCCTTCTGTACTATTTATCTGTTGGTATCATATCCCATAGTCATCATGATTGCAACTAAATGCCGAAAAAATGCTGTTTTGATACAACTAATTTACATATTATTTACATGTATCACAACCATCTCCGGCGGATTGTTGATTCGAACATGAATCGAATGCATGCCACAACCACTGGTGACTATCATCCTGGTTGTATGCATTTTATTCTCGTAAACTCCATAATCGTATTTCGGGAACGGATGAAGCCGTGGCGAAACCACCCCGCCAAGTCCCGGTAAACGTATCATCCCGCCATGGTTATGCCCCGACAGAATAATATCCGGATTCTGTCTGCAATACGCACGGAAATAATCTGGATTATGTGCCAGCAGAATATTACAGTATTCCGACTGTAATGGTTTAATCATAGATGTCAGTGTATCAGTGCGGAGAGGTTTTTTTACAATTCTCTTATAATATCCTCTCGGAAGATCCAACCCGGTAATACATAAATTCCACGCTTCTAATACAATGCTGTCATTTACAAGCATATGAAGATCTTTCATATTCCGCAGGTTCTGTACATACATATCCCACAGACCCTCCGTTTCACGCACATCTTCCGCAAGTCCACGTTCATGGTTGCCATATGCATAATAAACAGGTGCAATCTCCGTCATCTTCTGAATCGTTTCCGCAGTTGAAAGATTATTTTCTGCTTCGCTCTTCCGACAGACAATCATATCTCCGGGAAGCAGGATTATATCCGGCTGCTCTTTCTTTATTGCCGCAAGAAGCTCCGTGTTTCCGATTCCATACACCTGATTATGCAGATCCGCAATCATGACTATCTGAAGCGGCCTGCTTATTTTTTTATTGATAAAATTGTATCTCGTAATTTGAAACTTTTTACTCATAGTCTGATTATACTCTATCTTTATCTATTTCGCCATAAATATTCTTCCGGCAATTTCCGTAAGGCTGTATTTCATATCCAGTTTAGGAACTGTCTGCTCTGCATACAAAACTACCTCACTGATACAATTGCCATTATACAAATACTGAACTACCCCAACGGCATCTCCCTCCCGGATTGGAGCTTTTAAATTCTCGTATGCAATGACCTGTTTTTCTATCTGATCCGGATTGATAGCTGCAAGCGTAATCGTATGTTGCTCTACCGGTTTGACCGCCACAGATTTACTGGTACCCTTCTGTACCGGTATATACAATGTTTCCGGAAGCACATCCATATCCACATAAGACCTGCACTGGGCAAACCCATAATCCAATAACTTCATCGCCTCACTGTTTCGTATTTCCTTCGTATCTGCTCCCATAACAACGGCAATCAGGGTGACCCCGTCTCTTGTAGCTGTAGCTGACATACAATATTTTGCCTGCGATGTATAACCTGTCTTTAATCCATTGGCTCCGGTATACAGATTCAGGAATTTGTTTGTATTTGCAAGATCAAATCGTGATTCCCCGCGCCTTGTTTTATGAGTTATGGAATCCATCCAGATGGTTGAATATGTAAGAATGTCCGGATGATACAAAAGCAGTTGTCTTGACATAATTGCGATATCACGCGCCGAGGTCAGATGTGTCTCTACTTCCAGGCCACAGGCATTGTCAAAATGTGTATGCTCCATGCCTAATTCCTTTGCCCGATCATTCATCTTTTGAACAAACGCCGTTTCGGATCCAGCCAGATGTTCCGCCATCGCAACCGCAGCATCATTGCCAGATGCAACCTCAATACATTTTATCATATCCTGCACAGTCTGCTCTTCTCCTGCCTCAAAAAAGCATTGAGATCCTCCCATAGATGCAGCGTGTTCTGTAACAACAACCGTATCTTCCAACGTGATATCTCCCCGCTCCAACGCCTCAAAAATCAGCAGCAATGTCATAATTTTTGTCACAGATGCCGGGCGCAGCATCTCATCTGCATTTTTCTCATAGAGTACGGTTCCACTTTCCAATTCCATCAAAAGAACTGATTTTGACCGGATGGAAAGCGGATCATCCGCTGTTTCCCCCGCGATTGTCTCTACCGTTTCCCTCTTTTCATTTTCTGTATCTGTCTCTGCAGCCGTCTCCACCAGTTCATCTGCCCGTACCGTCACGAAACTTCCAACCACAAACACCAAAGTCATAATTATCAATATAACTTTCTTCATTTCCACTCCTTTTATAATTTTTGTCTTCTTCCAATTTGTACATTATACGAAACAACCTTACAGAAAATGAATATAATAAGAAAAAGTGTGAAGGAG
Organism: Eubacterium sp. MSJ-33; assembly: GCF_022174665.1. NCBI lineage: Bacteria > Bacillati > Bacillota > Clostridia > Eubacteriales > Eubacteriaceae > Eubacterium > Eubacterium sp. MSJ-33. The sequence goes on from NZ_CP076562.1 coordinate 689,725, forward strand.
CATCTGTATGTGTGGTATTGCGGGATACTTTAACCCAAAACAAAACTATGCGGAAAATCCAAAACAAAACTTCCATACACTTTCCAACATGATCAATACAATGAATCATCGCGGTCCCGACACGTATGGTCATAAAATTATAAATTCCTGTTGCCTTGCACACACGCGTCTGTCTATTATTGATCTCGAAAACGGAAGACAGCCTATGGCTTATAAAAGAGATGAAAACACTTACTATATTGTATACAATGGTGAAATCTACAACTATAAAGAAGTAAAAAAACAACTGCTCGAAAAAAACTATACGTTCCACACGAATTCCGATACAGAAGTCATTGTTGCTGCCTTCTGCCACTACGGTCCTGAATTTGTCAGAGAATTAAATGGTATTTTTGCAATCGCCATTTATGACAGCATGCGAAATACCCTTTACCTCTACCGGGACCGTTTTGGTGTCAAACCACTATATTATACCAAAACCGGTGATACGCTCGTATTTGCCTCGCGGATTGATACTCTGTTTGAATATCCCCGCGTGCGTCCATGTATTGACATGAACAGTTTAAACGAAATCTTCTCTCTTGGTCCTGCCAAGACCTACGGAAAGGGTGTATTTTCAGGAATCAAAGAAATCAAACCCGGTGAATATCTGACCTATACGCCACAATACATGTCAGCCAGATTATATTACCGTATTGAGAGTCATCCCCATACCGACAGCTATGAAGAAACAATTGAAAAAACATCTTATCTTCTGGAAGACAGTGTACGGATGCAGATGGTATCCGATGTTCCGATCTCTACACTGCTTTCCGGTGGGGTTGATTCCTCTTATGTATCTGCCGTATGCAGGCATTTCCTGCCAAAAGATACCCCACTTACCACCTACTCCTTTGATTATACGGATAACGCTGTCTATTTTCAGTCAAACAGCTTCCAGCCAAGCGAAGACCGCCCTTATGTCGACATCATGAAAGATTACCTGAAATCCGACCATATCTATCTGACCTGCTCCTACACCAAGCTTGCAGATCTTCTTGAGGCGTCCGTTGACAGCCGATGTCTTCCAACTATGGCAGATGTAGACTCTTCTCTGCTTTACTTCTGTGGGGAAGTTTCCAAACATCATAAAGTCACCCTGACCGGAGAATGTGCCGATGAAATCTTCGGCGGTTATCCATGGTTTCACCGGGATGCCATGCTGCAATCAAACACCTTCCCCTGGACAATGGATATCTCATTCCGTAAATCCCTGCTCCATCCGGAATTTGCAGCCAGTATGCAGATGGAAAAATATATTGACCGCGCATATCGCACAACTTTATCCGAAGTAGATATCCTGCCGGAAGAATCACCGATTGATACAAAAAAACGTCAGATTGCATATCTGAACATCCGCTGGTTCATGCAGACGCTCCTTGATCGTATGGATCGGACTTCTATGCAGCATGGACTTGAAGCGAGAGTTCCTTTTGCTGATTATCGCGTCATCGACTATGTATTTAATGTTCCATGGAGCATCAAATCCAAAGATGGAATTCCGAAGAGTCTGCTTCGCACCTGTGCAGCAAAATATCTTCCGGATACAATTATGAACCGTCCAAAGAGTCCGTATCCGAAAACATATCATCCGGAATATGAACACGTCCTCGCCAGCCGTCTGCGGGAAGTAATCACAGATACCGCTTCTCCACTCCGCAGCTACCTGAACATTCCTGCTGTCCTGAAATTCCTGGATGAGCCAAAGGAATACGGAAAACCATGGTTCGGACAGCTCATGGCCGGTCCACAGATGATCGCGTATCTGCTTCAAGTCGACTACTGGATGCGGAAATACATGCTATAACGTCCGTCTTCCTATATTAATCAATATAAAAAGCAAGCACTATCGGAAATATACGTGCTTGCTTTTTTCATATTCTCTATAATAATACCGGCTGAATCTGTTCATTCGCCAGTGCATATTCTACTGTCTCTGCAATCTTTGTCATATCCGCCACGCAGGAATTTGGTTTTTTCACTGCATCATCCTGACCAAACGGGACAAAATAGATATGTTTCATCACCATCAGTCGTCCAATGTTCTGTAAATTTATTCCAAGTGCATCATTTGTAGAAATTGCAATGATTACCGGACGTCCGTTTCGAAGATGCGACTTCGCAGCCATCAAAACAGGAGTATCCGTAATTCCATTTGCGAGTTTTGCTGCTGTATTTCCTGTACAGGGTGCAATCACTAACGCGTCAAATAATTTCTTCGGTCCAATCGGTTCCGCTCCCTGTATCGTATGAATTGCTTTTTTTCCTGTGATAGCTTCGATTTCCCGCACAAAGCCTTCCGCCTCTGCAAAACGCGTATCCAATTCATAGGCATGCTGTGAAAAAATCGGCGTTATACCAGATACTTCATCCCGTAGAAGCTCTATCTGTTTTTTTATCTTGTCGAAGGTACAAAATGATCCGGTGATTGCAAATCCCAGATTACAGTCTGCTCGCATACCCTGGGCTCCTTTTTTTATTCTGAAGGAGTCTCCATGGCAAATTCATGCTCATAAATACCGGAAGCAATCACACGTCCCGCTTCCTTCGGATATAATTTCCCCGGAATCCCCAGATACAGATCCGCACGTATCCCATGCGCCCTACAGTATCCAAAGTCTGTACCACCCGGACTTGATGCAATATCATAGATGAGAATCGTCTCTGAAAATTTCTGCAGATGTGCTGGATCCAGCACCAGGGCAGGTATTGTATTAAATACATAGCTATACTTGTCATACGCGTACCGTTCCCACTGCATAAGATTCAAGTATCCATACCCATGCCGTTCAAGTTCCGGTTTCAGCTCTTTTCGTCTCACTGCAACATCCACATTTGCTCCTGCGTATACAAGTGCATCCGCGATTGCCTTACCGCAATGTCCATATCCAAGAACCAGGCAATGACTCTCGAATAATACAGCATCTCTTCCTGCAATCGTTAAAATCCCCTGCGCTGTCAATACCGCATTCTCTGTAACGAGCTTTTCCAATTTTAGATAGGCTTTACAGGTAATATTCTTTTCAGCCATCTTCTCCAGACATTTCTTTGACAAAATCCCATAATACAGGATATGACTGTCCGTTACATAATTGCAAAGTGCATCCTCCTCTGACTCAGACAGCTTCGGAGAGGTTATGATATATGCATCCGCAATCATTTCTTCCGGGTTCTCATACACATCATATCCAAGATTATAAAAATATCCGGCAACACTTTCCATCCGCGGATCGTGCCCAAAAATAATGATATCCCGCATAATCTGCCACATCCTCCTTACGATACTCTATTATATGCATATCAGTAAAAAAATGTATCAAACACAGTTTCAATATAATAACAAAAATCCTTTTTGTCTACCGTTTCTGCTGTATATACCGGATATCCGGCAAGCAGTTCATCCCCCACATACACCTGTAACACACCAATCCTGTCACCTTTTTCAACCGGAGCTTTTACTTTATGCTCCAATTCAAAACGGGTTTGTACCTGCTCGTCATCGGCAAGCAGGATCGTCAGGCGTTCGAAACAGGTACATGAAACTGTTTGCTGTAATCCATTTTGTACAGAAACTTCATGAAGCGGATAATTCGCAAGCTTAATTTCTCTGAATTGAAACTTTGCATCCCCATAGGCAAGCAATGCTTTCGTATCTGCCCATTTATAATGTTTATTATGCGGCCACCCGCATGCAAGTAACGCTACAATAAAATGCTTTCCATTTACCGTCACTGCACAGACATAACAATATCCTGCATCACCGGTAAATCCTGTTTTCCCGGCTAACACACCATCCATCTTATCTAACAGGGCATTCTTATTGTATACCGTAAACTGCCGGGCGCCCGAGCAATCCGTAAATGTATAATTTCTGGTCTGGCAGATCTCCTGAAATTTTTCTTTTTGATTAGAAACAAACACGCAATACCGCATCAGTTTTGCCAGATCCCACGCAGTCGTACTGTGAATCCCCTGCGCATCTTCTGCATCCAGCCCATTCGGCGTAATAAAATATGTCGATGTAAGACCGATTTCTGCCGCCTTTGTATTCATCATATCTGCAAATTCTGAAACGCTCCCTCCCACCTGCTCTGCAACGGCACAGGCACTGTCATTGTGGCTTTCCAGCATCATCGAATACATAAGATCAGAAAGCCGGTATTGGTCTCCCGCACGTAATCCAAGTTTAACATCCGGCATTTTAGATGCATAACTGCTCACTGTCACAATATCGTCCGGATTTCCATATTCCAATGCCAGAATAAGTGTCATAATCTTCGTTGTGCTTGCCATCGGCAGAACTTCTGTCTGCGCCTTTCCATACAGCACACGCCCGGTATCCCCATCCATCAGCACCGCAGCTTTCGCATATAACTGTGGCTCATCCGCTGCATGCACCACGTCAGGGCACCCAATGATTACAATAATCGCAACAAGCACATACACAATATATTTTTTCACGCTTTTGTCTCCCAACAATAAAGTAGCTGCAACACATCCATACGCTGTTTCACTGTACAAGCGATGTAATATGCAGACATCTAATCCATTATATGGATATTTGTTTCCAGTTAGACTTTCTAATTGAAATCAGATACAAAATCCTGTAAAATATAATAAGACTTTACGACAAAGGATGACGGATATGGCAACATTATTTACATCAGAATTAGAGGAAGGCATGGTCACTCTGACTGACACCTATTCCAATAACGGGAAACTGATCGTTCCAAAAGATACAGTTCTCACCAGAAACATCATTCAGATGCTCGCTGGCAATGATGTTGTATTTGTCGACATCTCTGACATGATTGATCCCGCCATAAAAGAACCGGAAAATGATCTGTCTTTTGCCTTAAATGAAGAAAAAATCAAAGAAAAACCACAATACAAAAAATTTGTTCACCGTTACGAAAAAAGCATTACGGAAATGGGCGACCATTTAAATGATATTGTATACAAAAATGCACCGATTGACGTTGACATGATGATCCAGAATACCATGACAACGATGAAAGCTTTAAATGATTCTCCATTAAGTATCTTCACCATGCTGTCCACGATGAAAAATTATGATGATTCCACCTTTAACCACTCTTTAAACGTGGCTCTTATCTGCAATATTTTTTCGGACTGGCTTGGTCTGTCCGAAGAAGATAAAAAACTACTCACTGCCTGTGGTCTTTTTCACGATATTGGGAAATTGCTGATTCCGGATGCCATATTAAAAAAGCCGGGAAAATTAACCAAAGATGAGTTTGATATTATAAAAACACATCCGATAAAGGGATATCAGTTGTTAAAGAAAAATAACACGGAGCCACATATTCAATATGCAGCCTTGATGCACCATGAAAAATGTGATGGTTCCGGTTATCCGATTGGCTTAAGAGCAGAACAGATCGACTGGTGTGCACAGATTGTCACGATTGCGGATATTTATGAAGCCATGACCGCCAAACGTGTCTATCGCGGCCCGATCAGTCCTTTTAAAGTAATCAATATGTTTGAAGATGATGGTTTAAAAAAATACAACCCCAAATACCTGCTTACATTTCTTGAACACGTGGTAAACAGCTACATGAATTGTAAAGTACGTCTAAGCAACGGAGAAGAAGGTGACATTGTCTTTATCAACAAAGTACGCCTCTCCAAGCCAATGGTTAAAACAAAAAATAATTTTATTGATCTGTCCAAGCAGACAGATATCAATATTGACAGTATATTATAAAAGGGTATCTGTTTACAGATACCCTTTTTTCTAACTTTCTTTACACTTCTACTTTGATATTCACTTCGTCCATTGCTTCCTGCCGGAACTTCTCGATCTTGTCAGGAGTAATCGACGGAAGCTCGTCCATAGATGAAACGCCGAAGCATCTTAAGAAATCTTCCGTTGTACCAAATAAGATGGGACGTCCAACGGCATCTAACCTTCCAACCTCGGTAATCAGATTGTACTCAACCAGACGATTGATTGCATGTACACACGACACGCCACGGATTGCCTCGATCTCCTGCCTTGTCACCGGCTGCTTATATGCCACAATAGAAAGCGTCTCCATCAAGGAATCCGTCAGACTGTGTTTCTTCGGAATATTCACCAGAGTGGATAAAATATCATAATATTCATTTTTGGTACAAAGCTGATAAGCATTTTCCAGTTTCACAATCTTGATACCACGATCTTCCTCTTCATACCTTACCATCATATCATCCAAGATCTTCTGCAAGGCCTTTCCATCCATCTGCAGCACATCCGCAAGATCTTTGAGTTCCACTGCAGCTCCCATGGAAAAAAGAATCGCCTCTATCGCTGCTTCTGTCTTTTTTACGCTTTCTTCCATCTGTGTATCTTCCTCTCACTTTCCATCACTCTATTCTACGCTTCCAGAGAATCAATAATGATATCACCAAACAGCTCATCCTGCCGGATTGTTATATCTCCCACCTTCATCAACTCTAAAATTGCCATAAATGTCACAATAATATTGATTTTCGTTGCCTGTATTTCTAACAAAGTCTTAAAATTAATTCCCTTCAACCCACGAATACTTGCCCGGATATCTTCCATCTTATCTTCAATCCGGACTTCATCCTTCTCGATTGTTCCAAATTTACTTCTCACAGGATCTACACGATCAACCGTACGCTTCATCACCTGCGAGAAAATCTCATTGAGTTTCGCCAGTGTAACATCACCAATTACATCTGCAGGATCAATTTCCTCTTTGTACTCTAACACCTCTTTCGGAATAGTTGCCGGTTTGTAGTAATTTTTTCCAGCATCCAGATTCATATCCTTTAACTCCAGCGAAGCATATTTGTACATCTTATATTCCAACAGACGGCGCACAAGCTCAGCACGCGGATCCTCCTCTTCTTCCTCTTCCTTTTCCTCGCGTGGCAGCAGCATCTTCGCCTTAATCGAAATCAATGTCGCTGCCATCACGAGAAACTCACTCATCACGTCCAGATTTTCCTCCTGCATCCGATTCACATAGTCCAGATACTGCTCGGTAATCTCAACGATTGGAATATCAAATATATTAAATTTATTCTTATCAATCAAATGCAGAAGAAGGTCTAACGGCCCCTCGAACTGATTGATTTTAAATTCTAATTTTTCGTCCATACCACGCTATTTTATCATCTTTTAGATAATAATGCAAACCATTCCACCATTGGAATCATTGACGATTTTCTCCATTGTATCCTGTAATTTCTGCTGACTTTCCTGTGTAATCTTATTCACCTTTGCAGACAATCCATCTTCCACAAGCTGCCGTACAGTCTTCCCAAATATGTTGACATCCCAGATACCATCCCGTTTGTCTCCATCCTGATGAATGTAAGCAATCAGATCCTTTGCCTGTTCTTCCGAACCAACAATCGGTGCAATCTCTGTCGTGATATTTGCCTTGATTAGATGAATAGATGGTGCCTGTGCCGTAAGCTTCACACCAAACTTATTTCCAGACTTAATAATCTCCGGTTCGCCCAAACGAATATCTGCCGCATCCGGTGTTACGGAACCATATCCGGTTTTAAATGACTGCATCAGGGCGGTACTCACCTTTGCACATTGGGATTTTGTCGCTGACAACGTCTTAATCGCTTTCATGAAATCATATTCATTCCGTATCGGTTCTCCCATGATTTCTGAAAGCATCGCATAATAATATTCCGGCTTTAAGACAAGGCGGATCTCGACAGAGCCATCTGCCAGATTAAGTGCCTGCATCTCAATAGATTGCAGATACTCATCATTATCAAACACATAATTTGTCGCATCCTTCATCAGATACATCTGACTGAATATCTGATTTGTCTTTTCAACTACCTTCTGTTTGATCTCATCCTTCATATCAAGTGCTTCCACCCATTTTGGAATGTCAAATTTCACACATGTAACAGGAAAATCCAACAAAAGTGCTTCAAAAATATGTACCACATCTGTCTTCCTGAGCTGGTCACAATTGATTGGAAGCACAGAAACACCATATTCCTCTTCCATCTGTCTGGCAAGCTCCACCGTCTCCATACTTGCCGGTTTTCGACTGTTTAAAACAACGATAAATGGTTTTCCCAGCGACTTGAGTTCATTCATGGTCTGTGTTTCCGGTTGTATGTACGCACTTCGATTCAGTTCTGAAATCGTATCATCACAGGTAACCACGATTCCAACTGTTGAATGATCGTAAATAACCTTCTTTGTACCGATTTCCGCCGCCTTTGTAAATGGAATATCATAGTCAAACCATGGTGTTTTCACCAGACGTTCCTTTCCATCCTCCTCATGACCTTCCGCCCCCTGTACCATATATCCGACACAATCAATCATGCGGCATTTAAAGTGAACACCATCCTCAAAAAACACCTCTACCGCTTCTTTGGGGATAAATTTGGGTTCTGTCGTCATAACAGTTTTTCCGGCTGCCGACTGAGGCAGCTCATCCATAGCACGCTTCCGGTTGTTCTCATCCGTAATCGCCGGAAGTACCATCAATTCCATAAACCGCTTAATAAAGGTTGATTTTCCTGTCCGCACCGGTCCAACCACCCCGATATAGATCTCGCCATTGGTTCGTGTTTCTATATCCTTATAAATGTTCATCTAAGCACTGGCCTCCTATATTTTCCTGCCTATGTTCAATAACTCAATATAATATATGTATAGAAATATTTTTTATGACAACCAATACTTTTAATGATGCCGAACGATCTAATTATGTAAAATAAAAACTGCCGGGATTTCCCGACAGTTTGTTTTTTCATTATTTATTCCACGCAAGCCGTGTGGATTCAGATGTACGATTTCTCGTAAGCAGCATCTTCATTCCCTCCGCCGCGCTCAGATCCTCAAACAACACCCGATTCACAACAGACACAATTGGCATTTCCACGCCGTATTTCTGACTGAGCTTATAAGCAGCTTTCGCAGAATATACACCTTCCACAACCATCTGCACTTCGTCCATTGCTTCCTTATAGGTCTTTCCCTGTCCCATCAGATATCCTGCCTTCCGGTTCCGGCTATGTTTGGACTCGCAGGTTACGATTAGATCTCCGATTCCGGAAAGTCCCGCAAATGTCTCAAGTTGTCCTCCCATCGCTGTTCCAAGACGGATAATCTCCGCAATACCACGTGTGATGATCGCCGCCTTTGCGTTATCACCACAACCAAGTCCATCACCAACACCTGCCGCGAGTGCAATGACATTTTTCAGAGAACCACCAAGCTCGATTCCAATCACATCCGGGCTTGCATACACACGGAAATAATCGTTCATGAATGCATCCTGAATCATCAGTGCTGTTTCTTCCTTCTCTGCACCAGCAACCACAGTCGTCGGCATACGTTTTCCGACCTCCTCTGCGTGGCTTGGTCCGGATAAAACACCAACCTTGCAGTTTGGAATCTCATCATGGATTACTTCCGTCAATGTCATAAGTGTCTCTTCCTCAATACCCTTTGACACATTGACAATCGTCTGTGCACCTGTTATGTATGGTGCAATCCGCTTCGCCGTGCTTCTGACAAACGGCGATGGAACTACCATAACAAGAAGTTCTGCATCCTTACATACCTCTTTTTCATCTGTTGTAAAATGAACGGAATCCGGAAGTTTGACGCCCGGAAGTTTTGTCAGATGCTCCCGCTTCGAATCTAACATCTCAATTTCCTTTGCATCCACAGACCAGACCGTAACATCATGTCCATTGTCTGATAATAATACCGTCAACGCTGTCCCCCAGCTTCCGGCACCTAATATACCAATCTTCATTTTGTTTACCCCCTGCCTGATAGGCATTCATGTCTATCTCTTATCTACGCTGTTTTCTTTGCGCCTAATTTATTTTCCTCATGATGCAGTAACCGTACAATATTTGCATGATGCCGCACGATTGCCATTCCGCATATCACGGCTACCACAATCACACTCTCCACCATCGCATGATACGATGCTGCATTTGCCAGATCAAAGCTGTATTTTCCATGGAATGCGAAAATCGCATACTCGATACAGAACATCGTCACAATCGTAATTGAACCAAGGGAAACATATCTGGTGATTGCCACAATCACAATAAACGCAATCAGACAACTGATAATGATTACAGGATCTAAAAAACCAACGATAATACCCGCTGTCGTTGCGATACCCTTTCCTCCCTTGAAATGCAGATAACAAGGAAAATTATGTCCAAGCACGGTACCAAGTCCGGCATATGCAAGATACAAATACACCTCGTTTGGATACAGATGTCCAATCACAATATGGACAATCGCACTGATAATGATTGCCTTGAACAGATCACCGATAAATACAATCAGTCCGGCTTTCTTTCCGAGTACCCGGAGGGCATTTGTTGTTCCGGCGTTACCACTTCCATGCTCTCTGATATCAATGCCTTTCATTCTTCCATAGATATAGGATGTCTGAAGCAGTCCAAATGCATAGCCTGCCGCCAGACAGATCACTCTCGCTAATATCATGATTATTTTTCTTTCCTCTCCCGTATAATAAACTTTAACGGCGTTCCCTTAAAGCCAAATGCGTCACGTATTTTATTCTCAATGTATCTCGTATAAGAAAAATGCATCAATTCTTTATCGTTCACAAAGATAACAAACGTCGGCGGCTTCACAGAAACCTGTGTAATATAGTAAAGCCTCAACCGTTTTCCCTTATCGGAAGGTGGCTGATTCAAAGCAACTGCCTCTGCCATGATTTCATTTAATACACCCGTTGCCACACGAAGTGAATGATTCTCAATAACCATATCGATCGTCTCAAAAAGCTTCGGCAGACGCTGTCCGGTCTCTGCAGAAATAAACAGTAACTCTGCATACGGCATATAGGAAAGTTTCTCACGAACATCCTCCGTGAACTTCTTCATCGTCTTGTCGTTCTTCTCGATTGCATCCCATTTATTCACGGCAATAATCATACCCTTACCGCGCTCATGAGCAATACCTGCAATTTTTGTATCCTGATCCGTAATTCCCTCTGTCGCATCAATGACGAGCACCGCTACATTGCATCGCTCCACCGCTGACACCGTACGGATGATGCTGTACCGTTCAATTTCTTCCTTAATCTTATTCTTTCTGCGAAGTCCTGCCGTATCAATAAAGACATACTCTGTGCCGTTTCGCTTGATTGTTGTGTCGATTGCATCACGCGTTGTACCTGCAATATTTGATACAATTACACGATCCTCGCCAAGCAGCTTGTTGATAATGGATGATTTACCAACATTCGGTTTTCCGATAATCGCGATACGTGGGCGCTCATCCTCTTCTTCGTTTAATGCATTCTCACCGAAATGCTTGACTACTTCATCCAGCATATCACCAAGTCCAAGCTGGGATGCCGCAGAGATTGGCTGTGGATCACCCAGTCCCAGGTTGTAAAACTCGTATACATCCGGCATAAACTTCTCGAAGCTGTCCACCTTATTGACAACCAGCACGATCGGCTTCTTCGAACGTCGCAGCATGTCCGCAACCTTTCCGTCCGCATCGACAAGCCCCTGACGGACATCTGTGACAAACATGATCACATCTGCGGTCTCAATCGCGATCTCCGCCTGTTCGCGCATACTCTTCAATATAATATCGTTGGATTCCGGCTCGATACCGCCTGTATCCACGATCGTAAAATTATAATTTAACCATGTCACATCGGCATAGATCCGATCCCGCGTAACACCCGGCGTATCCTGTACGATTGAAATACGATCGCCCGCCAGCGTGTTAAACAATGTAGATTTACCGACATTAGGTCTGCCGACAATGGCAACAACCGGTCTACTCATGTTCGTTCTCCATTTCTATCATTCTGTTAAATAATCCCACACCGCTTGATTGTACAATAATCACCGGTACTTGTAAAGCACTTTGCAATTCCTCGACTGTCATATCATCGAGAAAGATTGGCTCATCCGCCTTTACGACCTGACTTGGAAGAAATAATGCCTCTCCAAGTTCTCTGCCCTGTAACTGTTTCACGATATCCTGTCCGGTCAAAAGTCCGGTTACAGTAATCTTCTCGCCAAAAAATTCATTCCGGATTGGAAATACCTGCAGATCAAGCCCCGGTGCTGCCTGCTTGTATATCTGTGCCGCCTGACAGACATAATCATAGGCGATCAATCCGGTTACCGTTGAAACTTTCCGCTTACCATCCCACGTCTTTCCGCCATGGTCTTCAAGATAGATGTCAACCGCATCCTGCGCCTCTGTCAGGAAAAGCCGTGTCATGCCAACGCCATTTTCCAACTGAATATAGCCATCGTAGCGGTCTTCTCCCGGCATATCATAACCTGCAGTAATATACCATTCATCACTCGCATGCACGAAATGTTGTCCGAACTTTTCCATTGCCTGCTGCTGGAAACCCTCAATAATGGAGATTACCTCTCTGGCGTCCTCTTTCGTGAAACTCTCCAGCTTACAGAGTCCATCCCGGTACTTAGACAGTCCAACCGGAACAACCGACAGACTCTCGATTGTCGGCGCATAGGCAAGCAAATCCTCGATTGTCCGGCGCAGTTCATCACCATCATTTAAGCCCTTACAGAGCACAACCTGCGCATTCATCGGAATATCTGCATCATAGAGCATCTGAATATAGTCCATGACCTTTCCGGCAAACCGATTATGCAGCATCTGACACCGGAGTTCCGGATTCGTTGTATGCACAGAAATGTTGATAGGTGCCAGTTTATAGTCAATAATCCGTTGTATATCCTTCTCCTTCATGTTCGTGAGTGTCACGTAATTACCCTGCAGGAAGGACAGTCTCGTATCGTCATCCTTGAAATAAATTGTCTCCCGCATACCCGGCGGATTCTGGTCGATAAAACAGAATACACACTTATTAAAGCAGCTTCTATATTCGTCCATCAGTGACTCGCCGAACTCCATGCCAAGATCCTCATCGTAGTCCTTCTCAACCTCTAACAGCCATTCCTCGCCGTCTGCCTTCTCAATCAGCACTTCAAGGTATTCATCATTCACGATAAAGTCGTAGTCAAATATATCTTCAATTTCTTTGTCATTGATAGCAAGCAGAAAATCGCCTTCCTCGATTCCGAGTTCCTCTGCAATTCCTCCCTCATCAATCTTCGTTATTTTATGTCGTTTCATGTCTATATCCTAAATTTATGAATTGTTTTCTTTCTATTATATTACCTGTCACCACGCATCAGCGTGCTACATTATCTTCTATCACACAGCATAATCACGCCTCCCAGATTACCGCGCTTACCACCGGATGCCCGATGGGAGAATAACAATTCCGGATTGCAGCAGGTACAGATATCCGGCATCGCTATATGCTCCGGCAGTACACCCGCATCCGTAAAATTATAATAGCACGCCTGATGTAAATCAAGCTGGTATTTGCCATTTCCTTTGTCTTCTAACAGTATCTTCCGTTGTTCCTCTGTATATACCCCGCATGCATCTGCCACATCTTTGCTTACCTCGTAGCATGCTTTGCAGATCGATGGACCGATCGCACAGATGATATCCTCCGGCTTAGAACCATAGAGTTCCTGCATCTTACGGACAACAACCATACCGATACGTCCAACCGTACCGCGCCAGCCGGAATGCGCTGACGCAATCACACGCTGCACCGGATCGTATAAGAATAACGGAACACAGTCCGCATAGAACGTCATAAGCGGAATTCCTGCCTCCTGCGTGATAAGACCATCGATTTTAGCAAAATCACGTTCCCGCATGATACCCTTTCCACAGTCTTCTTTCGTCACGATCCGCAGATTTGTTTTATGCACCTGATCTGAAAACACGAGCTTCGTATAATCATAACCACATGCCTGTGCAAACCGTCTGTGATTCTCCATCACTGATGATTCTTCATCGCCTCGGGTGAAGCTTAGGTTCATGCTTCCGAGATACCCCTTACTCACACCTCCAAGCCGTGTAGAAAACCCGACAACAATCTCCGGATATGCATCAAATATTTTATACCGAAGTACCGGAACCGGCACCGGCACTCCTTCTATCTCCGCATTCTCAAAGTACGTTGTGCGTTTCCGTAAGAATTTCAGATTCTCTTCTGCCCGCTCCACAAGTGCTTCCGGATTTAATTTCAGATTAAACTGTACTGGTTTCATTTCCCTGTTCCTGTCTCTTCCTGATTATTCTTATTGATTCCTGTTTCACTCTGTCTTTTTTATCTTTCCTACGCTTACCTTGTCATCACAAAGTCAAACGCATTCTCAATATGTGTGATCGTATCCCCGTTGATTCCGATTACATCAAAACGGATTGGTGTGTTGTCGATACTGATTTTTTTCTGGCTCAGATAATAAAGTGCTGTCCTTGATATCTGCCGTATCTTCGTTCCTGTGACTGCCTCTAATGCATCACCGCTTCTGCCATCTACCCGGTATTTTACCTCAACGAACACGATACACACGCCATCCCGCGCAACCAGATCAATTTCTCCCTGCCGTACCCGATAGTTTTTCTCAATGATAAAATACCCTTTCTTTTTCAGATATTCCGCAGCAAGTGTCTCCTTTTCCGTGCCAACCTGCCTTTTATTATACGATTGTTTCTCCATAGTTATCCCCCTGCTTGATCTATTTTCCAAGCTTTGCGCGCAGTTTATCCATCCGGTCAACATACACTAAGATCTCCGCAACAACACCGTAAAGTTCCGGCGGGATACATTCCCCGATGTCAAGATTCAACAGTGTATTCGTAAGATCCGTATCCTTATAAAGCGGCACGTCACTCTTCTTCGCCGTATCTATGATACGCTCCGCAATCACGCCTTTTCCGGATGCAACAACCTGCGGCGCCTCGTTCCCCGGCTCATAGACTAAGGCAACTGCCTTTTTCTTCTCTTCTTTTTTCTTTGTATCCACATTGAAATTCTGTGCCATCCGTCTATCCCTCTGCTATATCCAAACTACTTATACCCGACCATTACGTCCGCACATCGAATGAGTACCGCTTCACACGCTTCTCTATATCGTCGCCAAACATTTCTTTTACCACGGCATTTTTCTCTGTCTCCGGATGCAACGTTGGCTCCCGCATGATTACTTCATTCGTAAGAGAATATCCATTCTCCGCGATTGCCTGTTCAAGCTGTGTCATATGTGCATCGATAATCTTCGCACTTTCTTCGTCTTCCACATAAAACTTCGTGTGCACCATCGTCCCGCGCAGAGACACATGTACATCTGTCGGTCCCAAATATTCCATATCCAGATGCAGCAGGGCACTAACATCTTCCTTTTTCTCCTGCATCCTTTTTTTGTTCATATAGACGAACAGATCTGCATTTCCATCTCTGCCCTCCATCCGCACCGGAATCTGCGCATACGGGAACAGATTACTTAAGTTCTGCAGGAAATCAATCCGCTCCTGCATGCCCTTCGCAGATTCGGACAAGTGTTCTCCGGATGAGCCTGTATGCCCACTCATCTGCTGCATCAGACGGTCCATCTTCTCATAGATTCCCTTATACAGATCAGAAACCTCCTGTGGATTCTGCATCTTCTCCGGGTTCAGCGTGAACTTTTCCTTCACGGCTGTTTCTAACAGATCCTTCATACCATCCGACATGAAAAAATCTTTCATTGTCTCAGCATCAATCATTGATTTATCGGAGGCACCTGCGACAAGCGCCTGCAGATGGTTTACAAGCTGCATCGTTGTATCTGACTGCGTATACAGTGTCCGTATCGTCTGTGCATCGAAATGCATATCCTGTAACTGCTTCGTAAAATCCGTAAGCTGTTCCTCTGTCATCCCGAACTTCTCCGCAAATGCAGAAAGCTGCTCCGCAGACAACACCTGCGAATTATCTGTCATATCCGTAGCTTGCAGTTCCATACCCGCATTTATCCGTCCCTGCACAAACAGGAAATCACCTGTCGTCTGCTCTAATTCCTGTAACATCGCATCTGCATTTAACACCGGAAGATCCTGTGCATCTGATAACACCTGCAGCATCTCCCGCATACCGTCCGGCTCGGACATATACGCGGTGATTTCTTCTGTCATCCCGGACAACGCCTGCATCATCGCATGCTGGTTTGTCTGATACTGTTCAAATCCTGCTATTGTCTGCTCTGTCACAGGAAGCTGCATCTTGTTCATAGATACCAACGTCTGTATCGATGCATCCGGATATTTATACGCCTGTTGTAATACCTTCTGCATACTGGCACGATCAACCGGCATATTTTCATTTAATAGTGTCTCAGCAATCTGATAATTCTTATCGGATGGAGATAGCTGGTTTTTTTCTAATAAATCAAAGATTGTCTGATTCTTCATTGCCTGCAGATCCGATGCGAGAGGTTGTATCATAACGGTGTTCCCTGAATTTTCCTTCACAAGGAAAGCAATCGTATCACCCATGTTCAGATTTACCGTCTCCGACATCCGAGCCTGCAGCATCAGATTTCCTTCCATCTGGATCGTCACCTGCGAGCCATTCACATCAACGATCTGCCCGGTAAAGGTCTGTCCCTGTTCTGCCTGGGCCAATGCCACGTTACCGGATGCCACCTGCGTGTCATTATTCACCACAGTTTCCGGTCTGGTACCTGTTACATTTCCGGTCTGGTAACGATTAAATTGAAGATTTCCACTATCTATATTCATACATAACCCTTAATATACGTCCTTCGGTGAATCTCACATGGACCAAGCTTGTCAAGTCCTGCATAATGCTTCGCACTTCCATAGCCCACATTACTTGCAAAATCATAACCCGGATAGACCTTATCATATTCAACCATCATACGGTCTCTTGTTACCTTTGCTACAATACTTGCCGCTGCAATACTTGCAGATAACGTGTCCCCCTTAATGATTGGCACCTGTTTTATATCAACCATCGGAATCTTAACGGCATCATTTAACAACAAATCCGGTTTTACCTGCAGATTTGCAATTGCCATGCGCATCGCTTCATAGGTTGCCTGTAGGATATTAATCTCATCAATTCGTTTCTCAGAGACAACTCCAATTCCATAAGCAACTGCTTTTTCCCGGATAATATCGTACAGAATTTCCCGTTTTTTTCTTGGCACCTGTTTGGAATCATTCAGATGCAATATCATTTCATCCTCCGGCAGAATCACAGCACATGCCACAACCGGACCTGCGAGCGGTCCTCTGCCGACTTCGTCTATCCCACATATATATCGGCTTCCCATAGCATGATACTTATGCTCAAACGCAAGCATTTTCTCAGAACGTTCATATTCTGCCTCAAGCTGAGACAACTTCTTTCTTGTCTGCTCCACAAGTGCCTGCACACCACTTCTCTCATCGACAGCATAAGTATGTATAAACTGTTGTAACATCGGCTCATCATCCGGATTTAATGCCTGATATACTGCTTTTATCTCCTGTATCTTCACTTTTTCTCCCATCATTTTTTCTCTTTCCTTTTCGTTCTGTGTTTTTGTTTTCTCAGCCATCTGATTCTGTTATGATTACACAAAATGCAAAATAAGGACTGTGTAGAAAACACAGTCCTATATTGTTATTTTATGAATCCAAAGCTCTTGAACGGATAAATCCTCAATACAGCCTTTCCGATAATATCGTCCCTCTTGACATTACCCACATCTGCCCATCGGCTGTCCCGACTATTATTCCGGTTATCTCCCAGCACAAAATATTCATCAGAGCCAAGATACACCTCAGATCCGGCACGTCCATTATTCAGCATTGCTTCTTTACCATAATTTTCATTGAGTAACTTTTCATTCACGTAAATATTTCCATTCTCATCAATCCGAACAGTCTCTCCCGGAAGACCAATCACACGTTTTACATAAGTAGTATTCTCATCATATTTGAAGATAACAATATCAAAACGCTTTGGATCTCCAAATGTATAGGATAATTTATCCACCCACAAATTATCGCCATCCTCTAACGTCGGATTCATAGATGAACCATCTACCTTGGAACGGCAGCCTACAAAATTCAGGATAAAATAACAAATCAAAACTACAATTCCAATATAAATAATCAGACTCAGCAGTTCTTTGACTATGTTAACCTCTTCCGGTTTCTGTGACTTTTTCTTCTTGCTTTTTCTCTTCTTTTTCTTTTTCAGGATTGGATTTCCCTCTGCATCGTATGCTTCAATCTCCGTAGCTTCCTCTTCTGCCTTTTTCTCGATATCCTCCGGTGTCTCTGCCACCGCCTTTTCATTCTCAGACGTTTTCGTCTCCTCCATGACAGAATCCGTAAGCTCCGTCTCTACAGCATCCGCATTCTTTTTCTTCTTCATCATCTATAAACTCCCTATTCCGGTATCTCCTCCAGCGTCATACGCCCCAGTCTGCCGCTTCGAAAATCATCAAATAGAATTGCTGCAGCCTTATCAAGATCCGGTTCATTTCCTTTTAATAAGCACAATCTCGCAATTGCAATCTGCTTTAGTATCTCAAAATTCTCAGAATTTGGTACATCAATATCTATATTATACCTGTCTGTGAGTGCATTACAATAATTTATTTTTAAAAATTCTATGAATTTTAAAGCAAGTTCACTTTTTGTCAGGATCTCGTCATTGATTGACCCAATGTATGCAAGGCGGAGACCAACCTCCTGATCATCAAATTTGGGCCATAAAATTCCCGGTGTATCAAGAAGTTCCACATCTCTTCCGATTCGAATCCACTGTTTTCCCTTCGTGACACCCGGCTTATTTCCAACCTTAGTACAAGATTTCTTCGCATAAGAATTGATAAATGTAGATTTGCCGACATTTGGGATACCAACGATCATCGCCCGAATCGGACGGTTAATAATGCCACGTTTTCGATCACGTGCAATTTTCTCCTTACACGCTTCCCGAATCGTATCCGATACCGGTTTCATGCCGGAATTTTTTCTGGAGTCCATACTCAGCACGAAAAATCCTTTTGATTTAAAATACGCTTCCCATTTTGCCGTTTTTCGTGCATCCGCCATATCCGCCTTATTCAGGATAACCATACGTGACTTGTTCGCAGCCAGATTATCAATATCCGGATTTTTGCTGGATAACGGTGTCCTTGCATCCAGTAATTCTATCACGATATCTATCAACTTTATATCTTCCTGCATCATCCGCTTTGCTTTCGTCATATGTCCCGGATACCATTGAATATTCATCGCTTATTTTACCTTTCCTTTATCGCTGTTCGGAAGAAGGATCCGTACAACCTTCCCCGTTATCTCTGTCTTTGCTATATTTCCAACATTCGTATATCGACTGTCCTCGCTGTTATTTACATTGTCTCCCATTACGAAATACTCATTGTCTCCTAATGTAACCGGCTCTTCAGCCACACCACTGATCTGAATTGTCATTCCAAAAGGAGCATCACTCTGACGCTCACCATTAATGTAGATTTCTCCATTCAAAATCTGAACCGTCTCTCCCGGTAGGCCAATCACCCGTTTGATATCAAAATACCCATCCTCATTTACGCGAGAATATGCGATTACATCATATCGTTTCACATCCGAGAAATTGTATATCATCTTATTTATAAGAACGACCTGCGAATCCGAAAAAGTTGGATTCATAGACGGTCCAACAACGGTTACTGTCTGAAAGCAAAATGTAACAAAAGCATATCCGAATATGATGGCAACAAAAATCAACAAAATCCAACGGCTAAAGCCCCGAAAAAAACGCTTTACCTTAGAATTTCTCTTTGATGCATGTCTGGATAAATTATGTTTATCATAATAACTTTTTTGTCCTCTATGTTTCAATACAATCCTCCATAATGATGCTTTTTCTTATAATAGGAAACCCCCAGATTAAAATGAATCTGGGGGCAAGTTTCCATTGTCTCTGCAAGTATTACTTTACAAGTTCCTTAACCTTAGCCTTCTTACCAACACGATCACGTAAGTAGTTAAGTTTTGCACGTCTTACTTTACCTCTACGAATAACCTCGATCTTCTCGATCGTTGGGCTATGCAGCGGCCATGTCTTCTCAACGCCAACGCCATTTGAATTCTTACGAACTGTGAATGTCTCACGGTTGCTTCCACCCTGTCTCTTCAGTACAGTACCTTCAAATGCCTGAACTCTTTCTCTGTTACCCTCTTTAATCTTAGCGTATACCTTAATAGTATCTCCAACGTTAAAGTCTGTAACATCCTGCTTCAACTGTGCTGTCTCAATGTTCTTAATGATTTCGTTTGCACTTAATGCCATTTGTGTGACCTCCTAAATAATTTAGACGTTCTTAATGCTCATTGCACCAGAGGACCATCCCTTTTTTCACAACCACATAACTATATCATAGGATAATTGTTCGCGCAAGCTATATTTTCATTTTTTTATAAAAAAATGTGCGCAACGACTCAAATCCCAATTCTTTTGCATGTAAAATCTGTTCGGTACTACCGATAAACAAGATTCCATCATCCACAAGCGAACTATGAAAATTCTCGTACACCCGATCTTTCGCTTCATCTGTAAAATAAATGACAACATTCCGACAGACGATCATATGAATATGCTGGAAATACCGGTCTTTGAGCAGATTATGTTTCTTAAATTCCACACATTTCTTAATCTCCGAACTGATTGCATAATGTGTGTCGTCTACTTTCTTGAAATGCTTATCCAGATACTTCTTCGGCAGATCGGACAGACTCTTTGCCGGATAGACACCTTCCTTTGCAAAGGCAAGCACATCTTCATCCAGATCTGTTGCAATAATCCGAATCTTCGACAACGGCACATACTCTGACAAAATCATTGCAATCGTATATGGTTCATCACCTGTCGAACATGCAGCACTCCAGATTGTGAGCATATCTCCATATTTTTTTCGCAAATACGGAATAATATCCTGTTCAAAATTCATCCATTGCTGTGGATTCCGATAAAACTGAGACACATTAATCGTCAGATAACTAACAAAGGTACGAAGTAGACCTTCGTCCTGCTTCATACCTTTGTAAAAGTTTTCAAATCCATCAAACCCTTTACGGGCAATTAGAGATTCTATTCTTCTTTTCATCTGGCGTTCTTTATAAAGGTCTAAGTCAATATCGGTCAATGCATATACATCCCGCTTAAACTCTTCATATTGATATGCCATGCTTACTCCTCTTCAGAAGCCTCCTGCGCATCATCTAAGGCACGAATGCTCAGGCTGATCTTCTTCTCAGCAGCCTTGAAATCTACAACCTTAGCTGTAATCTCCTGACCTACCTTCAAAACATCTTCCGGCTTCTCTACACGCTCCTTAGAAATCTGAGAAACATGAAGGAGTCCATCTACACCCGGCTCAAGCTCTACGAATGCACCAAAGCTTGCAAAACGTACAACCTTACCTGTTACAACATTACCGATTGCATATTTTTCAGCAGCCTTTGCCCAAGGATTCTCATCCTCGAACTTCATGCTGAGGGCAATCTTCTCACCGTTGATATCCTTGATGAATGTCTTAACAACATCACCAACCTTAACAACGCTGCTTGGATCATTGACTCTTCCCCATGACATCTCAGAGATGTGAAGGAGTCCGTCTGCACCGCCAAGATCGATAAATGCACCAAAAGAAGTTACATTCTTAACTGTTCCTTCTACTACATCGCCAACCTTGATATTCTCAAATAACTTCTTAGCAAGCTCTGCCTTCTTTGCAACAAGGAGCTGCTTTCTATTACCGATTACTCTACGCTTCTTAGGATTGAACTCTGTCAATACGAATTCAACATCCTGATCCTGATACTTTGTAAGATCCTTCTCAAATGTATCAGATACAAGGCTTGCAGGAATGAATACCTTACACTCATTTACAACGACATTCAAACCACCGTCAACAACCTGTGTTACCTTACCTGTAAGAACTTCACCGTTGTTGTATGCTTCCTCTAACTTGTCATAAGACTCATCTGCAGCAACTCTCTTGTATGAGAGGAGAACCTGTCCCTCGCCATCGTTTGTCTTAATAACCTTTACCTTGATTGGATCACCAACATTAACAACTGTTGTGAGATCTAAGTTTGGAGTACTAGAGTACTCATTTCTGGTAACGATACCGTCAGCCTTGTACTGGATATCTACGATGATCTCCTCCGGCTTAACAGCAATAACCTTTCCTTCAACTACGCTTCCAACCCGAATCTTGTTACCATTCTCTTCGGACTGCTTTAACAATTCTTCAAAACTTAATTCTGACATACTGTCATGAACCTCCTTAATAATATAATTTGGGGTAGATGCCCCAGCTGTAATACCTACCCTCTTAGCGGATTCAATAACAGTTAAATCCAAGTCAACGAGTGTCTGAATATAGTAAGTATTTTCGCATTCTCTGCGACAGATCTCATACAGTTTCTGTGTATTCGAACTGCTCTTACCACCAATCACTATCATGGTATCAACATCAGCTGCAAGTGTTCTTGCTTCTCTCTGTCGTTCCTCGGTAGCATTACATATGGTATTATAAACAATGACATTATATCCTTTATTTCTAAAAAATTCAACTATATCTTTAAATTTTACGTCATTAAATGTCGTTTGTGCGACAATATACAAGTTTTTATCAAGAAAAACCAGTTTTTCCTGTGCCTGTTCCACAGAATTTACAATAATTGGTTCCCGTACACACCAGCCACGGATTCCCTGTACTTCCGGATGATTTTCATCTCCGACAATCACCACAGTATGCCCCTGTTCTGTTTCCTCTCGCACAATCCGATGAATTTTTTTGACAAACGGACATGTAGCATCCACAATCTCAAATCCCAGTTTTTCCAAAGTCTGATAGACTGCTTCACCAACTCCATGAGAACGAATTATGATTTCTTTTGTCGTATTATCAAAATCTGTATTATCCTGCATAGCCAGAATATCCGACTCTGATAAGACATGTACCCCTTTTTGTTCCAGATCACGCACAACCTCTTCGTTGTGTATAATCGGTCCATATGTGTACACTTTTTTAGTCTCGGCATCCTGGTCATAGACGAGATTTACCGCCCGCTTTACACCAAAACAAAATCCTGCCGATTTTGCGACTCTGATTTCTCTCATATCTGCAAATCTCCTACGATTCCGGTATTTTCGAACAGATTACATCGACAACCTCATCAATCGTGAGATCCGATGAATCCAGATAATATGCATCCTCCGCCTGGGAAAGCGGTGCAATCTCGCGGTGCATATCCTGATAATCTCTGGCCTCAATATCCTTTTTGATCTCTTCAAGATCTGCCGGCATATTTTTTTCTACCAACTCTTTATATCGTCTGCCAGCTCTGGTATCTACAGATGCCGTCAGATAAATCTTCAGTTCTGCATTCGGAAGTACAAATGTTCCAATATCTCTTCCATCCATGACAACATCCTGCGTTGCAGCAAGATTTCTTTGCAGGGAAAGCAATTTATCTCTTACCTCCTGCTTGGTTGCAACTTTTGAAGCCATATTTCCTACCGCTTCCTGCCGGATTTCCTTTGATACGTTCTTCCCGTTCAAATATACCTGCTGTTCTGCATTTTCATATTTGATTTCTACCTGAATCGCAGCAAGTGCCGTCAGAACCGCAGATGCATTTTCTGCATCTACGCCTTCATTCATAAAATAAAGTCCAATTGCACGGTACATTGCTCCGGTATCAACGTAGATATAACCTTTTTCTTTTGCAACACGACGTGCAATCGTGCTTTTTCCGGCACCTGCCGGTCCATCAATTGCAATATTCATATTCTTTTATTCCTCCAGTCAGTATTTATATTTTATCTTCATGCTTATATATATTGAAACACACTGATACGTACGTAGTTCATCACTCTGTCGCGTGGTGACACATAATATATCACTGCGTAAGCAGGACTGTGGCTGCTGTCGACCACGCAATCTGCAGATTAAAACCTCCGGTCAAGGCATCCACATCGAGTACTTCTCCGATAAAGTAAAGACCCGGAATCCTCTTTGCCTCCATTGTCTTCGGGTTGATTTCCTTCACGCTTACGCCACCCCTGGTGATGATAGCTTCCTCGTAACCTCGTGTGCCAACCACATGCAGCGTAAGCTTCTTCAGGCAGGCGGTAAGCCGCTCGCGTTCTTCCTTCGTCACGGCATTCACCTGCTTGAACGGATCAATCTGTGCAAGTTCTATCATGACCGGAATCAGTTTCTTCGGGAGCAGATCATCGAGTGCATTCCGCACCTGCTTGTTCTTTGCCGCATCAAAATCCCGCAGGATACGTGCATCAAGCTGTTCCATGGTAAGTGCCGGTTTCAAGTCAATCTCGACCCAGATCGGTTCCCCGTTTGCCTTTGCTGTATATGCCGATGCAGAAAGCACAAGCGGACCGCTGATACCAAAATGTGTAAACAGCATTTCGCCCTGTTCCTGATACAAAAGCTTATCTTTGTTTTTCTTCTTCATATAGCACGACAATGTGACATTCCGAAGCGAAAGTCCCATCAGCTCCCGGCAGAAGTCCTCCTCGATTTCAAATGGCACAAGCGACGGCAGACATTCTGTTACCTGAAGTCCAAGATCTCTGGCAAACTTCAGACCGTCTCCGGTTGAACCGGTTCGCTCATAGGAAAGTCCTCCAGTAGCCACAATCACCGCATCAAAATGTTCCTGTTTTTGCAGTCCCTTCTCGTCCTTCACGCAAATGCCTGTCACACGCATCTGATCCTGCATCCGGTCATGCACCGGTTCCGTCAGGATTCTCGTTACCGTATGTTGAAGACATACTGTTACCTTACGCTTGTTTAACGCCTGCTCGAGTGTTTTTATCACATCCGAAGAATGATCCGATGCAGGGAAAACCCGGTTTCCGCGTTCCGTCTTTAATTCCAGTCCATTTTGCTCAAAAAACTGCATCACATCCTGTGCATTACAATTATAAAATGCACTATACAAAAACTTTGGATTTGTCACCACATGTTTCATCAGCTCTTCCACTTCACAATTGTTTGTCAGATTGCATCTGCCTTTTCCTGTGATGAAAAGTTTTTTGCCAAGTTTTTCATTTTTTTCATATATTGTCACGGAGTGCCCTGCCTGTGCAAGCATAACTGCTGCATACATACCGGCAGCTCCTCCACCTATGATAGCTGCTCGCATTATCTCTCAAACCTCTTCAAATCCGACTTTTTCATGATAATCAGCAACGGCTCGTCCGCCTTTAGCGGCGTATCCGGATCCATAGCGATATTGAATTCATCATTCTGGATCACAGCGACAACATTGATTTTATATTCTTTTCTAAGATTCAGCTCCCGCAGATTCTTACCAACCCACTCCGCACGTGGAAGAATCTCCACAAGGCTCGTGCTGTCCGACAAGTCAAAATAATCGACAAGATGTTCTGAGATCAGTTTGTGCGACAGACGGATTCCGGATTCTTTCTCCGGAAAAACAACCTGGTCTGCTCCAACCCGCTTCAGGATTTTCTCCATCATCTCATCCTTTGCCTTTGCAATTACCTTTGGCACGCCAAGTTCCTTTGCAGACATCACGCCCATGATGCTGGAATCTAAGCTGTCAGCCATCGCCACAACTACCGCATCCATGTTCGAGATACCTGCCTCTCTTAGTGCATCCATATCACAGACATCCAGACTCATGGCACAAGTCACACTGTCCGCAATCTCATTTACAATCTCTGGATTTCCATCGATTGCAAGCACATCTGCGCCGTTTTTATACAATTCTGTTGCAATGCTTTTCCCATACCGTCCAAGACCGATAACCGCGATCGATTTATTCATATATTTCATTCCTCCTACCCTACAATAATTTCCGCATCCGCATATTTTACAGAGTTGTGGTTTGTCGCACGCTGTCCGAAGAACATGAACATCGTGATTGGTCCCACTCTGCCAAGATACATACATAATATGATAATCACTTTTCCAATCACATTCAGCCCCGGAGTCACGTCCCGTGACAACCCGACTGTTGCGATTGCACTTGTCACTTCGAAGACACCATCCGACAGGGAAAGTGGATTTGTCGCCAGAAGCAGAACAGAAAACAAAATCAATGTGCCAAAACCAATAACTGTCACAGCCAGCGACCGACGGACGATAGATGCCGGGATTGTTTTTTTAAATGCGACCGTCTCTTTGCGTCCCTGTACTACAGCCAAAACTGCAAACACAAGTGTCGCAGCCGTCATCGTCTTGATGCCACCGGCAGTTCCGACCGGCGAACCACCAACAAACATGATTACACAACTCACAAGTACCGTCGGCTCTGTCAATCCTTTCTGGCTGATTGATGCAAATCCAGCTGTTCGGAGTGTCACAGACTGAAAAAATGCATTGAGCATTTTCTTTCCAAGTGACATATTTCCGAGCGTGAGCGGATTGTTACATTCAAATAGAAATGTGACAACCATGCCGGATAAAATCAATGCAAATGTCATCATCAATATGATTTTTGTATGTGTATTGAATCGACGCCAGATATCACGGGCCGGTATCTTTTTTGCACGCACGTTTGAAAGCACATCTACCACATCCCACCAGACAACGAATCCAAGTCCACCACAGATGATCAGAAACGACGACGTGAGCAGTACAAGCGGGGAATCCGCATACGTCATCAGACTGTCCGGTCCAATGATATCGATTCCTGCATTGCAAAACGCTGAAATCGCATTGAATACAGAATACCAGATTCCATGCGCCACACCAAACTGTGGGATAAACGCAAACATATATAAGACCGCGCCTAACATCTCCACAATCACAGTTCCTTTGATCACTCGTTTTATAAATACAACCATGCCCTGCATCGTACTTAATCCAAAAGCATCCTGAATCATCATACGATTGCGCAAAGAGAATTTTCGATTCATAAGCAGCATAACAAATGACGTCAATGCCACAATTCCAAGTCCCCCGAGCTGTATCAGCGCGAGAATTACAATCTTACCAAATAATGTCCAATACGAAAAGGTCGGAACAACTACAAGCCCCGTCACGCAGACGGAAGTCGTTGCAGTAAATAACGCGGTCAGAAAATCCGATTCTCCGGTTATCGTTGCAGCCGGCAGTGTAAGCAGGATCGCTCCAATCAAAATCGCAATCAGAAATCCAAGCAATATCTTTGATGTCGTCCGCATCTGCCGCCTTAATTTCTTTTCATTTTTTTCCGCTACATCCATATTTTTTCTCCACACTTATATCTTTTATTGCAGGTAATTGCGAAACACGTAATTGTATATCGCAATTACCTGCTCTATATTATGAAAGAATAAGGCGGAGAAAAAGCTCTCCGCCTTTTGATATCTTTTATCCTGTCGTATTACACCGGATATGTCTTATTCTCTGTATTTGCTGCTGTTACATCCACACCTGTCTGCTGCGCTTCTCTATACTTGAAGAATTCTGTTGCAACCTGTGGGAACAATGCATAAGAAAGAACATCCTCATCCTGCTGCTTGTACTGTGCCATTTCCTTCTCGAACTTGTCAAGAGATGGCTCTAAGTCGTCTGCCGGACGATATGTGATAGGCTCCTTCATTCCAAGACTGTCAAGTGCCTTCTTCTGAATCTCCTTGTTTACAGGTACAGTTGTTCTACCATACTTACCAACGAGCATATCCTTTGCCTCTTTTGTAAGAGTCTTGTAACGCTCACCCATAACGACGTTCAATACAGCCTGTGTACCAACGATCTGTGAAGATGGTGTAACAAGCGGAATCTCACCAAAGTCCTTACGAACACGTGGGATCTCTTCGAGTACTTCGTCGTACTTATCCTCTGCCTTCATTTCCTTCAACTGGGATACCATGTTGGAAAGCATACCACCCGGTACCTGGTAAAGCAGAGTCTTGATATTTACGCCCATTACCTTTGGACTGAGCAGTCCGGACTCCAGCCACTGCTCACGAAGTGGACGGAAGTAATCAGCGATCTCAGCAAGAAGGTTCTGGTCAAATCCAGGATCGAACTCTGTACCCTCGAATGCCTTAGCCATAACCTCTGTTGCAGGCTGTGATGTACCCATAGCAAGTGGTGACATTGCTGTATCGATGATGTCACATCCGGCTTCGACTGCCTTCATATATGTCATAGAAGCAACACCTGATGTGTAATGTGTATGAAGCTGAATCGGAAGCTTTGTACCTTCCTTCAAAGCCTTTACAAGCTTTGTAGCCTCGTTTGGTACAAGAAGTCCGGCCATATCCTTGATACAGATAGAATCTGCACCCATCTCTTCAATCTGTCTTGCCATGTTCTTCCAATAATCCATTGTATAAGCATCACCAAGTGTATAAGAAAGTGCAACCTGTGCATGTCCTTTCTCCTTGTTTGCTGCCTTAACGGCTGTCTCAAGGTTACGGATATCATTCAGACAGTCAAAGATACGAATGATATCAATACCATTTGCGATACTCTTCTGTACGAAGTACTCTACAACGTCGTCCGAATATGGGCTGTATCCAAGGATATTCTGTCCACGGAACAACATCTGAAGCTTTGTATTCTTAAATCCGTCACGGAGCTTACGAAGTCTGTCCCATGGATCCTCTTTCAGGAAACGGAGACAAGCGTCGAATGTAGCACCACCCCAGCACTCTACGGAATGGTAACCAACTTTATCCATTTTATCAATAATTGGCAACATCTGCTCTGTTGTCATACGAGTTGCAATCAAAGACTGGTGTGCATCTCTCAGCACAGTTTCGGTAATCTTTACCGGTTTCTTTTCTTCTGCCATTAGTCTGACCTCCTAAATTCTCTATACTATACACCAAAGATTGCGAGGAATGTTCCGGCTGCAACCGCAGTACCGATAACACCTGCAACGTTTGGTCCCATGGCGTTCATCAAAAGGAAGTTTGTAGGATCTGCCTCTGCACCAACCTTCTGTGATACACGCGCTGCCATAGGAACGGCAGATACACCCGCAGAACCGATCAGCGGATTTACCTTACCGTGCGTTACCTTGCACATAATCTTACCGAACAATACACCTGCCGCTGTACCAAACGCAAATGCGATCAGTCCAAGTGCAACGATCTTCAATGTACTTGTCTTCAGGAATGCTTCTGCACTTGTCGATGCACCTACGGATGTACCAAGCAGGATAACAACGATATACATCATTGCATTACTTGCTGTCTCTGTTAACTGCTTAACAACACCACTCTCACGGAACAGGTTACCAAGCATCAGCATACCAACCAGCGGAGCTGTTGTCGGAAGAATCAATACAACAACTAATGTAACGATGATCGGGAACAGGATCTTCTCCATCTTGGATACCGGACGGAGCTGAGCCATCTTGATCTTTCTCTCCTTCTCTGTTGTAAGGAGCTTCATGATCGGCGGCTGGATAACCGGCACCAGTGACATATACGAATATGCGGCAACGGCAATCGGTCCCATCAGAGTTCCACCCATTCCGAGCTTACCGGCAAGAAAGATCGATGTAGGGCCATCGGCACCACCGATGATAGAGATTGCAGCTGCTTCCTTTCCGTTGAATCCCATCAGGAATGCAAGGAAGTATGCAGCATAAATACCAAACTGTGCGGCTGCACCAAGCAGGAAGCTCTTCGGGTTCGCAATCAGCGGACCGAAGTCTGTCATGGCACCAACGCCCATGAAGATAAGGGAAGGCAAAATACTCCACTCATCCAACAAATAGAAATAATGTAACAATCCGCCATCAGCAATAATATCCGGGAACATGTTTACCAGGAACATACCGAAGGAGATTGGAACCAAAAGCAACGGCTCGAAGCCTTTCACGATTGCAAGATACATGAATACACATGCAATGAGAATCATTACATAATGCTTCCATGTCAGGGTTGCAAATCCTGTCTGGAGAGCCAGATTTTTAAATACATCTGCAAAACTACTCACTTATGTTTACCTCCTGTTATTGTAGGAACCAGTTACTTAGGAACTCTGATTAGTTCAAAGTAGCCAGTACGTCGCCAGCCTCAACTGCATCACCTGCAGAAACATTGATGCTTGCAACCGTTCCGTCTTCCGGAGCTACCACATCATTTTCCATCTTCATAGCCTCAAGGATCAGGATCACATCACCCTTCTTTACAGCTGTACCAACACTTGCCTTTACATTCAGGATCTTACCAGGCATCGGAGCTGCAACCTCGATAGAGCCTGCGGCTGCTGCTGGAGCTGCCGGAGCTGCTGGAGCCGGAGCTGCTGCTGCAACCGGTGCCGGAGTTGCTGCGGCTGCTGCTGGAGCTGCACCTGCACCCAATTCTTCTACTGCTACATCATAAGCTGTACCATTTACAGTAATTCTATAATTCTTCATGTTAATTTCCTCCTAATATATCAATTATTTTCTTGCACGACGAATCGAACGTACAACGAGTTTATCCTTACTTACTGCACCATTGCCTGCCTGTCCTTCGGCTGCATAAATAGCGGCTGTGATAACGGCTACAAGCTCTGCGTCGTTCATCAAATTGCCTGCGGCTGGTGCCGGTGTAGCAGCCTTTGCCGGAGCTGCCGGCTTGCTCTCTTCCTTCTTCAGATCTTCGATCTTTGGCTTCTTTGCAAAAAGTGCCGGAAGGAACTTAAACAGCGAAATAATAAATGAGATGAAAATCAATACTACAAATACAGTACCCATACCGAGCAATGTATTCATACCGGCCTGCTTCATCAGCTCTGTCTTGGAGTATACGGCAGAAACTACCATCTCTTCTGGAAGATAAGAGGCAATTGCCTTGTTATACATCTCATTGCTAACCAGTATCTGTCTTGCTTCTTCTACACTTGAAATTCCAGTCTCATCATAGAACTGAGCTAAGGAGTCATAATCCTGCAGAATAATTTTCTCTGTCTCAGCCAGTGTATACTTCTGCATAACCTGATCCAACTCCATAAAATATTCTGGATTTTCAACATATTTTACTGTAATTTCCACATTTCTGTTTTTGGCTTTATTTATAACAGTAACTGATACAGAATCAGAAGCATTTTCAATCTTATAATCGTCTTTGCTTACCGCTTTATTTCCTTCGATATAAGGTGTAAAATCTTCAAACGCTCCAACTTTATCTGTATCCTGTGCCTGTTTGATGCCCTTTACTGCGGACTGCTCAAATTCGGTTCCGTTATTGATATAATAATCAGCGAATTCATCATTCACGTTACGATACTCTTCAAATGCATACATCGTATCGCGTACAATCGCACTGTCATCATAATCAAACGGCTTTTCAACCTCATTGCTGCAGGCAGTCAAGGAAAACATCATAGCTAACATGGAAATCAGAATTAATAATTTTTTCTTCATTTCATTGTCACCTTTCCTTATACTGCTCCGTGCTTCTTATATGGTCTTTCCTCGTTCTTTGTGCTAAGCATATCAAACGCTGCGATCACACGCTTTCTTGTAGCATCCGGCTCGATGATATCATCAATATAACCACGCTTTGCTGCTGCAAGTGCGCTTGACTGAAGCTCTGTATAAGCCTTCTTCTTTTCTGCGATAAATGTAACCTTATCAGCTGCATCTGCGATTTCCTTCTCGTACATGATCTTGACAGCCATCTCTGGATCCATTGTACCGATCTTTGCACATGGCCATGCATATACCATGTCTGCGCCAATTGCCTTGGAGTTCATGATAGTGTAAGCTGTTCCGAATGCATCGCCCATCACAACGGTTACCTTAGGTACGGTTGCATCTGCAAATGCGTATGTGAGTTTTGCTGCTGCATCTGCGATTGTTCTCTCGTTTGATACAGTTGCCACAAATCCCTTTGCATTTACAAGTGTCAATACAGGGATATTGAATGCATCACAGAACTTCACGAAGTCTGCTGCAATATAAGCGCCGCTTGTAGAGAGAAGTTCTCCACCATCGGCTGCCTGGTTTGCTACACATCCAACTGTCGCACCGTTCAGCTTGATCAGGCCAAGTACCATGTCTTTTGCGTAATCTTTCTTTACTTCTACAAATACGTTGTTATCTGCGATGTTCTGAAGGACGGCTCTTGCATCCTTTGCAAATCCATCGAGGTTCGGAATGATACGGTTCAGATCATCTGTACAATCGGACTCTGCATCTTCCATGTTGTTGTCAGGGAGCATATCCACAAGGCTTCTGATGTTTGCAAGTGTCGTTGCATCATCCTCGAATACACCATCCACAAGAGAAGAATTCTCGCTAAGGTAAGCGGCAGATGCTGTATCAAGCTTTGCCTGATAATTTCCATCGAGTGCATTTGGGCTGTTGACAAATAACTTGCCTCCCTCTGCTGTCATAAATGTAAAGTCTGTAAGTGTTGGAATAAGCGCTGCTCCACCACCGCATGTTCCAAAAATTGCAGTAATCTGTGGGATTACTCCAGATGCAAGTGTCTGCTTCAGGTATACTTCGCCGAATGCATTTAACGCATCTGTAGCCTCTTGTAAACGGAGTCCTGCACAATCAATTAAACCGACTACCGGTGCGCCTACCTTCATCGCCATGTCATAAATCTTTGCAATCTTCTTTGCGTGCATCTCTCCGATTGCACCACCAAGAACTGTTGCATCCTGGCTATACACATAAACCAGTTTTCCATTGATGACACCATATCCAGTAATAACACCGTCTTTTGGAGTATCATTTTCCTGCATGTTGAAGTCCGTATTTCTAGCTGTTACATATGCACCAACTTCAACAAAGCTCGCTTCGTCAAGCAAAGAAGAAATTCTATCACTTGCTGACAATGTAAGTTTGTTACTCATTTTAAGCCCTCCACTTTTATTTATTATGGGTTTTCTGATTAGAAACCCAATTTCTTCCGATTGTAATTGTAAATCTTTTTTCACCCGAAATCAAGTAAAAATCACATTCTTTGTCACAGTTTTGCAATAAAAAAGAAAAATCTGCAAAAAGCCTTAAACATTTATGTTTGATCCGCTTTTTACAGATTTTTAAAGCCACTCTTATTTTGTTTCAGAAAGCACATTTTTATTCTTCACAAGATAGTCAATCAGGGAAATAATCGTCAGTGCCAATGCCAGATAAATCAGTACATTTTCAATGATATGAATCGTACTTCCTCCAAAGTCACAGATCAATAAAATCACCATGAACATCTGACAGACTGTCTTAATCTTACCCCACCATCCGGCAGCAATCACTACACCGTTATCCGATGCAACAAGACGGAAACCACTGATGATAAACTCTCTTGCGATAATCACGATTACAACCCACGCCGGAATCCGGTCAAGGTCGATTAAAGCGATCATCGCTGAGCAGACAAGCAGTTTATCTGCAAGTGGATCCATAAACTTACCAAAATCCGTGATCAGGTTATATTTTCTTGCAATCTTTCCATCGAGCATATCCGTAAGGCTTGCCAGGCAGAACAGCGCAAGTGCGATCCATTTTCCTCCCGGAATTCCCGGCACCATCAGGGCAACTAAGAAAAATGGTATCATGATCATTCTGAGTATCGTTAATTTATTCGGCAGATTCATTTAAAATCCCTCCTATCATATCATATGGTCCTACCTCATCAATCCGGACATCTACAATCTGTCCGGACATCAATTCATAATCACAGCCTACAAACACCAGTCCATCCACGCCCGGGGCATCCCGGTATGTCCGTCCGACATAGACATCATCGTCGGAAGAATATCCCTCAATGATGACCTGCATGGTCTTCCCGACAAATGTCTCGTTTTTATCTAAGGAGATTTCCTGCTGCAGTTCCATAATCTCATTGCGCCACTGCTCCGCTGTCTCCTCATCAATCTGGTTTTCAAATGTTGCCGCCGGTGTTCCATCTTCTCTGGAATAAGTAAACACGCCTACCCGGTCAAGCTCCTGTTCGTCTAAGAACGCCATCAGCGCCTCATGTTCTTCCTGCGTCTCACCAGGGAATCCGGAAATCAGGGAAGTACGAATTGCGATATCTGGTGCTACCTCCCGCAACTTCTTTATCACGGCCTCGATACTTGCGCGGTCTGTGCGTCTGCCCATCCGTTTTAAGATTGCATCTTCGCTGTGCTGCATTGGCATATCGATATAATGCAGCAGCTTCGGTTCTTCCTTGAAGCAGTCAATCAGTTCATCATAGATTTCCTCCGGATAGCAGTACATCAGGCGGATCCATTTGATTCCTTCAATCTTCGCAAGTTCACGGACTAACACATGCAGCCGTTTCTCACCGTACACATCTTTTCCATAGCAGGTCGTCTCCTGTGCAACAAGCACCAGCTCCTCAATACCCTGCGATGCCATATATTCCGCTTCTTTTAAGAGCTGCTCCATCGGCACACTCCGATAATGTCCTCGGATATGCGGGATGACACAGTAGGTACAGAATTTATCACAGCCCTCCGCGATCTTTAAGTATCCCATAAATGTTCCGGATGTGATAACCTTGTTCGATTCTGTAATCGTTGCCAGACGGTCAATATCATCATAGACACTGATTTCTTCCGCATCTTCGATACCATCCCGTGCCTTCAGCTCCTCGATCACGTCTAAGATCTTGTCGAAGCTGCTCGTTCCAAGACATGCATCAATCTCCGGGATTTCGTCAAAGATTTCATCCTTAAACCGCTGAGCCATACATCCGGTCACAATCAGGTATTTTAAATTCTGTTGTTTGAGCTTTGCCATCTCCAATACCGTATTCACGCTTTCTTCCATCGCATCTTTGATAAAGCTGCATGTATTTACGATGATTGCATCGGCTTCCTGCTCATCGTTCGTAATATTGTAATTGTGCTTTGCGAGCAGACCAAGCATTGCCTCACTGTCGCAAAGGTTCTTGTCACAGCCAAGTGACACCATCAGTATATTCATACGTTTCTTATTCCTCACGCTCTGCAGCTTCCACGCAGTTATTCATCAGCATCGCGATCGTCATCGGTCCAACACCGCCCGGAACCGGTGTAATGGCACCGGCTACCGGCTCCACCGATGCAAAATCGACATCTCCACATAATTTGTTGTTGGCATCTCTGTGGATACCGACATCAATGACTGTTGCACCATCCTTCACATACGATGCGTCGATCATCTTCGGCTTTCCGATCGCAACAATCAGAATATCTGCCTCTTTACAGATTTCTTTCAGATTCTTTGTTCTCGAATGACAGATTGTTACGGTTGCATTCTCACGTAACATCAAAAGTGCCATTGGCTTTCCAACGATATTGCTTCTTCCAATCACAACGCAGTGTTTCCCTTCGATATCAATATCCGAACGCTTCAAAAGCTGAATGATTCCCGCCGGCGTACAAGATACGAAGCCCGTTCTGCCAATACACAGACTTCCGACACTCTCCGGGTGGAACCCGTCCACATCCTTCTTTGGAGAGATTGCACCTATAATCTTCTCCTCATTGATATGCTTTGGAACCGGAAGCTGGACTAAGATTCCATGTACACTATCATCCTCATTCAGATCCTTAATAATAGAAAGAAGTTCTTCCTCTGTTGTCTCCTCTGGAAGCTCAAATGCACGTGACTCGATTCCGATATACGCACATGCTTTCTTCTTATTCCCAACATATACAGACGATGCCGGATCATTTCCGACCTGAATCACTGCCAGACAGATATTCCTGCCCTGTGCCTTCAACACAGAAACCTTCTCTTTTAATTCATCCTTGATCTGCTGGGAGATTTCTTTTCCGTTAATCAACTTTGCCATTGTTCTATCCCTCTTTCTTTACAACATTGTACACGATTCCATATGCCATGTACCATGCATCTGAATTCATAAATATACGATGTATATTTAGAATTCAGATGCATGGTACATATACATATAGAATTGTATACAAATTGGTACTTCTTAGAATAAACCGTGTGTCACGCCCGCATCATCTACGAAAATACGCTCTGCGGCCGGAACCTTAGGAAGTCCCGGCATCGTCATGATGGCTCCTGTGATTGCTACAACGAATCCGGCGCCGGCACTTACATATACCTCACGGATATTCACTGTAAATCCGGTCGGCCTGCCAAGCTTCTTCGCATCATCAGACAGGGAATACTGGTTTTTCGCCATGCAGACCGGCATATCTGCAAATCCCATCTCTTCGATCTTTGCAATCGCACGATCTGCTTCTGCAGAATATGTTACACCATCTGCACCATAGATTTTCTTCGCGATTGTCTCAATCTTCTCCTTGATTGGAAGATGGTCTTCATATAATACCTTGAAGCGGCTTTTCTTTGTCTCAAGTGTGTTAAGCACAGCCTTTGCCAGCTCAACACCACCTTCGCCGCCTTTCTCCCATACATTTGCAAGGGCGAAATCACAGCCTCGTTTCTCACAGAATTCCCGTACATATGCAAGCTCTGCATCTGTATCGGATACGAAACGGTTCAGCGTTACAACTACCGGCACGCCGTAGAGCTGTAAGTTCTCGATGTGCTTCTCTAAGTTTACAATGCCCTTCTCTAATGCTTCTAAGTTCTCAGCGCCAAGGTCTGCCTTTGCCACGCCGCCGTTATATTTGAGTGCACGTACGGTTGCTACAAGCACAACTGCATCCGGCTTTAAGCCGGTCATACGACACTTGATATCGAAGAATTTCTCAGCACCGAGATCGGCACCGAAGCCCGCCTCTGTGATTACATAATCTGCAATCTTAAGCGCGGTCTGTGTTGCACGGACAGAGTTACATCCATGCGCGATATTTGCAAATGGTCCGCCATGCACAAGTGCCGGCGTATGCTCTAAGGTCTGGATCAGGTTTGGCTTGATCGCATCCTTCAAAAGTGCTGTCATCGAACCGACACATTTTAATTCTCCGGCCGTAACAGGCTCGTTATCCACGTTATATGCAACGATGATTCTAGCAAGGCGCTCCTGCAGATCCTTGATGTCCGTTGCAAGACAGAGGATTGCCATGATCTCTGATGCAACTGTGATGACGAATCCATCCTGACGCATCACACCATCACCCTTCTTGCCCATACCGACGATGATGTTACGAAGTACACGATCATTCATGTCAAGACAACGCTTAAATACAATACGCTTCGGGTCGATCCGGAGTGTATTTCCCTGATGCATATGGTTATCCATAACGGCTGCAAGAAGATTATTCGCAGATGTGATCGCATGGAAATCCCCTGTAAAATGCAGATTTAAGTCTTCCATTGGTACAACCTGTGCATATCCTCCACCGGCTGCTCCACCCTTTACACCGAAGCATGGTCCAAGGGAAGGCTCACGCAGTGCAATGACTGCCTTCTTACCAAGCTTGCACATCGCCTGGCCAAGTCCTACGGTTACTGTTGTCTTTCCTTCTCCTGCCGGAGTCGGGTTAATGGCTGTCACCAGAACCAATTTTCCGTTCTCATTATTTTTTACAGACTGCATATACTCATCGGAGAGCTTTGCCTTGTACTTTCCGTACATCTCGATATCATCCTCCGACATACCAAGCTTTGCTGCCACGTTCTTAATCGGTTCCATCTCTGCCTGCTGTGCGATTTCAATGTCTGTTAACATACTCTTTTGTCCTCCTGACTCCCTTATAAATATTCCTCTACATAATTTTCAAATTCTTCCATGCTCATAAGCACTTTCCGTGGTTTTGTCCCCTCTTCCGGTCCGACCACACCAGCTTCGGAAAGCTGATCCATAATGCGTGCCGCACGGTTAAATCCGATTTTATATACTCTTTGCAGCATGCCAATAGAAGCTTTATCTTTTCCGATAATAAACTTTCCGGCGTCTACAAAGTAGTCATCATATTCCGGTTCTGCAGACGAGGCTCCGCCGCCAGAACCGCCAACCTTTGTATTTGCAATCTCATTTGAGATTGACTCATCATAAATCGCTTCGCCGCTTTCCTCCTTCAGAAAGTCCACGACATCTGCTATTTCATCATCCGACAGAAATGCACCCTGCACACGTACCGGTTTCGGATAACCCGTTGGATAAAATAACATGTCTCCTTTACCAAGCAATTTTTCTGCGCCATTCATATCGAGAATTGTTCTTGAATCCACACCTGATGACACTGTCATTGCGATTCGGGATGGTACATTTGCCTTAATCAACCCGGTAATAACATCGACAGATGGACGCTGTGTTGCAATTACCAGATGGATACCCGCTGCACGTGCAAGCTGTGACAGACGCACAATCGCATCCTCTACTTCACCGTGTGCTACCATCATCAAGTCTGCGAGCTCGTCGACAATAATCACAATCTGCGGCAACTTCTTCAAATCCTCGCTACCTTCTTCCGAGCCTGTCACCGCCTTTACCTTTTCATTATATCCCTGCAGGTTTCGCACATTATACTGTGCAAACAACTGGTATCGATTTGTCATCTCAAGCACTGCCCAATTCAAGGCACCTGCCGCTTTCTTCGGATCAGTCACAACCGGAATCAGCATATGTGGAATTCCATTATAGATACTAAGTTCTACCTGTTTCGGATCAACCATGATGAGTTTCACGTCATCCGGCTTTGCCTTATATAAGATACTCATGATCAATGTATTAATGCATACAGATTTACCGGAACCGGTCGCACCTGCGATCAGCAAGTGAGGCATCTTCGCGATATCTGCCACAACAACCTGTCCACTGATATCTTTACCGACTGCAAATGCAATGTTAGACGGAAACTTCTGGAAGTTATCCGATTCAAGCAAATCCCTGAAAAATACCGGCTGACTCTCCTTGTTCGGTACCTCGATACCTACGGCCGGCTTGCCCGGAATCGGTGCTTCGATACGGATATCTGCCGCCGCCAGATTCAGCTTGATGTCATCCGCTAAGTTCGTGATTTTCGATACCTTCACGCCCTGTTCCGGCTGTAATTCATACCGGGTAACAGATGGACCGCAGCTATAATCGGTTACAGTGACATTGACACCGAAATTCTCGAGCGTACTCTTTAACTTCATCGCTGTTTCCCGGACGGATGCTTCGTTTGACTTCGTGCCCTTTCCCCTGCCACTCTTTAAGAGCTTAAGTGGTGGAAATTTATATTCTTTCACTGGTTTGTACTCACTGTTTTCCTGAATCGTCTCTGCAATCTGGTCACGTTCCGAAAGCATTTCCTGCTCCGATTCTTTCGTCTTCTTACGTTTTCTGGTAACAGTCTCTGTGACTGCCGTATTCTCTTCATTCTGAATGGATGTTTCATCTGCAGAAGCGGAAATTTCATTCTTTGTCATTCCTGTTTTTATATCCGTAGCTTCTGCATTCTGCGATATTTCATACGTTTCCGTCGCTGCTGCATCATATACCGTATTTTCCCCTTCAAGCTTTGATGATACTTCTTTCTCCCACGCCTGATCTTCTTCAATACTGCCGGCGTAATCCGGTCGGTCAAAGAAATCAACCGTTTCTTCCTTCACAGATTCCGGCACCGGTGGAATATCCGCTTTTGCACTGCGAAGTTCAGTCACGCCACCTTTTTTCTTCTTCAATAAGGACAAATCCACATATCCCTCCGAGACATCTTTTGCATCCTGCAGTGTCAGATTCGGATTGAACAGGTCTTCATGCGGAAGCGGTTTTAGCTCATGTACTTCTTCTCCCTCAACCTTTTTATTTTTCACTTTCTTCTTTTTCTTCTTTACAGGCGTTGCCGGCTTCTCCTGCTCCACCTTGATATTATCTAACTTCGTTCTGCGCTTTGCCTCCAAAGCCGCCTCCGGATCGATATCTTCCTCGTCATCATCCTCATACAAGGCATTGTAGCGGTTCTTGAACTGCACAGAACGTTCTCTTGCAAAATCAATCAGCGATACATTCATTACCACAATAATTCCGATGATGATCAAAAGTGCAATCACGATGATTGCGCCCGGCTTTCCGATCAGATTATGCAACACAACGAGCAATCCGCCTAAGATAAACCCGCCGCCTTTCTTTTCCTGGGCCCCCTGCTCATACAGAAGCTTCGCCGTCATATGATCGGCCCCGGCCGTAAGCTGGAAAATAAATGCTGCCGCTACAATAAACAATCCCACACAAAGTACACGGTTTACAACTGCCTTTTTTGCACCGTTCGAAAGCAAAAATGCCTCTGTCAAAAAAATGTATAACGGAAGCACGTATTCTACAACGCCGAACAACCCAAACATAAACTTTGCAAAGAAATTGCCTACAACACCACACCAGCCAAAGTTGCTGATAAAGAAAAATGTACAGACTGCCATGCAAATAAATAAATGAATCTCATTTTTTCTAGCCTGCTCCTGTGCAAGCTGCGCCTTTGTCTTCCTTCCCCCCGTACGGGAAGCAGATGTTGATCTGGACGCTTGTGCAGATCTGGTTTTCTGTGACGAACTTGCCGCCGACGCCGAACGGCTGGCTGTCGTTTTACTTCTCGTATTCGATTGTGAACCCTTATTATATGTACTGTTGTTTCCCGTTGCCACGGTATGCACTCCTTCTCTTTTCCCTCATTTGTTCAAACATTCATTTCCTGCATGGCAATTTATATCCGTTAATATAAACTGCCACACAGGCATATTTATGTCAGTTTAAATGCTCATATTGCTCTATTTTACTATTTTTCTTAGTATTTATCAAGTCATATAAACAATTCATTGCAGTATGAATGCCTCCCATCCGGTCAATGATTCCAACCTCTACCGCCTGTCTGCCGACTAACACTGACCCAATGTCCTTTGTCAGTTCCTTCGTATTAAACATGATTTCCCGCAATTCCTCTTCCTTGATAGAACAATGATTCGATGTGAATTCAATGATACGATCCTGCATACGTTCTATATATTCGTAGTTCTGTGTCACTCCAAGTACCGTTCCATTCATTCGGATCGGATGCACAACCATGGTTGCCGATGGCACAATAAACGTCACATCCCCCGATACCGCCAGTGGTACACCAATCGAATGTCCACCTCCAAGCACAAGACACACCTTCGGTTTACTCAGAGATGCAATCATTTCCGCAATCGCAAGTCCCGCCTCTACATCGCCGCCTACAGTATTCAAAAGCACCATCAGTCCATCAATATCCTCATCATCCTCCACCGCCGCAAGCTGTGGCAGGATATGTTCATACTTACTTGTCTTCGAGGACGAGCCGAGATTTTCATGCCCCTCAATTTCCCCTATGATGTTTAAGAGATGAATTCGATGATGATACCTGTTTTTCGACAAAGTGATCTGTCCATAATCAGTGATCAGACTTCCCTGTTTTTGCTGGTTATCCATCCCGCTTCCTTCCTGTTTCTGCCGGCTAT
Source organism: Eubacterium sp. MSJ-33 (assembly GCF_022174665.1). Taxonomy (NCBI): domain Bacteria; kingdom Bacillati; phylum Bacillota; class Clostridia; order Eubacteriales; family Eubacteriaceae; genus Eubacterium; species Eubacterium sp. MSJ-33. The sequence continues at coordinate 730,994 of NZ_CP076562.1, forward strand.
CCATATGAAATGCCTGATTCTTCGCTGTTTCTTCCTGTCTCTCCAATGTTTCTTACCTCCGTTCACAAAATTTTCTCATAGATATTATGCACATTTTGTTTGACTTTTATAAATGCGGAAACTATAATAGCAACGCAAAGTAGCTAATTTTGATTTTTCTATAAATTACGGAGGTTTGATGAATGGAAACACAAAACAAAGACAAAGTATATGTTATCGGACACAAAAATCCGGATACTGACTCTATCTGTTCTTCCATCTGCTACGCCTATTTAAAACGGCAGATCACCGGAAATGATTACGTGCCAATGCGTGCTGGAGAAATCAACGCCGAAACCAAATACGTACTGAATGCATTTTCAGCAACCGTACCCGAATATATGGAGAATGTCTCCACACAGGTAAAGGACGTGGAATATCGTCATATTGACGGCGTTGACGGAGAGATTTCCATCAAAAATGCATGGGAAATCCTGAGTGAATCCGGTGCCACCACCCTTCCATCAGTGAATGAAAACGGCAACTTAGTCGGACTGATCACCGTGCGTGACATTGCCATGACTTACATGGAAGTCTACGACAACCGAGTCATTGCATCCGCACACACGCCATATAAAAACATTATCAACACACTCTCCGCCGATCTGATTGTCGGCGATGAGAAAGATTATGTACATACCGGAAAGGTGCTGATTTCCGCCGCCAACCCGGACATGATGGAAAACTACATTGAAAAAGGCGATATCGTCATCCTCGGTAACCGTTACGAGTCACAGCTTTGCGCAATCGAGATGGATGCGCAGTGTATCATCATCTGTGACGGTGCGGTCGTATCGAAGACGATCACAAAACTCGCTGAAGATCACAACTGCTCGATCATCCGTACGCCATATGATACTTATACGGCAGCACGTCTGATCAACCAGAGTATTCCAATCCGTTACTTTATGAAGAAGGATAATCTGATCACTTTCTCGACCGAAGATTATATCCGGGATATCCGTACGGTTATGGCAGGCAAGCGCCACCAGTACTATCCTGTCCTGAATGAATATGGAAAATACGTGGGACTGATCTCCCAGCGAAATTATTTGAATGCGAACCCGAAGAAGGTCATCTTGGTTGACCACAACGAACATGCACAGGCAGTTGACGGTATCGAAGAAGTCCAGCTTCTTGAAATCATTGATCACCACAGACTGGGCGGACTGCAGACAATGAATCCGGTTTATTTCCGCAACCAGCCACTTGGCTGTACCGCAACGATCATCTATCAGATGTTCGAAGAAAACCATGTTGAAATTCCGAAGCAGATTGCCGGACTGTTATGTTCTGCGATCATTTCCGATACTTTGATGTTCCGCTCTCCGACCTGCACACAGATCGATGAGCATACCTGTCGGAAGCTTGCAAAGATCGCGAACATCGATATCGAAGCGTATGCAATCGCCATGTTTAACGCCGGAAGCAAGCTGATGAACGAGACAGACGAAGAGATCTTCCATCAGGATTACAAAGTGTTCTCCTCCGAGAACCTGAAATTCGGTATCGGACAGATCACAGCATTTAACTCTACGATGTTAGATGCCGTCAAGCCACGTATCCTGAAATACATGGAAAGCATCTACAACCAGAGTGAAGCCGATATGCTGTTCTTCATGCTGACAAATATCTTCAAAGAAAGCACTGAGCTTTTATACTATGGCAAGAACTCCGAAGAACTGCTTGAAAAAGCCTTCAAGCTCGACGAAGTATCCGGCGGCAGCATCAATCTGCCGGGTGTTGTATCCAGAAAGAAGCAGATCTTGCCGATGATCGTAAATGCCGCGAATAATATGTAGGATATGCAATCAGAAAATGCCTATAACGCAAAAAAGACATTTCCAAGCAACTCAGATTTGTACCGACCCCCAAAAGTTAGACCAAAAATCTAACGATTGGGAGGTCGGTATTTTTATGGCAAAATATAGTTTTGAATTTAAGAAAAAAGTAGTAATTGCTTATTTGAACGGCGAAGGAGGGTACAACTATCTAGCACAAAAGTACAATGTAAAAAACAAAAGACAAGTGTTAAATTGGGTGGACTATTATAATAAATTCGGCGATGCTGGTTTGATGCGATCAAGAGAAAAAAAGAATTATTCTTTTGAATTTAAGCTTCATGTGGTAGAGTTATATTTATCAAGTGAGGTTTCATATCAGGAGTTAGCATTGTCTCAAGGAATAAATAATGCAGCAATGATTGCTCAATGGGTTCAAGGCTTTCGGATTGCTGGTCCTGACGCATTGAGACCTAAGAAGAAAGGTCGTAAGAAAACATTGAATCAAAAAGACAATCATAAAACTAAAACCTCTTCGTTTGAAGAGCGTGCAGTGGATACCAGCGCAGAACATGTCAAAGAACTTGAAGATGAGTTATTAAAGTTAAGGATAGAGAACGCCTTTTTAAAAGAACTGAGGAGACTGCGTTTAGAGGACGAAGCAAAAATGAGAGATGTGCAAGAGTCATCCACAGCCTCCGAAGAGAATTCAAACTAAAAGATCTTCTCTCATATACAGGTATGCCGAAAGCAACCTACATGTACTGGCAAAAGCGATTTGATAGAGAAAATCCGGATGCTGAATTAGAGGCTAAAATGCTAGAACTACACGCAGAGCACAAAGACTACGGCTATCGAAGAATGAAGGCAGAATTATGCAATCAAGGCTACGTGGTGAATAAAAAGAAAGTACAGAAGTTAATGCAACGACTAAATCTTCAAGTGACATCTTTCACTAGAAAATCTCGTAAGTATAGCTCTTATCGTGGAAAAGTGGGAACAGTTGCTCCGAATAGAATTAGACGACGATTTCACACCAATATACCGCATCAGAAGATTACAACAGATACAACAGAGTTTAAGTATTACGAGATAGATGAAAAAGGACGAATGGTGATGCAGAAGTTATATCTTGACCCATTTATGGATATGTATAATGGAGAAATCATAAGCTTTGGTATTGATAAACGACCATCTGCACAAAGTGTAATGACTGCTCTGGAAGAAGCAATCACAATCACTTCTGATTGTCGGTTTAGGAGAACATTTCACTCGGATCAAGGGTGGGCATATCAGATGAAGACTTACTCTCATAGATTAAGAGAAAATCGTATTTTTCAAAGTATGTCACGGAAAGGGAACTGCTATGATAATTCTGTTATGGAGAACTTCTTTGGATTATTAAAACAGGAAATATACTATGGTGTTGTATACTATAGCTTTGATGAACTTAAATTGGCGATTGAAAAATATATCAAGTATTACAATGAAAAACGTATCAAAGAGAAACTAGGATGGCTCAGCCCTGTACAATACAGGAAACGCCTCTTGGCTGCATAAATGAAAAATGCGAAGTGGAAAATCCACTTCGCAATAAAGTCTAACTTTTGGGGGTCACCTCAATTGGGAATGTCTCTTTTTATTTTTAAATATAATATATTCCATTATAAGCAAGATGTTATTATACCATTTGTACCAACCAGACGTCACTCTTCACCATAAAAAATCCGATTGTCGCCTTAATTAATTCTGTTGCCTGTACCAAAAAATACACGCTCACAATGCCAAGTCCCGTAAAATGCGCCAGCACATACGCACACGGAACAACAATTACCCACGTATACACGGAGTCAAACAAGAACGTAACCAATGTCTTACCACCCGACCGTAAGGTGAAATAAAAAGTATGGCTCATGGAACAAATCGGCATCAAAAGTGCAGATATACTCATGAACGATGTAGCAAGCATCTTAATTTCATCCGTTGTGTTATAGATATGTGGGAAAAACCTGCCAACTACAAACATCACTGCTGCAACAAGGATACAACAAAATACACTGAACACGATCATCTTATTATCAGCGTCTTTCGCCTGTTCCAATTCTCCAGCTCCCAGATACTGTCCCACAATAATGCTTATGCAGGCACCAAGCTGAATATATACAATATTAAACAGATTCGTTATTGTCGTTGCAATGTTTAAACCGGCAACCACTTCGAGTCCACGCACCGAATAGCACTGTGTCACTGCTGTCATTCCCGCCGCCCAAAGAAGTTCATTCAGCATAAGTGGAAATCCTTTGATTAAAATTGCCTTAAATTCTTCTACCGGCATACCGAATCCCCGGTATGCACCAATCAAATACTTATTCTTTTCTTTATGGGTATGTGCCCAGATCACGATAATTGCAGCTTCTATATAACGAGCCAGTATCGTTGCAAGTGCTGCTCCCATAACACCAAGTTCTGGGAATGGTCCAATCCCAAATATCAGCAGATAATCTAACACTGCATTGCTACCAACTGCCACAAAACTTGCAACCATCGGTACAAATGTCTGTCCGGTTTCCTTAATGTTAGTCGCATATGACTGTGTAATCGCAAAAGGAACCAGACCTATCATCATAATGGACAGATACTGTTTTCCATACCGCAACGCAACTTCTGTTGCACCCGTTCCTGCCGTGTCCGTAAGATACAGCGATATCAGATTCCCGCCATTCGTGACAAATAACGTAATTGCAAGTATTGTCACAAACATAGTTGCATACAGTTTAAATCGGAATGAGTACATATGTCCCTCATGGTTTCCTTTTCCAAAATACTGTGCGCCAAAAATACTTGCCGCCGACGCCGCGCCAAAGATTGCCAGATTATATACAAAAATCAGCTGGTTTACAATCGCGACACCAGACATTTGCTCGGTGCCAAGCTGTCCGACCATAATATTATCTAAAAAACTAACCAGATTTGTAATCGCATTCTGTAAAATCATCGGCAAAGCAAGTAGTAAATATCGTTTATAGAACGCACGATCACCAATAAAATTTTTGATTTGAAATTTTCTTTTTTCCATTTCAGCAGATTCCCCCTTCCTATATTTAATAATAACGAGTCATACGACAAAATATGGTGGGCATAGAATCTACCCACCATATCACATAATCATAATATTATATTTACGTCTTATATCTGCAATTACATCGTCAGAACAATCTCATTTACATCTGCAAGCTCGCTTGCCGCAATGTAGTTATCATTCATTTCCTTGCCATTTACAACAAGACTTGTATAACCGCTCTCTGCGCCATTTGGATTCTTTACAACAATATGAAGCTTCTTTCCGCGGAAGTCCTTGTTGATCTCGAATTCCTTCCAGTCAGATGGAATCGATGGTGCAATACGAAGTCCGTCGAAGTCCGGACGCATACCAAGGATACCCTCGACACATCCAACCATAACTGTCGATGCTGTACCGGTCAGCCAGTGTACATGTGCTCTGCCCTCGAATGGGCTTTCTGAACTCTCTGTAAACTGTCCATGGCAATATGGCTCCAGCTTTCTGATCTCTGCCTTATCATTCATGGATGCAGGTGAGCTCTCTGTGAAATACTCAAATGCACGGTTTCCATGTCCCATCAGAGATTCTGCCAAGATGATCCAGCCCTGCGGCTGTGAGAAGATACCACCGTTTTCCTTTGTGGATGGATTGAACAAAAGCATCAATGCTCCCTCAAACGCATGATCCACATAGGATGGTGCCATCAGACGTACGCCATATGGTGTATTTAATTCTCTATGTACAGACTCCAGTGCCTTCTCTGCCTGATCCTTTGTAGCAAGGCCACTGATAACTGCCCATGACTGTGGATTCAACCACATATTTGCCTCAGGATCATGTTTAGAACCGATAATCATGCCGTCTTCCTTGTATCCACGGATATAACGATCATCCTCCCAGCACTTTGTCTGAATGATATCGCCAAGTTCCTTCTGAATCTTATCCAGATATGCGATATATTCTGTATCATTTTTCTGCTTTGCGAAGATACGGAGCACGCTCATCGCATAGTAAAGCTGCATTGCAACAAATGTTGACTCGCCCTGCTTGCCAAGACGTAAGCAGTCATTCCAGTCTGCATGCAGACCTGCCGGCATACGATTGTTTCCAAGATGATTCATAGAGAAATCAATCGCTCGCTTCAAATGCTCATATACCGTACCCTCTCCGCCATTTGCGAACAGGATTACCTCATCGATAAAGTCTGTATTTCCAGACTCTGCAATATACTTATAAACTGTTGGGAACAGCCACAATGCATCATCTGCACGGTATGCCGGATGTCCGGTTGCACGTACATAAGACTCATCATCCGGTGTATCCTCATGACCTGCATTATGATCAAACTTTACAAGCGGAAGTCCACCGCCATTGTCTACCTGTGCAGACAACATGAAACGGATCTTCTCTAGCGCCATTTCCGGTGCTAAGTGAATCACACCCTGGATATCCTGAACGGTATCACGGTATCCGTATCCATTTCGAAGACCACAATAGGAAAATGATGCGGCTCTCGACCAGATAAATGTCATGAAACACTGATATGCATTCCATGTATTGATCATCGCATTGAATGATTCACTTGGTGTCTTTACCTGGAAATGAGACAGTTTTCCATGCCAGTATTCCTTCAACTCCGCAAGCTCTGCTTCACTCTGTGCATGCACATCTGCATAGCTGTTCATCACTGCCTCTGTCTCTGCATCATTCTTCATACCGAGTACAAATGCAATCTCCTTGCTCTCGCCCGGTGCGAGTGTGATCTTAGTCTCCAAAGCGCCGCAGGCGTTACTGTTATAATTGAGACTATTTCCACAATCACCGTTTTCAACACCGGCCGGATTGCCATAACCATGATATCTGCCAAGAAACGCTTCCTTATCTCCGGCATAGCTTGCAACCTCTGCGCCAGCCAAACCAAAGAATCTTGTAAATGCAACACTTCCGTTGATGGCCGCACCCTTATTCACGTTCTCATTGATTACCTGCTTGATGCGGTTTCCCATAAAATACGTTCTTGTGATAAAGAGTGTATACTGCAGATTGACCTGATCCTGCTCATAGTTGTTATCATTTGTAAATTCACAGTAACCAAAGACGGACAGGTTACGAGGCTTGTCAGAATCATTCGTAACCTTCAACTTCCATACCTCATGTGTCTTATCAAGTGGTACATAGTAAAGCACAGAGCTCTTGATGCCTGCATATTCTGCATTCATATACGTATAGCCTGTACCGTGATGACACTCACTCTTGTAGCTGTCCAAATCTTTTCCTACCGGCTGCCAGGAAGCTGACCAGTAATCTTTGCTGTCATTGTCACGCAAATAGATATATCTGCCCGGCTGGTCAAAGCTGTTGAAGATATATCGAAGAATTCTTCCGTTTGCACCAGACTTTACAAAGCTATATCCACCGGCATTGTTGGAAATGATTGCGCCGTATTCCGGAGAACCAAGGTAGTTCGCCCAAGGTGCCGGTGTGTCCGGTCTGTCAATCACATATTCCTTATTTGCCTCATCAAAGTATCCATATCTCATGAGGTACCCTCCCTAATTTATAGTTTTTTGCTTTAGATAAGTAGTGCATAATCACCATCTTATACAAACGCATCGCCTGTTTTAAGAAATGGCAATTATGCACAACTCTATTTGAAACCTATTTAATTCGTTTTTTACTGCTCTGCGTCCTTCAGGCTCAGGCTGATCTTACCCATACGGTCAACCTCAAGAACCTTAACCTTGACTACATCGCCGATATTTACAACATCCTCTACCTTCTCTACGCGGCGATCTGCCAGCTTAGAGATATGAATCAAACCGTCCTTATTTGGTGACAGTTCTACGAATGCACCGAAGTTCATGATACGAACAACCTTACCTTCGTAAGTCTTACCAACCTCGATTGGGTCTACGATAGAACGGATGATCTTTAATGCTTTGTCCATACCTGCCTGCTCAACACCGCAGATAAATACATTTCCATCATCATCGATATCGATCTTAACGCCTGTCTCTTCGATAATTGCGTTGATTGTCTTTCCTCTCTGTCCGATGATCTCACCGATCTTCTCCGGATCAACCTTTGTCTGGATAATCTTCGGAGCAAGTTCGCCAACGTGATCTCTTGGAGCTGCAATAGCCGGCTTCATACATGTATCCATGATGAAAAGTCTTGCCTCACGACATCTTGCAATCGCGCCCTCTACGATTGGACGTGTCAGACCATGAATCTTGATATCCATCTGGATTGCTGTGATACCTTCGGTTGTACCTGTTACCTTGAAGTCCATGTCGCCGAAGAAATCTTCGAGTCCCTGAATATCTGTCAACAGTACATAATCATCATCTGTCTCACCGGTTACAAGACCACAGGAAATACCTGCTACCATCTTCTTGATTGGAACACCTGCAGCCATCAGTGACATACAAGATGCACATGTGGAAGCCATAGATGTAGAACCGTTTGACTCAAATGTCTCAGATACGGAACGGATTGCATATGGGAACTCGTCCTCACTTGGAAGTACAGGAACAAGTGCACGCTCAGCAAGTGCGCCATGTCCGATTTCACGGCGTCCCGGTCCTCTGGACGGCTTTGTCTCACCAACAGAGTATGATGGGAAGTTGTAGTGATGCATATATCTCTTAGATGTAACGTTTGTGTCAAGGCCATCTAACTTCTGCGCTTCAGAAAGTGGAGCCAATGTTACAACGTTACAGATCTGTGTCTGTCCTCTTGTGAACATAGCAGAACCATGCACTCTAGGAATGATATCAACCTCAGCAGCCAGTGGACGGATCTGTGTGATCTGTCTGCCATCCGGACGCTTGTGATCCTTCAGAATCATCTTACGGACTGTCTTCTTCTGATACTGGTAAACAGCCTCATCAAGAACTGCCAGCCAATCTTCCTTATCTGCAAATGCCTCTTCAAGTTTCTCCTTGATCTGGCGGATATTCTCCTCACGCACCTGCTTCTCATCCGTAAAGACTGCCTCTTCCATTGCTGCCGGCGGAACAAGCTCCTTAATTGCCTCAAACAGTTCTTCCGGAACTGCGCAACTTGTATAAGAATGCTTTGGCTTACCACACTCAGCTACGATCTTATCGATAAATGCGATTACTTTCTGGTTTAACTCATGGGCTGCATAAATAGCCTCGATCATCTTCGCCTCCGGCACTTCGTTCGCACCAGCCTCAATCATGATAACCTTATCTCTTGTAGATGCAACCGTAAGCTTCAGATCTGACTCCAGATTCTGTGTAGAATTTGGGTTGAAGATCAGTTCGCCGTTGATCATACCAACCTGTGTCGTTGCACATGGACCATCAAACGGGATATCAGAAATTGCTGTTGCAATGGCTGAACCAAGCATAGCGGTAAGCTCTGGAGAACACTCCGGATCTACTGACATAACCATGTTATTAAGTGTAACATCATTTCTGTAATCCTTTGGGAACAATGGTCTCATCGGACGGTCGATAACACGGGATGTAAGGATTGCATTCTCGCTTGCCTTACCCTCACGCTTGTTGAATCCTCCAGGGATCTTTCCAACAGAGTACATCTTCTCCTCATACTCAACTGAAAGTGGGAAGAAATCGATACCATCTCTTGGTTTTTCTGATGCAGTTGCTGTTGAAAGCACAACTGTATCTCCGTAGTGCATCAAAGCTGCACCGTTTGCCTGCTTTGCAACTCTGCCTACATCGACACGCAAGGTTCTTCCGGCAAGTTCCATCTCAAACTTCTTGTACATAATAAATTCTCCTTGAAATATTTTTTTCTGCATTCAGACTCCGAAACGACTGAAAACACCACTTTGTGTCAGAAAATGATTTTTTCAGTTGTCTCGGTTTTGTCTTCATGCAATCTTTTAGATTATACCATCTATTTCCTTTGGCTTCAAGATAGGAATGGATGAAATATGGGATTTTTTGCTTGTGATTTTTGTTTGGAGGCTGTTATGTTTGGTGGTGTCTGCTTGCTGTGGGTTTTTCTGCTTGCTTTTCATGCCCTACGCCCACGCTATGGGTTTCCCCGCCTACTTTTCTACTCCCACGCCCAGTTTCCTCTCCGCGACATATCGATTAGCTTCCAGGGTGGGTTTTCTCGCTTGCTTTTCTTCTCCTACGCCCACGCCGTGGGTTTTCCCTGCCTACTTTTCTGCTCCCTCGCCCAGTTTTCTCTCCGCAACATATCGATAAGCTTCCAGGGTGGGTTTTCTGCTTGCTTTTCACTCCCTACGCCCACGCTATGGGTTTCCCCGCCTACTTTTCTGCTCCCTCGCCCAGTTTTCTCTCCGCAACATATCAATTAGCATCCAGGGTGGGCTTTTCTGCTTGCTTTTCTTCTCCTACGCCCACACCGTGGGTTTTCCCGCCTACTTTTCTACTCACACACCCAAGTCAATATATTCGTCAAAAGAAATTATGTATTTTCTGTGATAAAATCATGTATCCCATTTACGAAACAACACATATATGCTACATTAAACACAACTCGTTTATCGAGTTTAAGCGCATCGTATTTCATACAGAAAATCTGTTTTACAATCCAGATTTTCACCCATCCACACAGACTACATTTTACCGTGTTGTCTGACAATTCCACATGTTTTCGTATTAAACCAGCTATATAAATACAATCATTTTAATACCCATTATGAAAAGAGGTGTTTATCATATTTATACAAAATATTCTTGAACAACAAAAACAACTAAATAGAAGAATCGAAAACTATAAGAAACTAATCAGCAGATTTCCAGCTGGAAAACTACAATGTTTCAAGAACGGAAAGCATATCAAATCATACAAAGTGAATGGCAATCTGAAAAAATACATTCCAACCAAAGAATCTGCCACTATTGAGAAATTAGCTTTAAAGAAATATTATGAAAGTTGTCTGGATGATTGCATCAAAGAAAAAACACTTCTTGATCAATTTATTCAAGATGTTCAAACTTTGCCGAATACATCTCAGAAGCTTCTGGCGACGGATTCAAATTATCACACATATTTAGCTAAGGCACTAATCCCTGACACATGGGCAAGTGTTCCATATGAGCAAAACCCATATAAGCGCGAAGACCTCATCCACAACACGTTTTCCGGAATGAAGGTACGCTCAAAATCAGAGGAAATTATAGCAAATATTTTATTCACAAACCATATTCCGTTTCGATATGAAGCACCGCTCACACTAAACGGAGCAACCATGTATCCTGATTTTACAGTTAAAAATCCAAAGAATAATTCCTATACTTATTGGGAGCATTTGGGGTTGATGGACAAAAAGGAATACAAAGATCATGCCATGGAGAAAATCAGTACATATTGTGACTGCAATATCATTCCGGATGTTAATCTGATTCTAACTTATGAGACACAGCAGCATCCGCTCGATTCCAGTTGGGTGCAACAATTGGTAATGCGGAATTTCATGTAGAGTTTGGCTTAATTAGAATCCAGCTTGTCTTTTTGTTGTAAATAAGTTCACCCCGGAAACCTTTTTTACAAGTTTCCGGGATGGGTTTCTGTTTGTTTTCTGTTTTGGTTTTTCTAGCTTGCTTTTTTCTTCCTCGGGTGTCACCACATCGCTATCGCTCTGTATATATCGTCGGGAGCACCCTAAATATGTGTTTCGCACATATGCGCCCTCCTCGCACTCATGTCGTGTTTTTTCCGCTTACTTTCATGCTCCCACACCCGGTTTTCGTTCCGAAACTGCACGATTAGCTTTCAAGATGGGTTTTCTCGCTTGTTTTTGTTCTCCTCGGGTGTCACCACATCGTGGATTTTCCCGCCTACTTTTCTACTCCCACGCCCAGTTTTCGTTCCGGGGCTATGCGATATGTTTCCAGAGTAGTTCTTTCTATACGTCTATTTTTCATTTCACAACTCTTACGATAATATATAAAAAAGCTTCGGAACAATATCCGAAGCTTTCAAATCTTATAAAATATTAATTATCATCGTTTGTTGGCCCATTACCGCTCAACACAATCGTTTTTCCAAATGTATCAGCCGAAAAATCTGCGTATGTAGCATCCCATGAACCAGTTCCGTTAGTAGAGTTATATGTATAATAAATCCACTGACCACCTTCTTTGTACGCAACAGCTCTTACAGTAAATTCCTCATGGTTGTTTGTAACGCCTGTTGCACTCTTACCTGTTTTAATTACTGCAGATTCACACTTACTTACATCTGCTGTTGCCATAACCTGATTTACAAACGCTGCATTTTTGCTAGAATCAGCCAAATCAGCTACCTTAGATCCCTTTGCATACTCGCTTGAAAGCTCTGCCTGTGCGGCTGTAAGTACGCTCTTACCATTCAATACAATCTGCTGCCCCTTTGCTCTGTCAATATAACCAAGCAATGCTGGTACGAGGATTGCTGCCAAAATTGCGAGAATTACGATAACAACAATCAGCTCTACCAAAGTAAAACCTTTGTTTTCTTTCATTTTTTTCATAATCATTTCCTCCTTAGTTCTTTTGTTTTTTTGATATGAAAAATCTTTATAAAGTATAGCAAAATCTGCTATTACTATCAACTTTTTTCTCTCTTTTTTGAGAGATATTCTTTTGGTATTTTTTACCACATTTTGAATTTACAAATATTGATCAAGCTCTGCAACATCGTTCGAATATTTGTACGCCATCTGACGGTTAATCATACCGCTCTGAACCAAACGGGACAAATCACCATTTAATGTATGCATGCCAACGGATGAACCGGACTGCATCAGGGATCCAAGCTGGTGACATTTGTTCTCACGAATCTGGTTGCAAACCGCATCCGTACCAACTAAGATTTCTGTTGCTACAACACGTCCATTTCCACGCGCATTCGGAATCAGGCACTGGGTAATAACTCCATTTAGAACGCTTGCAAGCTGTGTCCGTACCTGATTCTGCATTCCTGCCGGACATGCATCAATAATTCGGTCAATCGTCTGCGCCGCACCTGTCGTATGAAGAGTGGACATAACCAAATGTCCGGTTTCTGCAGCGGTCAGTGCTGCCGAGATTGTCTCGTAATCACGCATCTCTCCTACCAGAATAATATCCGGATCTTCACGGAGTGCGCTTCGAAGTGCGGATGCGAAGTTTGTGACATCTCTGCCCACCTCTCTTTGATGGATGAGTGCCATCTTTCTGTCGTATACATACTCAACCGGATCTTCAATCGTAATGATATGTTCCGGGCGATTTGCATTGATATAATCAATCATAGAAGCCAGTGTGGTTGATTTACCGGAACCGGTCGGTCCTGTCACAAGAATCATGCCTCGCGGCTTATCTGCCAGTTCCCGAAGCACGCTTGGAAGTCCAAGCATCTCCATCGACGGAATCGAAGAATTGAGCAGTCGAATTGTCGCCGCCATCTTACCATCCTGCTTGAACACATTCACACGCTGACGGTTACCATCCGGGGTACGGATTGCAAAATCCGCATCTATGCCCCGCTCGAGATTCTCCCGCTGTTCATCGGTCAGAAGTTCTGCGAGCATCGCGATAATCTCGCCATCACTTGGATTGGTCGGTGCATTCTGCAAGCGGCCGTTGATTCGATACATAAGTGTCATCCCTACTGTGATATGAATATCCGAGCATCCCATTGAACGCGCTTCCATAATCATCTGATCTATCATCATATATATCGACCTCCTCTCGTATTATTTAATCTTTTTATTATGTTTTTTTATCATAATTTTTACTTGTTTTTTCTTCTACCTGCCAATCAGCTTCCGGTTTGGTTTTTCTCGCTTGCTTCTCTCTTCCTACGCCCACGGCACGGGCTTTCAAGCTTAGATTCTTACTTTCACGCCCAATTTTTTCTCCGCTACCTGCCCATTAGCTTCCAGTTTGGGTTTTCTCGCTTGCTTTTCTCTTCCTACGCCCACAACATGGGCTTTCAAGCTTAGATTCTTACTTTCGCGCCCAGTTTTCTCTCCGCCACCTACCTATTAGCTTCCGGTTTGGGTTTTCTCGCTTGCTTTTCTCTTCCTACGCCCACAACATGGGCTTTCAAGCTTAGATTCTTACTTTCACGCCCAGTTTTCTCTCCGCTACCTGCCCATTAGCTTCCGGTTTGGGTTTTCTCGCTTGCTTC